>NZ_VHIL01000027.1:0-21368 GCF_006491895.1 Enterococcus sp. OL5
TGGTTCTGTTGTACTTGGTTCTGTTGTGCTTGGTTCCGTTGTGCTTGGTTCTGTTGTGCTTGGTTCTGTTGTGCTTGGTTCTGTTGTACTTGGTTCTGTTGTGCTTGGTTCGGTCTCTTTCTTGGTATTTGTTAGAATAATCGTTTCACCATCGTTAGTAACCGTACTTTCAAAGTCTTCAGGAACATTGATTTCCGTCACTGTATAACTGAAGTCTTCTCCCTGATTATTGTATTTGGGTAACACGAGTTGTTGACCATTAACAGGAACCTCACTGAGGGTGACTTGGAAATCGTCTTCCTTGCTCAAGGTCAGTGGATCGGAAATTTGCCAACCTTGTTCCGAGGTAGTGGTCATTCGTTGCACTTGGTATTCGATCTGCTCTGGAATCTCGGCGGCAGAAACATTGACCCACTTCTTAAGGACATTTATCGAAACCACTGGCGCTTTAATCGATGGGATTGGAAAATCTACTGCTTCTCCGTCTACTTCCGGCACTAATGTGGTACGACCGTTACATAGAACCCATGTTTCTCCTTGGAATGAAGAGTCTTCAGTATCAAGGCGGATTTGATAGGTCAATGTAACTCGCTCGTTCTCACCCAAAGCAAGATTGCTGACAGTGATGGTTTGATCGGCTTCTGCTACTTGCACATTTGCCACTAGGTCAGGTGCTTCGACCCAAGTTCCTTGTTCATCTTTTCGCCATCCAACCAGTTGATAGTTATCGGAATCAAAACTACCTGCACCTTGTAGCAAGATTCCTGTACCCATTGGATCAGTGATCGTACCATTGGAGATTGTTTTATCGATTTTATTTGCGATTTCCGTCAACGCTGAACCTAAGCCAACCAGATTTTCATCTATCGTTAAATAATTCCCTGATGATGTAGCTAAGTTTCGACCAATGTATTCCCCGCGAGAAGACGGAGCAGTAGCCACCGAATACATTGGAAAGCCCGCTTCCTTGATCGCGACGATCGTGCCTAAAGTCGCGTCTGTCACTACCGAAGTACTGACAGGGATTGCAAGAGAATCCGAAGAAGATGAACTTGTCGTATGATACGCAGAATTATCAGTTTGAAAATCTTTGACATAGCTTTGGGTGTGATAACCGTTATAGTCTGTGATCTCCCCCGTGTTAGGATAGGTAGTCGCTCCCTCTACAGGAAGATAACTACGATTGGCACTATTATCACCAATATGGATAAAAAGTTTTTCAGCTTCTGGACGACTTTCCTCCAGCAAGAGCCGCTCACCTTCTAATAACCCTTTTTGCATGAATGTTCCGGAATGGGACTCTGCGGTTTGACGTAGAAACTGTTCTAAGTAATCGATATCTGTTGAAAAACCATTCGTGGAGTAAACATAGCGATTATAGGCCACGATCCCGATTCGAATAGAGCCATTTGCTAATGAGTCTGCCAATTCCGTGCCAAATTGTTGCAAGCCTAACAACGCATTATTCAATTTTTCTCCAGTCATAGAAGAAGAAAAATCGACTACTAAAACTAAATCAACCGCATTGTTCGTTTGGTTTCCTTTAACATCAAGGGTGACGTCAAACAATCCTTGATTTCCTGCAACTTCTTGCACACTTTTCTTTAAATACGCCTGATCATCATAATTGACATAATTCTCACTATCAAACTCGACTCCAGGTGCATTTCCATAATCATAATTGTAGGTATCTCCAGCAGCCGTACCGTGGGTAAGGTATTGCCCCGCTTGGTTCTCCTGATAGTCAAAATCATAGGTCGCCGCTTTCGCGCTGACACTGATCATACTCAATATAAAAGTACATAGGATCAGTAATAAGCGACTGTTTTTTTGGAACCAACCTTTTTTTTCTTCCATTTCTATCACTCCTCTTATTTCCAATCATTTCTTCCTGTTTGCTAGCGCAAAAGCTTATTCTTTTACCAGACCACAGTATAGAGCATCCCAGCCCTGAAAAGAGACAAAAAAATGTCAATTTCCTATACAAAAAAATATCCTTTTTTATGCTATGATGAAGATGAATCATCAATAGTTTAAGGAGATAGGAGGTCCTTTGATGGAACGATTCTACACTTTTTTTGGGAGTAGTCTGAAAAAAGACCTCGATTTATTGCGTTTCTTGTATTTACAAAAACGTTTTGTCCCAATTGAAGAAATCAGTGCCACCCTTGCTCTTGATCGCCGCTCAATCCAAAAAAGTTTCATAGCGTTAACAAAACAGCTTGAGCAAAATGCCGAGGAAAAACACCCCATCTTACTGGCCAAACACGGAGCTGGATATAAATTTAACGGAAACAAAACAGACTATAAACATCTGCTACGACAACTACTAGCAAAGAATCCTTTTTTTCAATTATTAGAAACATTGCTCCTGCACAATGAGATTAATGTGGTTCAATTTGCTAACGATTATTTTTTCTCGGAGTCTACTGTGCGCAAAAGAGTCTATGAACTGGAGAACCTCTTGGCACCTTTAGGCTTTACATTAAAAAAATCCAAAGGAAATGTACAGCTGAATGGTGATGAAGCGCGCATTCGCTATTTTATGGTCGCCTTCTTTTGGCGTACTTTTTCAGGTGTTGATTGGCCTTTCAATCGTCTCTCTCAAAGCAAATGTGAGGAGATCGCTCGAGCTTTCTATCGCAACAATCACATACCTTTTAACACGATTGAATTGAAACAGACGACCTATATACTAGCCGTAATCTGTTTGCGTTTCCGCCAAGGTCAAACGATTGCCGAAGAAAAGTTACAGCTCCAACCACCATTAAAGGGCTTAGACTTGACCTTATTTCAACAATCAACGAATCCAGAAACACCGATTTTTACCCAACTGTCACAGGAGTTAATGACTCACTTTTTTCTGAATGAAAAAGAATGTCAGTTTTGCTTTTTGTGGCTGATGTCCAATCTAGAGCGAACGTTTCCAGAGGAGCAACTGAATTGTTATTTTCCTTCGAAAAAAACGAGTGACCAGCAATTTACTACGATTCAAAAAGCACTGGCTTCAATGACTTCGCCAGCTGAAAAGATGGTCATTTCCCAACCACGTAAACAAGTCATTTTGAATACGATCCTGAATGGGATATTATCCGTCGAACTGTTTGGCGAAACTGTTCATACGCTAGCGGGCTATAACACAGCTCAGTTCCTTACCGAACATTTTCCGAATTTGCAACTGCATTCCGAACAATTGCTAGCTTATCTAAAAGTCTATCACGAGGATTTGGAAAAACGCAAAGGACTGGCTTTGTATGTAGCAACAGCCTGGACGCTGATTTTACCTCCAGCTCGCTTTCAGCAAGTCATCCGAATCAAGTTAGAAACGGACCTGCCTTTCGCACTTTCTTTAGCAATTAAGGAGTTGATCCAAACCCCTTTTCAAGGTTTCTATAACCTCGATCTGCGGGATCACTTTGAAGACGATGATTATGATCTTTGTATCAGTACATCACCATTGACCGCAACATCGGCAGAAATACCGGTAATATTGATCAATGCACAGATCACCTTGCCAGACCTATTAGCGATCCACCAAGCCATCGAGGGCGTATTGCGAAAATAGCCCAGGATTGGATACTTCCTAAAATCAGCCCAAAAACGGCTAAGTAGCTTCCTCAAAAGCTACTTAGCCGTTAGTTGTTTCTCGCAATTTATTTCGTGAATACAAAAAATGAAGTTCTTGACGAACAGAAAGACGATTATTCTTCACTCATATAAATCAAACCGACTTTGGGTTTTTGAGTGACTTTCAGTCCTGTGATTTCACGATAGAAAAAGCGATGCTCTTTCCGAATCATGGCAATGATCTCTTCTTCAGTTAGGCCTAGATCAGTGACTAAGTCATCTTTCCCATGATTGCAAAGCTCCAATAAAATTTGAAGTTGCGCATCGATCGCTAATAGTTTGGCCCACTGAACAAAAAGATTCTCGTACTTTTTATTAAACACAGCTAGAAACGTTTCCGAAAGTTCTTGGTAATATCCATATATTTTAGGAAAGTGTTGAAACACCTCTCTTTGATTGAGTTCTTTTTGGAAATATGCCAAATAGTCTGTTGCATTGTCTATTTTTCTCGCCTGCATACCTTCTTCTCCTTTGTTCTTGCTTTCATAGAAAACATTTTTACTAAGTTTCCTCTATTTTCAACCATTGCATTCCATTTTACGTATTTACCTTTTGAGCGAACATTTTATGACTAACTTCTAAAGCAAAAAACTTGGTTAACATGCGCTGGCTCTTAGTTTCGATAAAAATCCTGCCTTTTTTACTAGCGATTGGCTCAAGAAACGATTTATATGATTACTATAGCGTCAAATGTCCGTGAAAAAAAATAATAAATTTCACCAGCCGGTGAAATTTTTCACTAGAATAATGTTCCTTCATCTTTTATTCAGTCAGAGAAAGAGACGAAATTTCATATGTAAAGCAACAAAAAAAGCCCTTTTTCACCTACCACCTATTTTTAGAGGAGAGGTTTTCATGAAAAAATTTCAATTAAAGTTTTTCAGAAATCGATCATTGATTCGAAAAATACAGTTACTGAGTGAATTTGAAAAAAAAGATACTTATAGCTTAAAAGGCTTAGCAACGATCACCCAAAGCAGCAAGCGAACCCTAATCACTGATATTCAAACGCTCCGCGAGTTCTTCAAAGATTCTCTTGCGATTCACTCAACAAAATTTGGTTATTCCATTGAAGAAATTGATCCCGACGGTTATTTAAAGCAAAAACAGCTTCTTGTCAAAGACGAACCCATTTTTCAACTGCTAGAAAGCTTTTTTTTCAACGAAAAGTATTCTTTACTTGATTGGAGTCTCGCATTAAACTTATCCGAGCAAGCACTGTTGAATTACTTTAAAAAAATCAATACCTACTTAGCACCTTTTCACTTGCAAATCGCCACAAATCCCGTCGTATTGATTGGTTCGGAAATCAACGTTCGCCAGTTCTTTTTTGTTTTTTATTATGAATCAGCGATTAACGTAAACACACTGTTCCCCTCGATTGACGTGCAAAATACTGTGATAGAAATAACTCGATGCTGGCAGGATAAAACCCAACTGGCTTCCGCCTTTTCCTATTTCTCTTATATTCTCTATATCGCTATTGAACGCAACAAAAATGGCTTACAGGTCCATCTTTCTGCAGAGCTGAAAAACTTTTACGACCAAAGCAAGCCATTTTTTCAATTAGAATCTTTACATGCCATTATTGAACGTTTCTTTGATTGTACGTTTCCTGAAGAAGAAGTCATCTTTTTATTTATCTGTCTGATTTGTCGGCAAAAAATCAACCAACCTGCCCTACTAACAAGTGAGCTTGTTTGCGAACAATGGCCTGAAATCAAACAACTAGCCCATGACTTTTATAAAGAAACTCGTGGCTCATCATTTGATGAAAGTAAGGACTTAGTATGGTTAGAGAGCTTTTTCATCCGACTGAAATTAAGAGAGCTACTCTCTCCAACAATGAATGTCGCCATCGATGATTTAACGCAATTCGTCAAGGAAAAATTCACTGATGAATACCAAAAAAACCAATTTTTTTTAAGCCATCACGAACTTGTCAAACGATTCTACGATCCGACTTACCTAGATGATATTTGCGTCAGTCTGACGCTGCATATGGAAGCGATCAAAGAAGAAAATTGGGGGCGGCAACGAACGATCGCGATCATTTTCGAAGGAAATGAGTATGCTTGTGAATATGCGGAAAGTATCATCCGAAAATACTTGGCACCTTTTCATACGCTTTATTATCCTGACGCCGGCGAATTATCGCCAGAATATCTCCAAGAAAAGAACATCGATCTACTGGTCACCAACTATTCCGAATACACCACAGAGTTTTTGCTTGAAGTGGAATGCGTGTTGTTGAAGTCATTTCCTGACGCTACCGATTGGAATCGACTACTTAAGCAAATCAATCCACGAATCTTGCGTTTGGTTGTATTAGACAATGTGTAAGTCAGATCGCTAGATTTTTCTTCCTATATACGTATACAACATAACGCTCTTCAGATAATCAGTTATACCAAACGATGCTAGTTTTTTCCAAATCAATCAAACACGATGATATATATTATTTAAACTCTGACCGTCTTGATCGATCAGAGTCTATCTTTACTATTTTTCGCTGAGATAAATCAAGCCATGTGGCGCTTTTTGATTCGTCCCAATCCCTGCCATTTGTCTGTAATAAACATTTTTGTCTTTTTTGATCATTTCGACGATCTCTTCTTCTGCTAATTCGATTTCCTTAAAAAAATCATGTCGAAAAAAATCTAAAAACATTTGTAACTGAGCATCGATCTCTAACAAATCAGCGATTTGTTGGAGAACATTCTCGTATTTTGTATAACAAATTTCTTTGAATCGTGTCTGCAACTCGGTGCACACCTGTTTGATCAAAGGATATTCCTGTAAGTAACAAAGCTCACTATAATTTTTCAAATAGGCTTCTGGTGTCACATGTCCTTTTTTCATCATGATTGCATCATTCCTATCTTTCATCTGAATATATTTTTGCACATAGACAAGGGCTAAAGTTTAAAATCGATCAGTGACATGAGTCTGCGCCAATCAGTTGAGTTCGGGATTTTATTGAATAATAAATAGACTCCTGAACAAGAAAAATTCGACATATGCTCGTTATAATTGGTAACGATAATATCAAATTGGTTCGCTTCAAAATAGCCAGGATTAATATCTAACACATTAGGAAAATAGAGTTGTTGGTAGCTGCCAAGATACTTACGTGCTGTGACTTGAATCCGTTGAGAAATAAATTGATTTCCTTCCAATAGAAATGCGATTTTTTTGGGCTTTCCCCAGTACAATTCTTTGACACAGTCCATGTGAATCGTTAAGACTGCGCTGATATCCACGATCATTTCTAAAGACAAGCCTTTTAGATGCTTGAATTGCTTTTGTAAAAACGTGGTGTTTTGTGCCATCTCTTCGGGAAATTGCTTTTTAACAAATGAAATCAAATCTGGAATCACTTTATTCAAGACCGGGGAAAGTTTGTTCTTTAGTAAGACTGTAGCAAAAAAGGAATGAATCAAAACCGTGCTGTATTCAAACGCATAGGGCGGTACCACTACTTCCTTTAGATAGCGTTGGGTTAATTGCAGGATCTGAGAATCTCTGCCTAGCTTGTTGCAAAAATTTCTTTCCATCTCAATATCAAACACCGTCCGCTTCCCCATAGATAAAGCATAAAAGTAGATGATTTCTTTTTCGGCGATCGTTGTTTGTAAATGATGCGACAGCATCGTCTTTAAATTTTTCAGCTCGAGATAATACTCTTTGCGAAACTGTTTTACGATGGCTGGATCGATCGTGACGTAATGCCCATGAGAGGTTCTTTCTAAAATGATATATAGCATGTAACTGATTTCCTCAAAGGCGAGATTAGAGAAATTGCTGTCGAATTCTTCTTTTTTTAAATTTAGACCGATCTCATGAATAATCAACGGTGGAAATACGGTATGAGGAGTACTGTCGGATTCATAAAAAAAATTCAGAAAAAAAGTGCCGGATATTGACTTCTGCTCCCACCAGATCGACAGTGGTTTTGTTCAACGTCAATTGATATTGCGCTAAAATGGGATCAATCTTTCTGAAATAACGCATCAGTGTGGCAGGAGAAATAAACAAAATGTCTGACCATTCATTGATTGTCAATATTTCACCTAAGAAAATGCTCTCAAAGATGCGAAACAACGGTTCATTACTGATTAAATTCCGCTTTTTTTCTAAGTAGCTCTCTGCATCAATAATTTGTAACTGATACCCACTATTTGTCGTCTCCATTTCAATCGAGGCTTCGAAGTAATCCTTTATATTTTGTAGATCTTCAATAATGGTTCGACTAGAGCTTTTGATCACTTTTGACAACCCACGAATTGGTACGTGAGAGGCATGCTCCATGTGTTCTAGCAGATGTAGCCACCTTAGTGTCGTTTTACTAATGACAAAAGATGATTGGAATTGTCTCATAGATTCGCCTTCCTCTACTCGAAATAACTTTTTAATTCAGCCACGATCCGCTCGCTCGCTTGCCCGTCTCCATAGGGATTCTTGGCTTGTGCCATTTGTTTGTACGCTGCCTTATCTGACAATAAATGAACGATTTCTGAATACACACGGTCTTCTTGAGTGCCAATCAGTTTCAAAGTCCCTGCTACCACCCCTTCTGGGCGTTCCGTCGTTTCACGTACGATCAAGACGGGGATACCCAAGGAGGGTGCTTCTTCTTGAATCCCTCCTGAATCGGTCAAAACAAGGTAGCTGCCTGCCAGTAACTGATAGAATGCAGGGGCATCCAATGGTTCAATCAGTTGAATGTTTTGCTGCCCTTCTAAATAGTGCTGGGCAAGTGTACGGACGCGGGGATTTTTATGCATGGGAAAGACGATCGTCAGATCTGGATAAGCAACAGCGATGCGTTTTAGTGCACGAAAGACTTGTTCCATGGGTTGCCCAATGTTTTCTCGTCGATGCATCGTAACTAAGAGGTTTTTTTTCTCTCTGATTGGTTTTCGCTCTTTTTTTTGTGCCAACGTATGGTACAAAGCGTCGATGGACGTATTGCCCGTGACTACAATACGGTCTTGTGGGTGGCTTTCTTTTAAGAGATTGGCACGGCTTTGATCCGTCGGTGCAAAGAGAAAATCCGCTAGTTGATCAATCAACCGGCGATTCATTTCTTCCGGAAACGGATCATTCTTGTTACCTGTTCGCAGCCCCGCCTCCACATGACCAATCAAGATCTGCTGATAAAAAGCGGCCAGCGCAGCTGCGACTGCCGTCGTCGTATCGCCATGAACCAACACCACGTCTGGTTCTTCTGATTGAAAAATACCTTCGAGACCTTCTAGAATACGACTGGTGATACTGGTCAAGGTTTGATTTTCTCGCATGATAGCCAAGTCGTAATCAGGAGTCAGCTCAAACGCTGCTAACGTTTGTTCAAGCATTTCTCGGTGTTGCCCTGTCACGATGATCTTCGATAGAAATCGTGGATCGTTTGCTAGTTTCTTGATGACCGGTGCCATTTTGATTGCTTCGGGTCGTGTACCAAAAATAGATAATACCTTTATTTTTTGCATCTTACTTCTCCTTTTTTCAGCAATTTGTGCATTAATCAAGTTGCTTTTTGTAGATCTTATGCCAACTCGTCATATACGGCGTTAACGCATAGTTTTTTTTGATCGTTTCTCTGGCCTGTTGACTGAGATTCGTTCGTCGTTCCTCGTTTTGTAACAGTTCACTCAATGTCTCGATCATTGCTTGAGTATCACCGGCAGCTACTAGGTAGCCATTTTCACCTGAGTGGATCAACTCCGGGATTCCCCCGACATTGGTCGCTACATTGGGGATACCTGCTGCCATGGTTTCTAAAATCGCCATCGGCAAGCCTTCGTGATAAGAAGGGAGAAAATGGACGGCAGCCTTGCGAAAAACAGCTGGTAACGCATCGGTTGCTACCCACTCATTTAAGAACACATTGGTCAGGGCTTCTTCTTGGAGCTGCTGGGCAACTTGTTGATTTTCTTGATCCCCAAACAACATAAAGCGAACCTCAGGGAAGGAAATAGCCATTGCTTTGGCAACTGCCAACAGATCAAAACTGCCTTTTCTTTGCCCGATCCTGCCAAGAGTAATGACCCATTTTGCGGTGGGGTCATAAACGGATTCCTCCGGCACCTCTACGGCATTTGGCAAGACCTCGATCGAGGTATCCGTAATTGTTTGGTAGAATGCTGCCCAGCTGCTACTTAGTACTACAAGCTGATCTACCCGTGATAACGTAAAACGGATCCACCACTTTGCCCATGAAGGACTGTTTTGATAAAACTGATCAAATTGCGAAGCATGCATATGAAAAATCGTCTTGCAATGTTTTGGTGCTAGCAACAACAGCAAACTCTTGCGATAGAAACTGCCCTTTTGCGCGACGTGGAAATGAAGGATCTGGCACCTTTCTTTTTTGATATGCCGACGAAAGGTAAGAAACGCTTTGAACTGCGTCCAATATTTTCCTTTTTCCGACCAGGTCGTATGAATGATGAAACGCACGTCCTCTGGCGCTTGTGCTTTTTGGAAATTATGAATGACCGTTGCGATCCCCCCTTTTGCTGCTGGATCTGGACCGATAAGTAAGATATTCATGCTTTGTTGATTTTCCTTTCTTGTACAAATCTAGTTACCTGCTTTAGTTCCTTGCGATAAAGAACAACGACGAAGAGCATCAGCAGCAAAACGAGGCTCTTTTCCAGCCAAAGAGTCCGATTGAATGCCGTAAACAGCGCAAAGCAATACAGCATGATCGAAAGGCTGATTTGGCGTTTGACTGAGAATCCCTGCCAATAGGTCATCGAAAAATATGTACGGGCAAAAAAGAAGACCAAGTACCCTAATGCCGTAGCACAAGCCGCTCCTGTGGCGCCAATTGTCGGTACGAGTAGGAGATGACCAAGGGAGGCGGCTAAGACCGCCAGCAAAGAGGCAGCAATATTCAAATGACTTTTCTTATAAAAAACGATCCCGAGATTGGTCGTTTCACTGATCGTCATCATCAAGGGATAAAAACATAATAAGGGAAACAAGTACTGGGCCTCTGAGTAGTCTTGCGACAATAAGATGACGATCGTTTCTTTGAAAAAGACCATCATTAAAAAGAAAATCGCCAAGACGAACATGATAAAGTGACTGACTCGCTCGTAATAAATCAATGGTTTGCCTTTTTTGAACCATTCATAGGAGGTGGGAATCCAAAAATTGGCAAAACTAACTTGTAGAATCATCAAGGCACTTGCCACTTTGAATGCAGCCGTGTAGATGCCCAAAGCGGCAAAATCAGCAAAATAGCGCAGCATCATTTTGTCGATAATCATTAATAGGCTATAGAGAAACGTACCGACCACGGTTGGCAAGCCAAAACGACTTAGCTTCTTGATCAGGTTGCGATCGATTTGGCGAATGAGCGGCCTAAAAAGCGCCAGGTTTGCCAGAACCAACAGACAATCACCGATGATTTGTCCTAGAAGCATGCCATAGACCACCGTAATGAACGTCGGCGGACCAAAAAAGAGAAACAGCAACGTGATGAACAAGACCATGAATTTCACCAAAATACTGTAAACGGAGAACTGGATCGCTTTGTTTTGCATTCGAACCGTTAATAAAAGAAACCGTTCAAAAATCAGTAGTCCCGACGAGAGAGCAAATAAATAAATCGCACGGGTGTACTGTGGAGATTCAAACAAAAGCTGCGAAAACGGTGCGGCAAAAACCACTAGGATCAGCTGGAAGATCAGCGATCCGAGCAGCGGGACGAGCATCGCTTGTTGCAGCAACTCGCGTTTGTTTTCGTGGTCATGGTATTCCCTCGTGAAGGCTTGGTCGAAGCCGAGATAGATCACGTATATCAAAAAGGTCTGTGCCAGGAAAAACATACTGGTCTTCCCATATTCTTCGGGTGTCAAAAAGCTGGTCGTTACGGGCAAAAGCACCAGGTTTAAAACCGCCGAACCTAACGAACCGAGGGAGAAGAAGCCCAGCCTCAAAAGTAATTTTTTCAATCAGTTGTTCACTCTTTCTCTGTTAAAATAATGCCTCCACAAATCAATCCTAAAAAGGTGGAAGACAATGCCGAATACAAAACATGCCCAGCAAAAAAACTATAAAAAAGCACCACGATCAAGGCAAAGCTATAAACCGATCGCTTTTTCGGCTGAAAGGCTAAGTAAACAAAATAGGCGAGCATCAGCAGCAATAACGCTATTCCTAGTAGGCCTTGCCCGAAAAGGGTGTCGAAGAAGTCCATTTCAATTAAGCCAAGACGACCAAAGTGGGCCAACCGGTATTCAAAGCCTTGGCCAAAGATCATGGTAAAGTGACGAGCCTCATCATTTAAGAAGGCGTTCATCCCACCAATCAAAAAATCACTTCTTGAACTAGAAAATAAGCGGATCAAGTCTCCATCGAAAAGATGATAAAAATACACCATGCGTAGATAGGTTCCTTCGACGGCTTGGATCAGCAATGGTAGTCCTTGAATAAGCAGCCAAGCAATCGTCATAAAACTCATAAACCAGATAAACAGTTGTTGCAGGAATGCTTTACGATCAATACCTAGCACCAATCGGATTAAAAGATAGAACAAGACACCGACACCATAAAACACGCCGGTTTTCGTACCGACCAAGACCAAACAGACAAAATTTCCAGCGAATAAACTAGCCAAAAACAACGAAAACTTATGGGTCTGTTCTTTGATCGAAACAATTAGTGCCTGGACTGTAAAGGTGATGGAAACAATAAAGGCAAAGCTCGTATCATTATTGGCAAAGAAATAGCCTTTATACCCAGCATCAGAATTGTCATAAGTTTGGTAGCCTAACCCTAAAAAATAGGGAATCAGTAGCCCCAAGGTGAAGCAGACACTAATAAAAATAAACAAGCTGTCATAGTGCAGTTTGAAGAAGTCGTTTTTTCGTTGATAGACATAATAAGGAATCAGTACCCATAAGAGGTATTTGATATACACCGATAGATCCTCAATCACCCATTGCCAGCTGTACTCCAAAAAAAGCGCTTGTAACAGAAAAAGCGTAAGTGTCACAGCGATAAACCCATACGTTAAATACGTATAGTAGCTAAGGGGAATCTTTTCTGCCACGATCATAATCACTAAGAACAAAAAGAACAGCAGACGGTAGAACACGCCAACGGGAAAAGGAATGCCCAGACTTAGAAATAAACCGTTTAAGACGTCGATTATCGGAAAAATGGCCACAATCCCCAGAAAGAAGCGGTGATGGCTTTGCTGTTTTGATTTCATGCGTTTCTTCTTTTTTCTCCCCACACATACTGTAAAAAGCGCAAATTTCCTATGATATAGCGATCAAACATCCTAACTGGCTCTTGAGCAAAGCGATAAAACCATTCCAACCCTGCCCGCTGCATCCACAAAGGTGCCCGTTTGGTTTTGCCTGCGACGATATCAAAGCTGCCGCCAACCCCCATCGCAAAGGGCACTTGCAATACTTCGCTGAATGTATCGAGCCAAATCTCTTTTTGCGGACTAGAAAAAGCGACAAACAGCAAGTCTGGTTGCGTCCGTGCAATCTCTTTTGCCACATACAATGATTCGTCTTCGGAAAAATAACCATGGTGAAAACCCGCTATGTTGAGGTTGGGATAAAGCTGTTGGTCATGTTTGACGACGGCTTCTACGACTTCCGCAGTTGCTCCTAAGTAATAAGGCCGCCAGCCTTTTTCTGCTGCTAGCTTGACGAGTTCGCGAAAAAGATCGATGCCCGTTACCCTTTCTGGTACAGGACAACCTAAATATTTCGCTGCCCAGACAATCGACTGGCCATCAGCCGTGATCAAAGCTGCCCGATTGACGATCGATCGCAACGAGGGATCATTGCGCATCAAGTTTATTTTTCCCGCGTTAATTGAAACATGTTGTGCGGGGCCCCCTTGTTCGATCATTGCCTCGATTTTAGAAATGGTTTCTTGAAAACTTAGAGAATCTAGATTGCTTCCTAAAAGTGACACACGTGTTTGTTGCTCCATTAGAATGCTCCTTTGGGTAAGAAAACAACGCCAATCGTTTTCATAATAATTTTCAAGTCCAATAACCAGCTTAGGTTATTGATGTAATAAAGATCCAATGCGACCATCTCCTGAAAGCTTAATTCGTTTCGTCCACTGACTTGCCACAACCCTGTGCAACCGGGTGTGACAGACAATCGTTGCTTGTCTTTTTCTGAATAGCTGATGACTTCTCTTTCTAAAGGAGGACGGGGACCAATCAGTGCCATCTCCCCTTTCAAGACATTGATCAGTTGGGGCAATTCATCAAGACTCGTTTTTCTCAACAAACGGCCTAGCCGCGTCACTCGTGGATCTTTTTTTAGTTTAAACATGGCCCCTTCAATTTCGTTTTTATCAAGATACTGTCCTAATAATTGATCGGCATCAGGTACCATCGTTCGAAATTTGTACATCACAAACGTGGACTCATTTTTCCCAACACGGACTTGCTTAAAAATGATCGGTGCGTGCCAGTTAGAAAATTTGATCCCTATACAAATCAGCAGTAACAGCGGGCTAAGGATGACTAATAAGCCCAAGCTAAAGATGGTTTCTATTGATCGTTTCCAACGTACATAGCCAGTAACCCGAACTGTTGGCTGTTTGTCTAAAGCGGGTCTTTCCACAAAGTTCCCCTCCTTAATAATAGTAATTTTCGGCTGTATCCGTGCCATTCACGACGACACCTAAGATGTTTGCGTTGACAAGGCGCAGTTTTTTGACGGCATTTTTTGCGGATTGCTTGTTCGTTTTATCCGCATGAACAACTAAAAGTACACCATCAACTTTCTTGGCTAAGATCAAGGCATCAGAAACGACATTGACTGGTGGTGTATCAATAATGACCACATCGTATAGTTGTTTGACCTCTTGCAAAGCTGCGGTCATTTTCGAAGAAGCGAGCAGATCATTGGGATTTGACATGATAGCTCCACTAGTAATGATTGAAAATTCGCAATCTTCTAAAATCACTTGTTGGACACAGCTTTCGATGGAGACAGCCCGTCGAATATAATTGGACAAACCCACATGCATTTCTTGTGAAAACAAATGATGTTGGGTGGGCTTACGCAGATCCGCATCAATCAATAAGGTTCGGTTGCCTTTTTGGGCATAGGCGACCGCCAAATTTGCTGAGACCGTGGATTTTCCCGTACCGCTTTCTCCTGAAGTGATCAAAATCGTTTGGGCATCTTGTTGTTGGCATAAATAGTCGACATTTTCGCGAATCAATTTTACTTGTTCGCTGATGATGGAGTAATTTTCCTTCATGCTACGCATCACACACGCTTCCTTCCTCTAAGGCTTCTCGACTGGATGGTTTTAAACGAAGCAACTCGTTTTTCTTTGCTTATCTCACCGATGACTTTTACCCCTAAGACCTCTTCGATTTCAGTATTTGAAGCAAAACTGCGCTCAAAAACCAACAGGAGGAACACATACGTAAAAGCGAAAAGAAGACTTAAAAAAGCGGTCAAACTGTACAACAAAAATTTGTTTGGACGAGCTGGCGTTTCTTGCGGTAAAACGGCTCCTTCTGCCAAAATCGTGACATTATCAATGTTCATGATCTTAGGGATCTCTTCACTAAAAACATTTGCGGTCGTATTGGCGATCTTCGCTGCGATCTTCGGACTTTGATGGTAGGCATTGATCTCAATGATCTGCGAGTTAGTGGCATTCGATACACTCAAAATCTCTGACAGTTCAGCCACATCATAGCTTCCCTCTAGCGCCTCACTGACTTCATTTAAGATGCGAGGACTCATGATGATGGTGCTATAGGTACTGACGAGCTGAAGGTCTGCCTGAATCGTCTGGTTTTCCAGACGATTGCCAGCTGCCGTTTCTGACTGACTAATCAGCAACTGTGCACTTTTTTGATAAATGGGTTCAGCAAACAGGGTTAGATAAAGCAACATCGCTAGTAAGGGAACACTAATGATCATGAGGATCCAGCCTATTCTTTGCTGAAAAACTTGCTTCAATTTTTTTGTGTTTATTTCTTTATTCATTGGTTTTCCCTTTCAATAACATAAATAGCAATCAAACCATTTACTGGACGCTTGGTAATGACCCAAGAGAATAGGCAGCATCGAACCTCGTTTTATCTGTCACAATATTTTTCGTGTCAAAAACGATTTTTTGTTTCATCGCTTGAATGGCGGCTGGCGCTATGTCTTTAAAAGCATCATGGTCACAGAGGATCAATGCCAGATCACTGTCTGTTAGTGCTACTTCGAGATGTGCAACATCAGAAGTGGCGACATAGGGGTCATAAGTGGTGACTTGCAGTGCTTTCTTTTGTTTCAGTCTTTTGGCGATCTCAATTGCCGGACTTTCTCTGGCATCGTCAATATTGCCTTTATAAGCCAACCCTAAGACCGCGATCTTGTTTCCGCCATGGATTGCTAAAATCTCTTCGACTTTTTTTATAATGAATTCAGGCATCTCTGTATTGATCATCCGCCCCAACTGAATCAACTTTGCGTCTTCAGGTGCTGCCGCAACCACAAAATATGGATCAACCGCTAAGCAATGGCCTCCGACACCAGGTCCTGGTTGATGGATATTGACCCGTGGATGCTGATTGGCTAACGCAATCACTTGGAGTGCATCAATGTTTAGGCGATCCCCAATTTGGACCAATTCATTGGCTAGTGCAATGTTCAGGTCCCGATAGGTGTTTTCCATCAATTTCGATAGCTCAGCGATACTTGCAGAAGTCTCCAGCACGTTTCCTTTGACGAAGGTCTGATAAATGCGTTTGCCTTGTTGGGTACAAGCGCTCGTCATGCCACCAATGATTCGGTTGTTCATCACCAGCTCTTCAAAGATTTTCCCTGGCAAAACTCGTTCTGGGCAATGCAACAAATAGAGTTCTTCTCCAATGATATAGCCTGCTGCTTCAAAAAACGGTCCAACGATGTCCTCCATCGTGCGAGGTTGAATGGTCGATTCAACAATGACAGTGTTGCCTTGTTCAAGATAGGGTAGGATAGCAGCCATCGCCGCTTTGACGTAGGACAAGTCGCAACTACCAAATTGATCGGCGATATTTGGCGTTGGTACGGCAATAATAAAGACATCCGCTTTTTCTGGTACCAACTGTGCCTTGAATGTCTTTTTAGCTAAAGCTTGTGCTAGATAGCGATCAATGTCGGGTTCTTCGATTGGTGCCTGACCGGCTTGAAGTGATTGAACGACTGTTTCTGACACATCAACCCCAACGACTTCAATCCCATGGTTTGCAAAAGTAAGTGCTGTGGGCAACCCGATATACCCCAATCCAATAACGTTTACCTTCATTCGCTCTTAACATCCCATTCTGCCAATTGTTCTTCTCCAGGCTTATAAATCAATTTTTTCGCCACTTGCCCTTCTTCTAAAGCAAAGGAAACTTGTCCAGTGATGGTTTCACCTACAGCGATCTCATTGCCAAACATCGCCATAGTATGATCAAGTTCAAGAAGTTCCCCATCCTCGGTTTCTAGCAGGAAATCAATTGAACCTAACCCTGCGGCAACTGACCCCATATTTTCTGCTGTGATGGTAAATGTATGTAAAACTTGTTCCCCATCTTCTGTTTTCTTTTGATTGATTTCTTGTTTGTCGATGATGATCTTTAATCCACCAATGATCGATTGCGGCTCGGCATTGCTTTGGTCCGTGATTTGTTCAATCGGTTCGCTGCCTTGGGTAGTATCCGTCTTTGCTTGGTCATCCGTCGAGCAAGCCGCTAAAAAACTCCCCATAAGGGCAAGGCTAAAGAAGGTAACGATTTTTTTCTTCATGTTCATTTGCTTTCTCTCTTTCTATCAATGAAGAGACCCTTGCAACAGGCAAGGTACAAGGGTCTCTCGTAGTTTTTGTTTCTTATTCTGTGATCGAAACGGTTGCTTGTGCGATTTCTCGTGTGCTTAGGTCAGCAAAGCGATGCAATGCATGGATCGTCATCTTGCTGTCTTTCGTCACGCGGTTGGCTTGTTCTTGGTTCAAATAAGCGGTAAACGTGCCATCCGCAAAACCACTTACCCACAGAATCATGCCATCAATTTCAAGTCGTCCAAAGTTGATGTCATCTCCTGTATAGGTTCCCGTAATGGTTCTGTCACCCAGCTTGTATGGGTCTGGTGTAATCGTACCAATAAATTCTTTATCGATAGTGACTACACTGCGATCCAATTCGGTGTCCACTGGACGGCCATTAACAACCTCCCGATGGTAAGCAACCAATTCAACTGTTTTTGCATCGCGAATTAAATTACGTGTATCTTGATTGACAAAGTAAGTAAAGGTTTGGTCTGTTGTGTTAAAGGTACCACCCCATGAAACTGAACGCCCATCAACGATCAAGTTGGCGAAATTCACATTACCAGTAAAGGTTCCGGTAATTTCACTATCTGTCACTTTGAAGGCTGCTGGTTGAATCGAACCTGTTGCTTTGACGATTTCTACCGGCTGCAACACCAGCTTATGATCAATCGTTTGTCCATCGACTGTTTCACGATGGTAAGTTTGTAATTCAACTTTCGCTGCTGTTCTGATCTGGTCTCTAAATTGTGCGTGAACAAAGAATTCAAAGCGACCCGTCTCTTTATTGAAGGTACCACCCCAGTTACCTACCGATTGTCCATCAATCACCAAGTTGGCAAAATTGATATCCCCCGTAAAGGTTCCCGTAATCGTGGTATCAGTGTAATTGTATTTATCTGGTGTGATCGTCCCTTGAAGTTGATCAATCACTGTTACTTCTTTGGTTTCTAGCACTTCGATGGCTTCCGTGTTGCCATTGATTTGACGATTCAGCGCTTGGATCTCAACTTTGTCGCCCGCTTTGATCCCAAGGTTCGCTACATAAAACGAGAAGGTGCCATCGGCATTGAAGGTACCACCCCATGCATTAGAAGGCGTGCCATTGATCACTAAACGGGCAAAGTTGACATCACCCGTAAAGGTCCCTGTAATCATGGTTTCACCAACTCGGTATTGATCCGGTGTGATCGTACCAGCCAAATCTCTAGTCAATTCAACAGTTGTCCGATCAAGTACTTTGCCATATTGATCCAAGGCTTCGATTTCTACGACATCATCTACGGATTGGATGCGATTGCCGATAAAGAATTCGAACGAACCATCAGCAAAATTCCCACCACGAACGGATGACCCATTTACATACACACGGGCAGAAGCAACATCACCGGTATACGTTCCTCTCAGGAATTGATCGCCAGAGGAAACATTGTAGGTATCTGGTGTGATCGTGCCTTCGGTGTTTGCTGGATCAGTGACAACGATCGTTGAAGCAATATTTGATTGCAATCCGTCAATGCTTGCTTGAGCAGTAATAATTGTTCCCGCTGCTTGTTGATCAATCTCTACTTCAAAATTGCCCTCACTGTCAACAGTGGCATTTTTCGTTTCAGAATCGCCTATAGTAATTTCCACATGTGCATCTGGTTCGGCTGTTCCACTAACAGTCGTGTCTGTGGTTGTCACTTGATTCAACGTTGTTTCGGCGATCGTTGCGCGCTCAACCATGGTTTCCGCAATATTTGATGAAATGCCATTTAAGGTTGCTTGGGCGGTGACTACCGTACCAGCTTGTTGCTTCTCAATCGTCAATGCATAGATACCATCACTACCCACTCGTCCATTCGCAATGATCGTGTCACCGGCTTTGATCGTAATCTCAGCATTCGGCTCAGCCGTTCCCGTCACACTTGTGGAGTCAGTATTTAGATTGGAAATCGTTGTTTCGGCAATCGTTTCTTTTTCACTATCTTCTACAACTGTTTCTGCAACCGATTGGATACCATTGGCCGTTGCGGTAACAGTCACTTTTGTTCCAACTGCTAACGGTGCGTTCGGAATCGCAAATTGATAAGTTCCATCACTTGCAACGCGTCCCGTCAAACTTCCTTGTCCTTCAATAGTGACTGCTAAATCGGCATTTGGCTCAGCTCGTCCCGTAATGTGCGTTGAGCTTGTGGTTAAGTCGTCAATGGTCGTTTGTTGAATCGTTGCGGTATCCACAAAGTCACCAAAAGCGATTTTTCCGATTTGAGAACTATTGAATGTTGAGTTGAAGATTGAGTCATTGGATTCAATTCGCGAAGTAACTTGTTTGTTCGTATAAGTATTTAGTGAGAAAGAACCTTGTCTAAACTCTGGATAATTAAAGCTGGGCTCTCCTGAAAAATCAGCTGATCTTCTCCAAGTTTGCATTCCTGTCGATGAGTGAATCGTGTAGTTCGTTGTTCCTGGATAGGACCCAATTGCGGTTCCATTGGTATGATTGTTTTGGATTCGTACATTTGATCCTTCATGGAAAGTGCTTGATTGTCCAACGTTTACCGTTGAATACGTGCTTCTTCCCACGACATCCAGTGTTCCCCCAGATAATACGGTCAAAGCACCTCGTAATCCCAAGGCTTCTTGTGTTTTTTGCGTATTTGGTGCACTTGTGATCTTAAACGTTGCATTCGAATTAACTACTACGCTTGAGGCACTTCCTTCGATCAAGACTGCTTTTGCTGTATTTGAAGGATTGTTTTGAGTAACATCTAATAAGCTGCCTTCACCTAAATCAATTCGACCACCACTTGCAAGATAAATCGCACGAGCTGTTCCGTTGTTATTTGCAACTACAGAAGCACCACTGCCGATATTCATCCGGACATTCGAAGTAGCCCAAATCAAGGAACCTGCATCTAATCGGTTTTCGCCAAAGAAATTAGCTGAAGAATTGCTAGCGGCTAAATAGAGTAAACGCCCTGTTGCATGACTATTTTCATGAGTAACGTTTGTAAAGGAAACACTGGACGTTCTATTTTGATAGATCGTATTTGTTGCATGGGCTACGATTCTCACATTTCTGATACTTAATCCTTGATTCACCGTATTTCCATACAACCGAACATTATTCCCGAAGGTTAACGTATGACCATTCCCTTCAATCGTTTTGGTCGTCCCTGTCCATGTCACACTACTAGTCATCGTGATGTTATTGGCTAAGCTGATTTGTGTAACGGTCGCATTGGCTAATGCTGTCCGTAATTCAGCATCAGACGTTACTTGGACACTTGCCCTTGTTGAACGGGTTTCGGCAGCGTTTTCCGATGAGTCATCAGAACTATTTTCGGAATTTTCTCCATTTGATGCGTCTGTTTGTTCCTCATTTTCTGCAGCTTCATTATTTTCTGAAGAGTTCTCAGTAGATGCTTCTGTTTGAGCTTCTTCACTTTCAATAGAAGAACTATCGGTTTCCTGATTTTCTTGATCATTGGTCGCGGTGATCTCATTGCCTAAGTCTTGCGTCGTTTCACCATCCGATAATAGATTGGGTGCTTCTACTCTCTCTTGAGGAGCTTCTAAGGAATCGGAAGCTTTTTCTGTCGCCATCGCATTTATTGGCAGCGCCGATAATGTTAAATGACTGATCAACAATAAACCTGTGACTTTTTTACTAAATTTGTTATTCATAAGTAACTCCTTTTTCTCTATTCTTTCTCTTGTACTTTAAAGATTCATTTCACGTTTTTACCAGTCACCCTTTCTTACTCCCTCGAAAAATATCAGTCTTAGTCCTTATTGGAACAACCTATTCGAAGCAAACTCTCTAAATACCTAAATAAGAACTAAAATATGATGTTTTTTGACGAAAGTTTATTGCTTTTGACGAGGTTAAATTTAACATGGTTGAACATCAATAGATAAATCAAGATTTGCAAACCTGTATGAATAAA
>NZ_VHIL01000028.1:0-19883 GCF_006491895.1 Enterococcus sp. OL5
TAAAAGGAAGTGTTTTTTTGATATTGATAGTGTAAATTTCATCACAACGATTAAGGAGAGAGAAATAGAATCGAAATTCATCAATCAAAATCAATCGATTACGTTCATACAGCGATAAAGGAAGTAAAAAAAATAGAATTGCCTGAATATTTTATGGTTTTTAGATTCTACATTATAAATCTAAAGCAAATAAAAAAAATAAATCGCTCTAGCAATACGCTAATTTTCTTTAATGGCGAAAATTTAGAAATAGGTAAAAGAATTTCTTCTAAAATTATACAAAAATATAACAATTTAATGGGAGGACACGAAGAAAACTAGTCTAAAGGGACTGAACTACATAGTGATTGGTTCATTAGTGAATACCTAAGTTGTTTGGCCATTATCAGCTGTCTCAGATATATTGGAATCTGAAAAGATTAAAGAAACTTCCGAGGTTGTTCAAGAAGATATGACTGAAAAGAAAGTATTTGTCGTTAAAGAAAGCGAAACAACTGAACTAAGAAGTGAACCAAAGATTAATAAAGTGAATGAATGTAGTTGAAATGAGATTGAAGCGAATATTGTGGAAACAGAGGTCTTTGAGAGTCAGACAGTTTCATTAAATGAATAAATAGTTGAAACAGAGGAATATAAAGAATAAAAAACGAGAATTGCTGTTAAGACAGCACTATATATGTATGGCCAAATGGAAATCGGCAGACAAATTTGTTTTATCGACAGATAAAAACGGAAAATGAATAACTCTGAAAGATGTAGTAGTTACCGGGATAGCAGATACGACAAAAGCTAATCAATATGAAATTCATTATCAAAATAGAAGTAAATTGTAATAAAATACAAACCACTTAAATAAACAAGAATAAGTAAATACTGATACAAACTAGAAAACAGCAATGAGAGTAACAAAAGCAACTAGTAAAGAAAATTTAAATATGAGTTTTCCTAAGAAGGGATCTACATCGAATTTGCTATATCAAAGAGAAGGCGCTGTTCTTTTATCTGTTGTTAGTACATTATTCTTTAGAAACAAGAAAAAATAAATAGGAGAATTAGTTAGATATATAAATTATAAAAGTAATAGGGACAATTTCGGAAGCATGTATCGTCAAAATATTATTCATAAGTCCTAACCTTTCTTAATATATAAAGGCAATTTTGGGGAGAAAAATGAAAAATTGGCTAAAGGATTGATATAAAGTAATGTGTTGTTGCAAAACGGATGTTAAACAAAAGAGTCCAGAACGTTTACAAGTAAATCGTTTGTGTTTACGAATGAAGTAACGCTGCACCTGTGACTGATAAGTATCATGATTCTAGTGCTAACCAACTAGCAGGTCAGTCAATTTTTGAGTGGAGAGTCGAATTGCCACATAATAATGAATCAAAAGAGATCTCCGGCTAGTTTGTATTAAAAACACCAGACAATGCGTCAGGGACATATACTGAATAAGCACAAGAAGTAGAAATGAGGAAATTGTATTGAAAACAATAAAAGAACAAAAAAAACACACAGTTCCGTTGGTTCTGTTGATGGTAATCCTGTGCTTTGGTTTTTTTCATCAAACAGGTTATGCAGATGATGTGAATAATTTCTCGATTCAAACGTTTGACGAGGAGGGAAATGTGAATGCGCAAGGTTATTACCATTTCATTGGTCAACCGGGAGAAAAACGTGAAATTTCTATTAAAGTTTATAATGCGACTGATGAAACGATTACTGTAAAAGCTGCGGTGAATCCTGCTTCAACCAACGAAAATGGTATTCCTAGTTATTTGAAAGAAGAAAAATACGACTCTTCATTAACCCATCGAATGGATCAACTTGTCAAGATTGAAGAAGCGCAACGGACGATTCCAGCGTCAGGTTCTGTCACCTTGAAAGCAGTGGTTTCATTCCCAGAAGAGGACTGGACAGGAGATATTCTTGGAGGTATTCGATTTACGGAAGAAGTTAAAAATACAAGTGAACAAACCGTGGTTCATGAAGTTGCGTACACTGTGGGTGTTTTGTTAAACCAAAAAGACGGGGCAGCAGTTGAGAATGACTTACAGTTAAAAGGCATTACAGCGGGCCAACGAAATTACCGGAACTTTATTGAAGCCAATATTCAAAATAGTGCAGCCGCGATTGTTCGCAATATGAGTGTGGAATCTTCTGTGGTTGAAAAGAGAAGCAATGCAACAATTTATACGTACGATGCCTATGATCTGCGTATGGCACCCAATTCGAATTTTAATTTTGGTATACCAACGGGGGATCGACCGGTGAAAGCTGGTGATTATGTTCTTAAAATGAAAGTTACTGCAGATGGGAAGACATATCAATTTGAAGAAAACTTTACAATTGATGCGTCAGAAGCCCGCCAGTTAAATCAAAGTGCAGTAAATATTGATGAAGGGACTCCTTATCTTTTGTACTTGACTTTAGGAGGAGCCGGACTTCTTGTTCTCTTGACTCTTGGCAGATGGCTTGGAATGAATCGAAAAAAAGGTGAATTGCTTTAAAAAATGAAACATGCTGGTTTATAGTGTTCATCCAGCTGAACCCGGAAGGGGAAAAATACTAAATCAATTAGAAAGAAGGAAGAAAAGAAACAACACGTACGAAAAACAACAAAATTTGGAGGAATAACAATGAAGAAAACAACTATGACAGTAGCAGCGGCAATTTTAGCAGGAAGTATGGGATTAGGGACATTGACTAGTCAGGCAGCAGAGTATGAAGATGCGACAAACGCAAGGACAGAAGGAACTGTGACTATTTTAGAAAATGATTCATCTAATCCGGTGATTCCAGATCCAGAAAATCCAGGAGAAGAAATTTATCCTGAAGTACCAGTGAACCCTCATCCAGGCCAACTACGAATCAACTATGTTTCAAACTTTGATTTTGGAAAAATTAAAAATGTTTCCAGTGAGATCGTTCAAGAGGCGCGATTGGATCAGGTGTTTTCTGGTACAACAGAAGAAGGACGAGTACCATTTGTCGCAACGGAAGATCGTCGGGGAAGTGATCGACTAGGCTGGGAGTTACAAGTATCACAACCTAAACAATTGAGTGATGAAAGCGGGCATGAGCTGCAAGGCGCAACGATCACCTTGAGTGGTTTGCGTTATGCAAATCCAACAGCAGCTATGCCAGTTGTGAATCAAAATGAGATCGTGTTGGGAGAAACTGCACAAACTCTGGCAACAGCCAATGCTTCACAAGGGGCTGGTGCATGGACACTAGCTCTAGGTAATGCGAATAGCGAAGGCCATACTGATGGCGTTGTCTTACGTATTCCAGCCAATACTACGAAAAATGACACAGCCTACTCAACGGCACTTGTTTGGGAGTTAGTCGCGGATCCAACGAATACAACTGGAGAATAAGGGGGACTCCCCCTATTCTCCAGCATAGAAACTAAAGAGAAAGGGTTAGTCCAATGAAAAAAATTCTAATTGTTTTTGTATTGAGTCTAGTTTTGTCAACTCAATTTTTATCACCCGTAATCGTTATAGCTACGGCGATCGAAGAAACTACGAGTGAAGCAGTTGATGAAGAAGAGACCCAAGAATCTAAGAGTGATCAGGAACAGCAGGAAGAAGAGCCGGAGACAGAAACGCCTAAAGGGGCCGATCAAACAATTGTTGAAAATTCGACAGAGCCCTTAACTAAAGAGATTATTGAGCGGGATGCCGAAGATCAGGTCCAAAGAAACCAAAGAGTATCTAGCATTGAAGCTGGCATAATAGATGACTGGCACAGAGATGAACAGATTCCGATCGCTACAATTAGTATGGAACTTACTACCGCTTTTAACGGAGCGAATCCTGGTGCGTATAATAGTGCTCGTGTCTATGGAATCAGTAGTCAGTTTGCAGGTTTTAGAGTTCGTGCGGTTGATGCGCGTGGAAATGATATCAGTGCTGCTTTTTTTCCAAGCATTGCGTCTGATCATGTGGATTTTCGAACAAGAGCAGATAGTTCCCCGGGAAATGGATGGGTAACTCTTGAGATTTTCGGAATTGTCAGTACTATTGATAACATAGATCTTACCGCAGAGGGATATTTCAATTTTGGTGCACTTACTTTTGGAGGATTCATCGCAAATACACGTGGTGATATGGTTAGAAGAGACCCTGATGTAACATCGAGTATGCCTTTAATGGCCAAAGCAGGGATACTTAATGTAAGTCATATTGATGAATCTGGAAATCAATTAGCTGAATCTACTCAAACAATTGCAAGGCCAGGAGATGAATACACAACAGAGGCTTTACATTTAGACGGATTTCATGTTAAAAAAATCATAGGGGAAGCATCTGGAAACTATATTCCAGGAACTACCGAAGTGACTTATGTGTATGCGGATAACTTGTTAGAAGCTGTGGCAGTTCCACAAACAATTCCATTAGGTGGAGTATTTTCGCATGAACAATTGAGAGGTATGGTCAAAAATGTAACATTAAATAATGTAGAGGTACCTTACGATAACTATGAAGTAACGATAAAAAATCAACCAGATACAAATCTTGTGCAGTCTCAAGTAATACAAGCAACTGTTAAACATTTAGACACAGGATCAGAATTGCAAATAGATGTTCCTGTAGAAGTCGTATGGGGGAACGCAATATTCTCTAAAGAAGCCGCAACAGATGCCAGCACTGGAGCAATCACTCTCCACATTAGTGATAACGAGCCATCTCTTATCGCTGTAGAAGGATATGGGTCCACACTCAACAGTAATCAAGTAACTTCAAGACCTGTGTATTCTATTTATCATAAACATTACGACAATCTAATTCATCGACTATCAGTGGGGACTGTGAACCAGAGCCGACGAAATGTGGTAGGAAATTGGAATAACAATTTAAAAAATATAGAGAGTAGTTATGGTGATGTAATCGGTTTGAGTGTTAATCGGTTTGGAAACGCTAGTCAAAATTACAACGGAGCTAATACCTGGATTTCTAGAAACGAAAACATTGTCCGAGAAGCAGTAGGGTGGCAAGAAGCACTTTATATGATTACAGAAAGTGGGTATCAATTACTAAGAGTCAATCAACTATCGACTAATAATGTGGTTTTTGATGCGAATGACTCAACCGAGGAATTACAAAGAAGAATAGCTGAATTTTTTACATTTCACGATGATTTTACAGATTTAGAAGAAAAAGAAATCACATATGAACTAGTTACTACGGATGATTTAATTCCAGGAGAATCAGGACAAGCGATTATTAAAGTCACGCAAACTAGGGATAAAAAATATAGTTTTTCAATGAACTATGAAGTAGATTTCACAGTTAATCCTGGCCAACTAGAACTGACTAAAATAACAAATGGAAATTTTGATTTCGGAAATATTGAGCAATCCAGTCGCCAACAAGTTGTAGCAGCAAAAGGTGAACATGCACCAACCATCACAATTAATGATTATAGCAATACCACACAGTGGTCTATGTATGTTTCAGCTAGTCCGTTTGTGAATACAGAAAAACAAGCGTTGATTGGTGCAACGATGACATTAAAAGGTTTAAGTGTCCTAGAAACGGTTCATACTTGGTTTGTGGTTCCGTCAAAAGACATTGTATTAAGTCAAGCCCCGCAGTTGGTTGGGACAATGAGCAATCCTAATGGGGTGTATGAAGGAGAACAAGGGACAACAGTGATTCAAATTGGGGAATCAATGAATGGATCTTTGACAGGCGTACAATTGACGTTACCGTCGAATACACCAGTTGATAGGGGAACGTATCACTCAGTAGTAACTTGGGAACTAGTAGGAGATCCTACGTTAGGAGGAAACGAATGAAGAAAAAAATAATCGCACTCTGTTTTGGCGTAAGTTTTCTTTATACGAATTGTTTGAATCCTTTAACTAACGTAGAAGCATCAACTTATGAGAATCAAGCGGTTGTACAATTTTATCAAAAAGAAGAAACGGAAAGTTCAGAACAAAATGAAAAAGGTAGCCAGCCATCAAAAATAGATAATCAGAATACACTCCCACAAACAGGAAGTGCAATTTCTTTAATGAGCTTGTTGGGATGCAGTCTGATTCTATTAGTTTGGCTATTGAAAAAGAGGAAAGAAAAGTAAGGTTTTTCGGTGCTATATGCAATGATGTTTTACAGTATGAAAGAAATATATTACAGAAACATATAGTGCCGTATCCTTTTCTGAAGAAGCAGTTAAAAAGAATACATACGAAAATCTTGGTCATTAAAAAATAAAAAGTTTGAACTAGCTAATTTTATAGTTTAAAGTTAAAGGTGTTTACTGACTTCAAAGAACATATATGAATTATAAAAATAATTGAGTACGTAATACTTAGTATTCAAGAGTGCCGATTTGGAAAAGAAATAAATGATAAATAAAAAAAGTAAGAGGAGTTGATAGATACGTGTCTACGTTGAATGGAATTGATCAATATATTAAAGAATTTCAGTTTGAAGAAGAGAAATGGTTCCAGCATAAACTTATAAAAAAATATGTTGAAGACCAGAAAAAAATAATGAATCAAGCGGTGAGAGGATTACATGAGAGTAATTTTTGGGAAATCATTCCACAAATTTTAGGTATCGATTCAAAGCTGGTTTTACTAAGGGAGCTTCTGGTGTCAATTGATGACTTTGGGTTTACTGATGAACAAGTTTTGGAGATTGTTGAAAAAGATTATCTATCTTATAATAAAGAGCTTTGTGGCTATAAGTTAAATGATTTTACTAATCATTCACTTATTTTTAAAGTAAAGTAATTAGATTTACTTAAAACACTTTTTTTAGAGAGTGCTCAATAATTTTGTGCAATCCCTAAAATAATATTAACTCTAAGTGGTCAAAGAGAAGCTGATGTTATCAATTAGGTCGTTTGACTAGAACCAGCAGAAACCCTTGACAATTAGAAAAAAGAATGCTTATCGGGGTTACAGTCCGTATTTAAATAAAATTTTTAAGAATTCACAAGGACAACGAGTGTACGCAACATGAGTCTTGGCAGAGATGGTTCAATTAATGGAGTCCAAATATTTTTCTAAGCAGTGTACAAATGAGGCGTGCGAAACAGATAAAAAAACAAACCTGCACTGTCTCCACTTCCAAAACACAAGAAGAGGTTCCATTTTCGCAAATCATTACAACGATTGAGTTGATAGATGATCATTCATATAGCATATCGTCCTCTAAGTTGTTTATTTTGTCGTGATTTAATCATACTAGAGAACTATATGTTTTTTAATATCTAAAGTAAATATCCACCCGTTTCACGGGTGGATATTTACTCATTTTGAGTAGTTCAAGTACCTATTTTTGTCAATTTCATCATATTGATTGCCGTAATGAGTAAACCCGTCTGTTTTTTGACTTTCTCTAAGCCTCGAACCGTGTGTCCAGTGAAGCCCAAGCAAGTCTTCATAAATCCGAAGACTGTTTCCACGTCGACTTTTCTCCGGCCATATATTTTTTGAATGTCAGGCGTTGATAAACGTTCTTTTTGTTTTTCTTTATAATACTCCCAAGACGGATTTACAGTGATCTTTCTCAGATTCCTCTTTGGGGTTAAGGCTTCAGGAATGAACGCTTGATTCGCATCCGTTTTTTCTGCTTGGTATTCTTTAAAATCTTGGGTAAAGCCATCCGAATCTGTTCGTTGACGGTAGGCATGAAAATTGAATCGTACCCCTTTGGGGTCGATGTAAAAGTCCTCCTTGGGCTCGTAAACCCAATTCATTAATCTGTCTACCATTTCTTGCTTTGTTCTTTAAACATCGTTCCATAAGGAATAAGTGCAGTATGCTGAGAAAGTTTATCTTCTAAATAACGGTAATTGCTTTCTGAACCATAGCCTGAATCGGCGACCAAATAATGCGGTTAGAGTGTGGAATAGGACTCAGTATTTTAGCCTGGGGAGGGGATCTATCTGTAGGACTAGAAAATAAGTGCATATCTTATATTCCGTTCTATAAGGGAACTCGAAAAAGCGGATGTCATGATTAAGTAGATATGATGCAAAAGGCTATATGGTTTGAATCGGCAACACTACACTAGACAGAAAAATAGGGTGTGTAGAATGGAATGGCAAGATTTTTATGGACAAAAAGATAGGTTAGCTAAGTTGTGTTATATAACTCTATCGCATCTATCTTGAAATGAATAAAGTAACTTTGAATTTGACGTTTTTGCAGAATTCCTCATTCACCTAATTGTTGATAAGTATTAGACCAATCTCACACCTGATTTCTGAATTTCACTCTATATTTCTTAGCTAAATAAGATTTTTCTGCTTTTATTTCATTATAGCCTCGAACAAATTTAAGCTTGAATTCAAAACTATATTTTATTTTTTTACAATTAAATAGAATAAAGATTTTATCGTTTTCTTCTTTTTTTTCTTTAATAAAAGAACTGATTTTCAAAATAATTGTAGTTTAACTCAGATATATATTGCCTATCTATACTTAATAAGGTATTGTTGTAAAAAATCAGAAAATTCTGAAAATATATACTGTAAATTGAGGGGGAACGATATGTCCGCATTTTTTCAATGGCAATTGGTTTGGGAGTATTTTCCAAAGATTTTAAGTGCCTTGCCGGTCACGCTGATGATCGTAGGCGTAGCGACAATCGTAGGCTTGCTTTTAGGGATTTTGCTTGCATTTATTCGTGTCGAGAAAGTGCCATTTCTCAGTCAACTGGCGGCAGTCTTCGTTTCATTTATTCGAGGCACACCGATATTGGTCCAGCTTTATGTGGTGTATTATGGTGTACCCGCCTTATTACAAATGATACATATCGATGTTTCTTCATGGAACAAAATCATTTTCATCTATATCACCTACGGATTAAATACTGCTGCCTTTCAGTCTGAAACTTTCCGGGCTGCGATTCTAAGTGTACCGGTCACACAGAAGGAAGCGAGCATTGCTTGCGGATTGACGAAAACACAAATGTATCGACAAGTGATTTTACCGCAAGTTGTCCGTGTCGCATTACCTGCATTTGGTACAACTACGATTGCACTGCTGCAAGACACATCGCTGGCTTTTACCATTGGGGTCGTGGATGTTGTCGGCAAAGCGCGAGCGATAGGCGCAGTGACCTTCCATACACTTGAAGGCTATGTCGGTGCGGCAATCTTGTTTATTACCTTAAGCTTCCTCTTAGAACGTGTTTTCACCGGTCTGGAACGTCGGATGAGTTTTTCGAAAACAAAACAACAAACAGCAAAAGTACCACTGATATCATGGACCAAAAAACAGCAAAAAATCAAAACAACATAGGGAAATTTTGGGTAGAGGGAAAGGGAGGAATTCAAATGAAAAGAACGATTTTAGGTGCAAGTACATTGGTGACACTTTTGGTTTTAGGGGCTTGCGGAAGCAGTTCTGCCGACACTGCAAGCAGTGGTGCAAGTGATGCAACAGAAATCAAGGTGGGTACCGGGAATGAAGCATTGCCATATGCGTATTTAGACGAAAATGGTGAATATGATGGCTATGATGTCGCCGTCGTTAAAGCAATCGACGAAAAATTAACTGATTATACCTTTACCTTTGAAGGGGCGGATTTCCCAACGACTTTATCAAATTTAGAAAGCAATAAAGTCCAGATGGCTGCCTATGAATATGAAGTCAATGATGAACGGAAAGAAAAATTCGTCTATGGGGATGTTGGGTATGTGGTCTGGGATACGTATATCGTCTCTGATCCAGATGCCGGTACGGTCTATGATAGCTTCGATGATTTAGCAGGGAAAAAAGTCTATGTGACGACTGCTACCAACCAAGCAGCAATGGCTGAGGCTTATCTGGCAGAAAATCCCGATGCTTTTGAATTGGTTTATGGGGAATACAACAACGAGCAAATCGTACAAGCAGTCACTTCAGGTGCGGTCGATGCAACGTTAGCACCAGAATATCAAGTCGATAATTGGAACAATTCATTTAGTGAAAATCTAGAGATCGGCAGCGAACCAGTCCACAACTCAGATGCCTACTTATTGTTCAACAAAGAAACGGATCAAGACTTTATTGATGCGGTCAATACAGCGTTAGAGGAATTGAAAGCAGATGGAACGATCAAAGAATTATCAGAAAAATATCTAGATGGGGATTACGTCCCAGAATAGGGAGGAATGGCGATGAGTTTTCAATTGTCTATTATGATCGAAGCACTGAAAACAGCAAGTCATTATATTGGTACGACGCTTTTTATGGCGTTGACCGCACTAGTCATTGGCGCGGTGGTTGGGTTGATCATCGCCTTGATTCGTCTGTATAGGATCAAGATCCTCGCACCAGTGCTGCAAGTGATTGTCACGGTCTTAAAAGGGGTCCCAGTGGTTTTAGTGATTTTAACGTTATATCTTATTTCTGCTAAACAGTTTGATATTTGGGCGGAGTCGATGCATTGGACTTTGCGATTTAAAGATTTCAACATGGTTTGGATAGCGATCGCCGCCTTGAGTTTAATGTCTGCTATCAATAGCAGCGAGATTTTCAGGGGCGCATTTGCGGCAGTCAAAAAAGGGCAGTTCGATGCAGCCAAATCGATCGGCATGACGAACGTACAAGTGATCCGTCGTGTGCTGCTCCCGCAAGCCTGGCCGATTTCATTGCCCATGTTCAGCAATTTGCTGATCTCGTTGGTTAAAGCGTCGGCCTTAGCTTCCATGGTCAGTGTCGTCGATGTTTTTGCGGCAGCTAAGATCACGGCCCAGCAAAATTATCGTTTTTTAGAAGCGTATGTGGCTGTTGCGATCATTTATTGGCTGATTAGTTTGGTCATCGAAAAAGGGGCACAATTACTGGAAAATCGGATGTTGCGCAAACTAAGGAGGGCCGCATTATGATGAAAGTAACAGATATCCATAAGCGATTCGGCAAACAAGAAGTGTTAAAAGGGATTGATCTTGATGTCGCTAAAGGCGAAGTAGTCGTCTTATTGGGGCCTTCCGGTTCGGGAAAAACGACCTTCTTGCGTTGTCTCAATTTTTTGGAACGAGCAGATCAAGGTGTGATTCAATTGGGAGAAACCACCACCACATTGCACAAAGCAAGTAAAAAAGAAATATTGACCCATCAACGGCAAACAGCGATGGTTTTCCAAAATTATGCCTTGTTTCAAAATAAAACAGCCAAAGAAAATATCATGATGCCATTGATCGTGACCAAAAAACAAAGCAAAGAAGCTGCCCTGCGAACAGCAGAGGCTTTGTTAGATCAAGTCGGTTTGTCTGAACGACAAGATTTTTATCCTAGCCAACTGTCAGGTGGACAACAGCAGCGTATCGGGATCGCCCGTGCGCTGGGGTTGAATCCTAAGGTCATCTTGTTTGATGAACCTACCTCGGCATTGGATCCGGAACTAGTGGGACAGACATTGGCGCTGCTCAGAGAAATTGCGGAAACCGGTGCGACCATGGTATTGGTGACCCATGAAATGAAATTCGCGTATGAAGTAGCAGACAAAGTCGTTTTCATGGAGAATGGACATATTGTTGAACAAGGCACACCGCAACAAGTATTCGAGGAAACCAAAGAAGAACGAACCAAAGCCTTTTTAGCCCGCTTTACCACGCAGCTGGCTGGCTAACAACTATGCAGGGAGGAAATAGAATGGCCTATCAATTCGCACAACGTATCATGAAATTAGAAGCATCTCCATTAAGAGAGAATGCAAAAAAAAATATGGAGTCTGCAGCAGCTATTTCCTTTGCTTACGGATTTCCGCCGACAGAAGCATTTCCAATGACCACATTGAAAGAGATCTCGCAAAAATTATATAGCGAAGCGGATCCTGAATCTTTCTTACAGTATGGAGCATCAGAAGGGTATCCGCGCTTACGGACCTTGATCAAAGAACGTTTGCGTCAATTGTCAAATATCGATAACGAAGAGGAGGTGCTGGTGGTTTCGGGCTCGACCCAAGCCATGGATTTGGCGGTCAAAGTATTTTGTAATGAAGGCGATGTGGTGTTATGCGAGGAGCAAACATTTTCCGGTGCGGTGAATGTCATCAAAGGATATGGGGCGATCCCAGTGCCGGTACCGATGGATCTTGCAGCAGAATCAATGGATCTTGACGCTTTAGAAACAATCCTCAAAACAGACGCAAGAGTGAAAATGTTGTATCTGATCCCCACTTTCCAAAACCCTCTAGGCATATCAATGCCATTGGAAAAACGTAAAGCCATTTATGCATTGGCGTGTCAATATGATGTGCTGATTTTTGAAGACGATCCTTACGGTGAGTTGTTGTATGAAGGTACACCGATCCCTAAGATGAAAACATTAGATACCGAAGGACGAATCATTTATGCGGGATCTTTTTCAAAAATTTTGGCACCCAGCAGCCGGATTGGTTTTATGATGGCTGCTGGTCCTGCAATGGAAAAATTGATTTTGGCCAAGCAATCCGCCGATTCCCACACCAATTTTTATTGGCAAGTGGTATTGGCCGAATATATGGATCATCATGATTTCGAAGGTCATGTGGCCCAATTGACCTTGTTGTATCAAGAGAAATATGCCCGCATGCTGCAAGCATTACAGGCACTGCCAACGGATAAACTTACCTTTATCAAACCAACAGGCGGCTATTTTATCACCTGTTTCCTATCGACTGAGGTGGACGCAGAGCGGTTCTATGATTACCTGGATGAGGCGAAAGTTGCGGTCATTCCAGGCAATATCATGAGTGTTGCGGGAAAAGGCTATGAGCATTCATTTCGGCTGAATTTTACGAAGCCGACATTGGCACAGATCGATCAAGGGATCGCTTTATTAGGTGATGCGTTGGAATACGCTATGCCGCCAGCATATGAAGGGGCCATTTAGGAGGTGTTGCCAATGAAATTAATTTATTACGGGGCAAGTGAAGAGGAAATTGCTTATATCGAACGGTGGCAATTTATCCACAAAACACCAGTGACGATCGTAATGGAGGGCTTGTCTTGGGAGAATATCCATTTGGCAGCAGGGCACGACGGCATCTGTTTGTATCCTAGTCTGGCTATGCAGCAAGATGAGTCCCTGTACCAACGCTTGCATATTTTAGGGATGAAGCAGTTATCGATCAAATCAACGGGGGTCGACGGTGTTCGTTTTGACTGGGCGCAAAAGCATCAGTTGACGGTCACCAATGTCCCTTCTTATAGCCCAACATCGGTGGGCCATTACACTGTGATGTCGATCTTGATGGCTTTACGCAATATTCCAGCAATGATCAAAGGAAAACTTGATCGACGGTCTGTGATTGGTCGGGAGCTACAAGATGTAACAGTCGGTTTGTTAGGCACTGGTCGAATCGGTGCTGTAGTCGCAGAAGCGATTTATCATATGGGGGGACATGTGATTGCCACTAGTAGGAGTGAAAATCCTCGGTTGAAGGGGATTGTCGAATATGTGTCCTTTGAGACCTTGATTGCTGCATCGGACGTCTTGTCGATACATATCCCGCTGACAAAAGCATCAGAAGGACTATTTTCGGCATCTGTTTTTGAACAGATGAAGCCTGGCAGTTGTCTGGTCAATACGGCACGTGGCGGAATCGTTGATACGGATGCGTTGATTGCTGCACTCGCGCAAGGGAGTTTGTCTGGTGCTGTATTAGATGCTATCGCCAATGAAGAACGGTATTTTTCAGTTGGGTGGGATCAAAATCCTTATTATCAACAGCTGAATCAACTGCCAAATGTGCTTTTGACCCCGCATATTGCATATTATACCCAATTGGCTGTACAAGAAATTGCAGAAACAGCTTTGAACAATGCAACAGATATTTTGCTAGAAGGACAATCTGCCAATACGATCGCGCTTTGAGCGATAGAAAAGAAAGGGTGGGAGTATGCTGCAAGCAGAAATCAAAGGATTGAAGAAGTCTTTCGATAAACAAGTCATCTTAAAAAATGTTGGCTTACAAATTGAACGTGGGGAAGTTGTGTGCATCATTGGTCCTAGCGGCTCTGGAAAAACGACCTTTTTGCGTTGCTTGAATTTGTTGGAGCAGCCTGACGCGGGTAGTTATTCTATCGGTGACTTCCAGTATGATCTCGCACATATTGGCAAAACCCAACGATTGGAGATCGCCCGCAAAACAGCGATGGTCTTTCAATCCTATGAGCTGTTCAACCACATGAATGTGTTGCAAAATGTGGCGGAAGGACTACGCACACCACGGCGTTTTCCAAAAAAACTGGCAGAAAAAGCAGCGTTATCTGCCTTAGAAAAAGTGGGTTTGGCAGATAAAGCCATGATGTATCCTAGTCAACTGTCTGGCGGACAGCAACAACGTGTAGGTATCGCCAGAGCGATGGCTTTGACGCCAGAATTATTACTGTTTGATGAACCAACTTCAGCGCTCGATCCAGAACTTGTCGGTGATGTCCTAAATGTCATGAAGCAATTGGCTGATAGTGGGCAAACGATGATCATCGTGACGCATGAAATGCAATTTGCACAAGAAGTCGCGGATAAAGTGATATTCATGGCGGATGGTGTGGTGGTAGAATCGGGAACACCAGAAGAAATTTTTGAAGACCCGCAAGAAGAACGTACACAGCAATTTTTGACACAAGTACGTTTTCAATTAGCTGTATAGAAGCGAGGCACAATATGGAAAAGGTGAACAGCTCTAGTCGGCTTTGGTCGAAAGATTTTTACTTAGTGATGGTGGTCACAGCACTAGCAATGACAGCCATCACGACCCAAATGGGGACCTTGCCGTTATATGTTGCTTCTTTGGGTGGGTCTAAAGCAGTATCCGGCGCCATTGTAGGTGTCTTGGGGCTATCTGCTTTGTTTTGCCGTTTGCCAATCGGTGTGGCATTGGATCGATATGGACGCAAAGTTTTGCTTTGTATGGGCTTAGCCATCCTGTTGATTGATTTTAGTTTATTGAATCTGCTGCAGGGGCTATTGATGCTTTTTTGTCTGCGCATCTTGCAAGGGGTGGGCAATAGTTTGCAAGCGACAGCAGCGGCGACGATGGCAGTTGATACGATTCCTGAAGGCAAATTAGCAGTCGGATTGGGGTATTTCAGTATCGCCCAGGCTGTGCCGAGTGCCATCGGCCCGTTGATAGGACTTGCTGTTGTAGAAAATTATGGATTTCCTGCACTTTTTCGGATGGCTGTCTTGTTGAGTGGAACGGCTTTTTTGTTGAGTTTATTCTTGAAAGAACAGCCTTTTTCACGGGGGAATACGCACTCTGGCGAAGCGAAATCATCGTTACGAGAACTGCTTCGCATCAAAGCGGTTGTGTTTCCTAGCGGTATCCTTTTTTTGATATGCTTTGCCAATTCTGGCGTGGTGGCGTTTATTGCACAATATGCCCTTGAACGTGAAATTATCGGCGCAGGCTATTATTTTACGGTCATGTCGATCATGACGGTCACAACACGGGTCGTATTTCCACGTTTGGTCGCCAAAATCCAAACGGCTACATTGATTTATGGCAGTTTATTATTGATTTTGGTTTCTTTTTGTCTGTTGCCATTTACGACACAGCTCAGTGGCTTGATTCTGGCCGCGAGTTGTTATGGTGTCGGTTATGCCGGCTTATTGCCTGTGATGAATACGATTGTATTAGAATCGGTGTCTGAGGAGCAGCGAGGGCAAGGGACAGCGGTATTTTCAGCAGCCTTAGATGTAGCTTATGGAGGTGGGGCTTTTTTGTGGGGAATCATTGCCAGTCTTTTTGGCTTTGACATGATGTTTTTTGGGTGTGGTCTGTTTGCTTGTGGGGCGATGATTGCTTATCACTATTTCCAATTATCTCAGCGTTCATGTTAGAAAATTTAACATAGGGTGTAATCTGCAACTTGCGCTTCTGTTGTTTTCTCGATAAACTGAGAAAATAATGAGAACGGGGGATGATTATGGATAACTTAGATCGCAAGATACTGAACATCATGCAGCAAAATGCCCGAGTCACTGTCAAACAGATCGCAGAGCAATGCTTTATTTCGTCGCCATCTGTTTCTGTGCGGGTACAAAACCTTGAAACCCTTGGTTATATCCGTTCTTATCAGGCACTGATCGACTACCAAAAACTTGGTTATCTGATCAAAGCGTATGTCCATTGCGCAGTGAATGCCAAAGATAAAGAAGCCTTCTACGCCTATATCGCAGACATCCCAAATGTGATCGAGTGTGACTGTATCACTGGAGATTATTCTATGCTTTTGAAGGTTTATTTTAGTGATACGGTCGTCTTGGATCGGTTTATCACAGATTTGCAATTTTATGGAGATACCAAAACCCACATCGTATTTTCAACGAATGTCGGACCACGAGGGTTGCAAATGCCAGTCGATGACCAGTGATCCCTGTATATAAAAAAGCGTGCTTGTCTATGTGATATAAGCGCGCTTTTTGGTTTTTCAGAATTGATATCCCCGAGAGGGAACTGGCGTTGAGAAAACGATTTGGGTGTTGGTTCGACCGAATTTTTGCAAGTCATTGATAAAGCTGTCCAATGATTTGGTAGAAGGGAAAACGACTTTGATTAACATTGAATATGGGCCTGTGACACAATCACATTCCAACACATTGGGGATCGCCTGTATGAAAGGATAGAAACTTGCTTTTTGCTGTGGTTCGATCGACAGGTGGATAAATGCTTTGATAGGCAAGCCGGCTTGTTCATAGTCAATCGTCGCTTGATAATACAACAATTGCCCGGTTTCTTCTAAATGTTTTATTCGTTGGGAAACAGCAGGTGCAGTGATGAATAACGCTTCACTTAACTTTTTGATCGATAACCGACCATTTTGCTGCAAGAGATTCAACAACTTTTTATCTAGTTCATCCAAATACTTTCCTCTTTTCTGTTTTTGTACTGTTTCTCTTTGTTTTTCAAAGTGAAAGGAATCAATTTCAAGGATTAACAAAGAGATGACTGAAAAGGCTCGTGTCTTTTTCTCTTATGTGATATTTTATCACATATAATACAAAAAGGGGCGTTTAAATCATGATGAGGATCGAATCAGATACAATTGGCAGTCTACCTATATACGAGGGGGCCTATTATGGTATTCATAGTTATCGCGCAAAAGAAAATTTTGCTTTCACTGATCAAAAAGTTGATCTGACGATGATCAAACAAGTAGCACGTATCAAAGCCGCAGCTGCGCTAGCCAATCAACAATCTGGCACGCTATCCAAAGAAAAAGCACAAATCATTGTGACTGCCGCGGAAGAAATCATCATGGGCAAGTGGGATGAAGAATTTATTGTTGATACATTTCAGGGGGGAGCAGGAACATCCACCAACATGAATGTGAATGAAGTGATTGCCAATCGCGGGTTAGAACTGATGGGGCATAAGAAAGGGGAATATCAATATCTTCATCCTTTAGACGATGTCAATCAAAGCCAATCCACCAATGATGTCTATCCTAGTGCTGGGAAACTGGCATTGCTTGTATATATTGAACAATTGGATGAAGCACTAGTACAGTTGATTGACAGATGGCATATGAAAGCGAAAGAATTTCAGCACGTGGCAAAAATTGGCCGAACCCAACTGCAAGAGGCGGTGCCAATGACAGTAGGGGAAAGTTTCGCTGCATATGCCCACAGTTTGACGCGTTGCCGTGAACGGCTGCACCAATTATCGACAGAACTATTGACCTTAAATATGGGAGGGACAGCCATTGGGACAGGTCTTAATGCGTCCTATCTCTATCAAGAATACCTCTATCAAGAATTGAACCGACGTTTTCCAAGACTTTTACGGCCAGCGAATGACCTTATTGATAGTACACAGCATACCGACAGTTTCGCCTCGATTTCAGGTGGATTAAAAACGATTGCCATCACATTGAACAAAAGCGCCAATGATCTGCGACTCTTAGCCAGCGGTCCGCGAACTGGTTTTCATGAACTCAACTTGCCCGCAAGACAAGCAGGCTCATCGATCATGCCGGGCAAAGTCAATCCAGTCATTCCAGAAGTTATTAGTCAAATTGCCTTTCAAGTGATTGGAAATGACGGTGCCATCACCTTTGCGGCAGCTTCTGGAGAATTGGAATTGAATGCTTTTGAGCCCGTGATGTTCCATAATTTATTTCAATCATGTCAACTGTTGACCAAAGCGTGTCAAATTTTTGCTGATAAATGTGTGGCGGGGATTACCGTTAATGAAACAGCGTGTGCGGAAGCCGTGGCTAGCAGTACGGGGAGCGTCACAGCCCTTGCACCACAAATCGGGTACGAAAAAGCTAGCGCGATTGTCAAAGAAGCTTTAGCAAAAAATTGTTCCATCGAAGAACTTTTTACGAAAGAAACTATTTTACCAACAGAGACTTATCAGTAAATAGAAACGGAAATATCTTTTAAGAATTAAAAAAAGAAAAATATCCAAAGCAAGGTAAACCCTTCAATTCTTCTTTATCATCGTGGCAATCAAATAAAAATAAGAATCATATGATAAACAAAAAAATGATTATCGTATGCGAAATGAGAATAGTTAAAATTGATTGATCGCCGCCTGAACTAAATTCAAACGGGCAAGAAAAAACATTTGAGAAATCATTCAAGTATCGTCGATCGGTCACAAATCAAGTCAAACAACTGGAAGCTGGGATTGCACGCTCTTCTTACTATAAATGGTTAAAGTGGCAACCTTCCCAAAAGGAACTTGAAAACAGAAAACTAGCCAAAAAGATAAAAAAGAAATATGACAGTAAAAAAGGCGCGATCGGTTATCGACAAATTCGAATGCAGCTCAATATAAAACTTAAGAAGCACTATTCTCGGAAGCGTTATTACCGGTTAATGAAAGTACTGGGAATCAAAGCAGTGATCAAGAAAAAGCGTCCGACCTATATAAAAGCAACGAAAGCACACATTGCTGAAAATGTATTAAACCGGAAATTTACCGCTGAGAAGCCCAATCAAAAATGGTGTACGGATATTACTGAATTGGAATACGGTAATGGTCGAAAGGCTTATTTGAGTGCCATCATCGATCTTTATGATCATTCGATTATTTCTTGGGAGCTCGGTCATTCCAATAATAATTCACTTGTCATGGATACTGTTAAAAAAGCTATGTATAAGAACCCTAGCGCAAGACCGCTTCTTCATAGTGATCGCGGGTTTCAATACACTTCTTATGACTATAAGTCACTTGAAGCAAAATATAAGTTCATCAAAAGCATGTCCAGAGTCGGTCGCTGCCTGGATAATCAACCGATCGAACATTTTTGGGGCACATTTTAAAGAAGAGAAGTTCTATCAAGAGTGCTATCAGAACTTTGAGGAGTTAAAGAAATCTGTGCTTAGTTATATGTGCTATTACAATAACTATCGCTATTCGGAAGTGTTGAACGAACTAGCATCAAACGAGTTTTTGAAGCTAGCGGTATAAAAAACAGGAATCAAGCAACTCGACTCCTGAATAGTTTTATGGAGTTGTCAAGAAAAACTAGACACTTAGTTAAGAGAATAAGCGGATTTTTTTTCAAAGTCTCTAGGAGATTGGTAGCCAAGGGCAGAGTGTATGCGTTTTGTGTTATAGTAAGTTTCAATATATTTAAATATTTCCATTTGAGCCTGATCGATATCGCTGAATTGAGCATCATTGATCAGCTCTATTTTTAACGTTTTATAAAAAGATTCCATTAAGGCATTGTCATAGGGGTTTGCTTTTCGACTCATACTAGCGCGTGCTTCTTTTTTCTTAACACCGATTGGAATTTCGTACCTGTGTATTGTGAGCCTTGGTCCGTGTGAATAATCAATCCTGGTCCAGGCTGCTCTTTTCCAAATGCTTGAAGAAAAGAATCTACAACTAATTGATCTTTCATTCTAGGTGACATAGACCATCCAACAATCTTTCTCGTACAGACATCAATAAATACAGATAAATAAAGTGTTCCTTCTTTC
>NZ_VHIL01000029.1:0-18533 GCF_006491895.1 Enterococcus sp. OL5
CAATAACTCCAATAGAAGAAATGAAATTCAATTTTTTGGCTTTCAATTGCGATGCACTGATACCATAAAAAACCGATTTGACATTTTTTACATTGTTTGTCTTAGTAATGACGCAAGATAGAAACATTTATTTCCTGATATATCAATTGAGAATAAAAAAATATCATTTATATCTGTTTGGTATCCGTTCAAAACTGTCTCTAATTGATTGGGAGGCATAATAATAACTGAAGAATTTGGAATTTTACTTTCACCCACTATATTCTTCATCAACAACTTCCCATTGAAATAGTTGTCGTCTAATATATGAATATAAATTCCTGATAAAAATACGGACATCTAAAACCTCCTTTTTTTTCGATTAATTTAATGATATTCTTATCGACAATCAAACTCATCCGCATTCAGGCGATTTAGACCAACATTGGTGCGATACTAAACTTTTTCGAACCATTTACGAATTAATTCATAGTATAGTATAAAAAATAAAAAGAAGACTTCCCTTCAGATATTGCAAAATGCCTTTTGGATAATCTTTATTACTTGTAAAAATTTTTTTTTTAACTTACTCTCTAATTATCAATATTCTGTCTTTCTAAAAATTTGATTAAAGGAGTATAGAAATGAGTGTTGTATTTTGTATTTCAATAATTGAAGATGAATTGAACCAAGCGAAACTAATTGCGGATGCACTCCATAAAATCGATTTTTCAACCAATGAATTTTCTTTGCAAGTAAATATTTCACAAAACTATATTCAGATGTATGAGAATAATTCGCTTAATATTAAAAAAAATGATATTTTTTTAATTGATATCCATTTAAATACCTATTTTTCTGGAATTGAATTTGCAAAACATATTATTGCAATAGAACCTGAAGTTTTCATACTATATTACACTTCAGATCCTGGGAAAAGCATTACCGCAATAAATGAACAAACTCATCCAACAGCCTATATATTGAAGGATTTTGATCAAAAAAACTTAATGAAACAACTTAGAGATACGCTGGAAAAGATTGGCAATCAATTAGAATCTAATGTAAACCAAAAAAACGTAATAAAATTTCTTTATCACGGCGAGTTCTTGTTTATTAACCCTCAAAAAATCTTATACATCCAGACTGTTGCGGGTATTCAAAAAAAGACGATCCTTCACACAGATTCCGGAGAATATATGCTGAATTATCGGCTCATAGACATTAAACCTTTACTTCCTGATAACCAATTTAAAAAAAATTTTAAATCAGTGATACTAAACTTAACGAGAATCCATAAAATTAATCGACTAGAAGGTATAATAACATTTGACGATAATAGTGAAATATATGTTGGAACGAAAGTAATTGACAAACTAAAAAAAGAGAGCAAAATGAGGTGATAGGATGAACCTTTTTGTAATATGTTTTTTCATTGTTGGACTACTTATACTTTTACTGATTGATAGTAAACTGGTATTAAAAAAAAAGCAGACTCTTTATCTATTTTTAATTTATTTATTTTGTTGGTGTATTTACATTCTATTCTCTCTAAAAGGAATATCATTTTTAATATTATATTGGCTTATTAAATTCGTTTTTATACAAAGAAACTTTCATACTTGGTTAGTTCCACTTCTTGTCTTTGTAAAAAATCTTCTATACCTACTATGTGTAGCACTATTATTTAGGGACTTGCCTCAATTATTCTTAAGATATGAAGTATATATAAATATATTGACGCAACTTATTATTGTAGGTTTTATTTCTATCAGTTTTTACTACTTTTATTATGTAACGATAAAAGTAATCTCTTCTTCTCACATACAAGAGACATTATATCTAGTCTCAAAAAAATACAAAGCATCTTCTATACTTATAGTCATTTTTTTTGTTGCAACAATAGGAATTCATGAGTACTTGTACTTTACTAATAACGAAATTGCAATATTATTAGGACTTTTCATGATTATTTTGACTGGAGTATCGCTCAATCTTTTTTTCCTTTTTCTCACAAAAATAATTTACTTGGAAAAATTAGTTAAAAATCTCGGAGAATCCTTAGAAGTCACAGAAGTCACAAATAATCAAATTAAAGAATTCAGGCATGATTACAAAAACATACTGATGGTGCTAAATTACTACTTAGAAAATGACCAATTGAATGAGGCTCAAGCATACTTAACAGAAACGATCAACTATTCCAGTGTCACAACAGAAAAAACAATCTATGAAGAAATTGCTTCTATATCAAATTTTCCTTTGCGAGCCTTATTGAATGAACTCTATAACAAAATACTTGAGACAAAAAATGAAATAGAATTTGAACTACATTATCATCTTACGTCTTTTAATATTCCTCTAGGAACGATTGATTTTGTTAGATGCATGTCCATCATTCTCAATAATGCTTATGAAGCTTGTCTTGATCAAGAAATATCAAGTTTAGAGATAAACATTCAACAAAAATATGAACTTATTGAGATTGAAGTAAAAAACTCCTTATCTATCACACCTACCCTCTCTGCTGCTTTGAAAAAAAATTATTCTACTAAAAAAAATCATAGCGGATTAGGCCTTCATAATTTAAAAAAAATTATCAATAGTTATGATAATGTCGATTTAAATATAGAGATTATTGACGGATATTTTTCTGTAAAGATTTTTTTCCTGATAATTAATCTTTATGTCGTCAAGCTTTTATAAAAAGCTAAATGTTTGTATTTTTCTGAGTATTTTTATCGAGAATTCCATTGTTTCTTCCGATACTGAAAAACTCGAAATACCAATGAAAATCTATGTAAGAAATCCCAGTAAATTATCAGAGCTAGCAAATTCGTAATAAATAGATTTTGAAATTCAAAGCAATTGACCAAAAGAATAAAGGAACAGAAACGTTTATATTTCTGTTTCTTTGAAGTCTTATATTTAATCAGTTCATTACCTACATAAAAGCATTCAAATTTTATTCCTATGGATCCTGTCACTAAAAAATCTAATTAGATTAGATTACTATATATAGTCAAAATCCCTAAAACTACTACTTTCTTTTTGTTTATTTTATCATCATTTCTCAAATGTTCCATCACATGAATGAAAGAGCTGCAGTAAATAATTTAGCAATAATCCCTATAAAAAATAACCCCCGTTATCCCTTAATTGCATACGTCTATATTCCTTTGATAAAAAACATCTTATTTCTCTCTCATTAAATCCAATCACTATCTTTTTTCATTAATGATAATAGGCAGCTTAATAATTGATGGATTCTTTATAAGAATATCGATGAAACATTCTGTTGAACACTCATTTTCATCAAGTTCTAGCGTTTTAAATCTTTTTGTTCGATAGTTGATTATGTCATCAAATCCGTTTTCAGAACATGCCAAAATCTTTTTAAGTTCGTGTACTTCAATCGGATTCTTTTTTGTTATCTTTCGTTCGATAAAATCCAAATTGTAACTCTCAAGCCATTTCATCGCCGTACGCCCCGAGCTAGTATTAGAAAGATAATAAACTTTAATCATATAATCATCTCTCCTAGAAATTTTTCCTAGATTTATTAAAATTGATTATAGCATAGAAAACTGCCCAATAATTCATGATTGAGCTCAGGTAGCTAAAACGTAAGGATCTAAATATTAAAACAATTCATAATAACTTCTTTAAGAAAATTGTTCAAGAATAATAAATAGTCGTAAAACCTATCACTAAAAATCCAATGGAATCAATAGTTATTATGTTTTTATGTTTAATTTTAAATTTGTTTAGTTTGAATAATTTTATCAATCAAATGTTAAACGCAACTGAAAAAGGGGCCACCGGATGATTCAAAAAGGGGCCAAAAATTAGTTTAGCCATTTCTTTGTATCTTCTACACGAAAAGATGGACCACTTAGATCCAATACATGGGCCCGATGGGCCAAACGGTCCACCATTGCTGCTGTAAGCATTGGATCTTTAAAGGTTTCTTCCCAACGATCAAAAGACAGGTTTGTCGTAATAATCATCGAACCGGCAGTCGTTTGATTTGAGAGAAGATTAAAAAGTATTTCACTTCCTATTTGATCAAAAGAAACATAACCTAATTCATCCAAAATCACCAAATCGTATTTGCCAAATCGACGCTTATAAAAGTTCAACTGGTTCGCACTCATGGATTCTTTTAGCTCAATGACCAAGTTAGGGATATTCGTAAATAAGACACTTTTTCCAGCCAGACATGCTTCCATTCCCAAAACAGTCGCTAAGTGTGTTTTTCCAACACCAGGATTACCCATTAAAATAAGGTTTTCTTTTTGATCAATGAATCTTAACGTTTTTAGTTTTTTAATTTGTTTCTTCATTTTCACTTCCAAGTGGCTATCCATGTAATCATCAAACGTCACTTTACTTGGCAATTTCGATTGACGAATCAGTGTCTGAATTCGGTTGTTTTGTCGCTGCTCAAGCTCTAACGTAAGTAATTGTGTGAGAAATTCTTCGAAGCTTTGATCCAGATCGATTGCTTGTTGAAGTAAAGTTGAATAGTTTTTCTTCAGATAAGGCAGCTTTAATTGTTTAGCATATGCTTCAATCCTTTATTAGCCACCTTCCTCACATTGTGGATCAAATTATATTCCTGCAGCTGGTTTCTCGCTTCGTTTACTGCTCGACTAGGTGGTGTTTTAGAGACCTTATGGTCTTTCAAGGCTTCTTCTTCTAAATGAATGATCAATTGATCTAAAGAGAAATTCAAATGATTTTCAATAAATTGAAGAAATCTACGCGGTGTCTTTTGATAATACTGAAGAAAACAATGCCGCAACTTAGGTGTCTTCTTCAAAACAAGTGAGTGTTCCAACGACTTGGGTTTCCGTAAAAAAGTAGCTATATAATGGCGAATATCGACAGAGTACTGCTTTTCTCCCTTCTGAATAGGGTGTGTCTCGATAATCTGACTGGAACCGACGATTTTCAGTTCATTGAGATAACGTTTCACGTTTACTTTCTGACCAACCAGATAATCTGGAACTGAGTAATAGTTGCCATTCACATGGACGAAACTATACTTATCTACTGTTTGTTTTGTGGTAATACCGTAATCATAATATCCTCGTAATGACTGTAATTGTTCCTGCTCCTCAGCGATCGTTGAGTCGATGTTTAATTCAAGTAGCGCTTGGTCTAAATGTTTTTGGGCATGTCCGACTAATTCAAACTCATACTGTTTTGTGAACGCTTTTCGTCGTAAGACCTGTACACTTTTCTCTACATGCCCTTTTTCATGGCCGCTGAAAGGATTGGTCATCACTGGCTCAAAACGATAATAAAGGGCCATCTTCACTAACTCGTCATTGAGTTCCTTCTTGTGCCGGCCGACAAAGCGTTTCACTACGTTTCGCATATTGTCATAAACTACAGTAGAATAAACGCCTTGGAGTTGTTCAAAGAAACAAATATGAGCATCCAAGAAAACCTGTTGGTTGGCAGATTCATAGAGCTTCCCCCAGCGATAACCAGAAGCTGGACAAGAGAATACTGCGAGTGTCAATGTTCTCTTTTGTTGGTTGATCAGACATTTTACTTCACCGAAATCAAACTCGGTTCGATACCCTAAAGGATAAAGCTGCTTGATATAAGCCTCCTTTTTCGCTTGGAGCTTTTCCCGAATATACGGACGTAGAGTACTCTGTCCGATATCATAGCTTTCTGATACCAACATTTCGTGAATAGCCACAGTTGTCAATCGTTGTTTATGAGAACCAAGTTGTTTCGCTTTTAATTGATCAAAGGCAAGTATCTCTTCGACCCGTTGGTCGATTTCAGGAGTAATCGCCACGGGGTTCAAAACGATAATCGAAATACATAAAAAACCCTCCTTTGCCACAGTTCATTATAAGAACTAACGTTCGCTCTGTAAAGAGGGAGGGACTCGTCTAATTTTTTTTAGTAACTAATAGGAGTCAATGGCAATACGTACATCGATGTATTCTAAATCGGTACAAACAAGGGGATTTATCCATCGGTTTTCTTTCAAACGAGCTTAGAATTGCCCTATGACACCCAATAAATAGAAAAACAAGCGAACCGAGAGAAGGATTCGCTTGTTTCTGATCAGTTCTGTTTAATTTTATCTAGGATCACTTCAAATGTTTCAAAGGTATCTATATCTAACTGGCACAGCCAAAGTAAGTATTTCTTTTCCTTATATGTCCAGTCAACAGTGGGGTAGGAGGTGGTCAAATTATTGTATCTTGCTCTTTGTTCACTTGATGCTAGCTGCCAGCGTTTCTCAAATATTTTTTCTTCTTCCATTATCGATCCCCCAAAAAGAACGCTGCTTGCAACTTCAATAACGGGCAGCGCAAGTCTAATTATGCAGATCTAAGTATAGAATAACAAACAAATATGAAAAAACTTAGAAGGTAGTAAAAGTTCTGCCGTCTTTTGCTTTGCTTCTATTCTTAATATGTTTCGTTATAGTCGCTCTACATAATTTTTCACTGATTACACACTCACTTATTGTTGCATACTTCCTTACATTGCTCTCTTGATCAATTACTTCTATTCCATTGGCATCCTGATAGTTCATAGGAGAAGCGCGGCCATCATAAATTGTTGATCCTATCTTTTGAACTTCTTTTACAATTTTTGGAAAATCCACCCATTCTGCTTCAGCTGTCAAATGTAATAATCTATAGTACTTATCTTTTCTTTTCAATCTAGGAAATCGCCACTCCATTCTTTTTCTTCTATTATAAACTATTTATCTTTAATAATTCAAAGTGCGAATGTATGTTTAAAGTGTACCCTAAATAGACAAAAGTATAACATTGAAAAATATGATTTTCCAATGTATGATTAGGGTGTATTTTAAATGGTTTGAGAAAGTAGGTAAATTTTTGAAAATTGCATATATTCGAGTTTCATCGATTGATCAGAATGAACAACGTCAAATCGAGGAAATGAAAAAGTTTGGTGCCGAAAAAATTTTCATCGAGAAACAATCTGGAGCGACTATTACTCATCGACCGATTTTTCAGGAAGCTCTAGATTTTGTCAGAGAGCAAGATATTTTTATTGTAGAAGCCATCGATCGACTTGGACGAAATTATGACGAGATTATCGATTCAGTTAATTATCTAAAGAAGAAAAACGTGCGACTTATTATCACCAGTTTACCGATTATGGCTGAAGCAATCGGAAATCCTCTCCTGGATAAATTCATTAAAGATTTGATCATTCAAATTTTGGCTATGATTGCCGAGCAAGAACGGACAGAATCTAAACGACGTCAGGCACAAGGGATAAAGATTGCTAAAGCAAACGGCGTCTATAAAGGTCGTCCTAAGTTATACAGTGCAGACACAAAAGATCCTCAGCGACGCCTTGTTTATAAAAGCATCGTTCAGGATCTGGAGAATGGAGTTGCTATCTCGAAAATTGCAAAAGACTACAATGTGACTAGGCAAACAATTTACCGAATAAAAAAAGAATTAGATCAACTAATTGTATGAATTTTTTTGAAGCACGTAATTATTAATAGCTTTGTTTTCAAGATAGACAATCATGTTAAATTCATCTAACTAAGTTGATTATATTTATGATAACTAGATATTAGTTTACATAAATATAATCAACGAAAAAATCATCCTGATTTGAAGCTGTTTATCTCAGATAACTTTGTATAATCTATGTTATGTAAGCTAAAATACAAAGCAGACTAAGTCAGCAAAATTAAATGTCTCAAAGTTAATTTGATTTTTTTAGATTCCTTGCAGGTGTTTTAAACTATCTTTTAAATGAAAAAGACTAGGTATTAAATTTCACCTAGTCATTATTATTTATTTATTAACAAATATTTGATACAACGAACACTTCATATAAGCGTTATTCATATGTTCAATATATTACTTTCAATATCTTAACTTCTTAACCAAAAGATTCTTCAATTGAAAGAATTTTATTTCTATATCTTGTACTTTTGAAAATAATATTCTTTAACAGTAGATCAAAAACATTACCTGAAAATTTTAAGCAAGATACACTGATAGCATTAAAAATACAATCAAGTGATTTTAATAATACTTTTCCCTTAAAATAGTATCGGCAGAATTGAATAAAGCTTTCCGGTAATGAGTATTCACTTTCTTCCCAAAAGGCATTTACCTGATCATATAAATCATCATCTATTTTCACTAATGCCTGTTCAAAAAAGCTGTTGATTCTCTCCTCTATCGTATCCCCCACACATAAAGGATGACGGCCCTGGAGGATTGCAGAAAACGATAAGTTTTTAATCATTTGTGCAAAAGATGTGATCGTTGTTTCATTAAAATCAAAATTATGTAGTCCGTGATAGTGTATCTCCCTTATCACAACTACTTTATAAAACAAAGAAAAACTCGAATCTATATTGGTTGTTTTTATTGCTTCTAGCGTTGTTCTAACTTCTTCTGGGCTAAATTTCCGAATACTATTTACGATATATTCCTCTAAGACTTCTTCATCAAATAGATAGTTTTCCAGTTCATAATAATCGTAATAGTAAATATTATCTTCATGTTCGTTTAAATCAAGTATGAAGTCATAATCTCTATCCAGCAATACTCTTATCTCTTGATCTGACTTATTATCGTGATAATAAGCCAACGCATTCTTTTTCCCATCGACTCTACTTTCGTCTAGTGACGATGCTGTTCTTACCTCAAATGTCAGATTTTTCTTCTGGTCATAATAAAATCTTTCAATACACTCTTTATCTGAGTTCCCTTCAACAATTAATATCTTCGGAGGTTTAGGAAATCCAAAATAGTCATAGGCAAGCTCATCAGTCTCAAGTGTTTCAGGAATAGAACTTCCCTCTTCTATAAATACTTGATTACTCAATCAATATCCACCAACCTAACAACTGTACTATCCAATTTCTTATTTAAAATATATGGGGAATGAGTTGCAGAAATTATATTTACATGCTGTTTTGACATCAGGTTCAGTAATAATTTATTTTGCCATTTTACATGCAATGATAATTCTGGCTCGTCAATGATTACAAGAGAAGGTCTATCCTCTGGTAGTTTGATTGCACAATACACTAAAAACGTAAATAATTGTTTCTCACCGGTGGATAATACCGAAAAGTCAACTTCCTTCCATCTTTTTTCGATCACTAAATCGTTATTTTTTTTCTTTACTAATTGAATCTTTCTTCCGGAAAAGTCAGCTATATTTTCAGCTATATAATGATATGAACTAAGTTCATCATTCAATTTTTTTTGATATTCCTCATATAGAGTTTCCAAAATTGCTAAATACTCGGTCCATTGCATCCGATTGTATACAAGATCTAAAAAGTCTTCCGCGCTAGCTTCATCCCCTTTTTCTCTGCTCTCAATGAAGTTAACAGCTTTATTATTTTTTTTGTAGTAATACTCTGCAAAATCTTGTAGCTCCCTGGGATCAATATCTAATTCTAGTATCTGATTTATATTAATTAATCTATCTCGTATAACATCTTTTTCTGTTTTATGAGCCGTAATACGTATCCCTTCTCTATCATCATTCATGATAGACTCAATAAACTTTTTAATAAATGACTTTAGGAGATCATCAAGATTTTCTGAAGTAATTTCATTAATTTCTTTTGAATAATCCGAAAGTATATCATTAATGTCACTGTTTGAAATTCCTACAACTCTTCTATCTTTTAAACTAAAATTACTGTAATTCCTATTTTCAAGTCTATAGGCAAGGTGTTTATATGGGATATTAAAATATTCTTCTATATCAATGTCTATGCGTCTATAAGTTGGAAAGTATAATATAGATTCGTTAATATATCTCAATTTTTGGTATAGATATTTATATCCAAGCCCCAAAAAATAGGATAAGAGTGTATCTTTCTTTTCTAAGACTAAACCACTTTCTAATATTTCCTCTTGTTTACGTGAGTCTTGTGGAAAATCAATAAATATTTTATCGGAGTGGTACACTCGCTCACAATTTATTTCAATATCAGGTTCATTTCTTCTTGAAAAAAAGTATGTAATTTTTAATTCTTTGAAATCTCCTTGTTCTATTTTGTGCACTTCAATTTTTTTTACTTCGTTAAATTCCTTCTTAAAAGTAACAATAGCACGTGAAAAATCGTAATCTATTAGATCATGTACTGTTCCAGATAGAATATAATAAAGTATATTCAGAATAGTTGTCTTCCCATTTCCATTATCACCAGTAATAATTAGCGCTCTTTTCTCAAACTGTAATTCAATATCCTTTTCACCAAAAAGATCCTCTATTATGAATTTTGCTATCATACCGTACCTCCTAAATTTGTGCCCTCTATAAACTACTTGCTTACCTTAAACTATTAGTTTTAACTAAAATAGAAGAAACTTCCATGCAAGAAAACTTGCTACTATACATGTTAAATAATAGCACAAATTTAATATAAAACACTCAAAATATTTAAGAACAAACGCTAAGAGTACTTATTTCATTCTTTAAAACAGTAAATAGATAGTTGTTGTTTCGTTACGTAAATACTGAAAAAAATAAAAAGAGAAAAGATACGGAGTTATCCATATTCTTTCTCTCAATTTTTTGAAGAAACATATCTAATGAAGATTATTCATAGACATTTTCAACATCATTTTTTCGAACTACGACCAATTCCACTCTTTTTACAAGCTTACCTTTGTTGGGTTTACCAAATAATCGCTGATACGTCTATTCATCATCAACAGTCCAGTCTTCACCAAACTTCTCTGCCTTTAAGACTCCCCATGACTTGACGATTTCAAATTGCTTTTCATTCATCTTCTACTTCTCCTAAACTTTTTTAACCTATGCTATATAATTCCATCTTCCTTCTCCATCTTTTTTAAGTATCGATAAATTGTTGTACGGGAAACCTGCCAACGCTCGGCGATCGTCTTAATAGGTGTACTGTTATCAATCAAGGTCTTCATCAGCTGTAGGTCCAGATCCGTAAATTTTTCCGGCCGGCCACCATATCGGCCTCTTGCTCGAGCGGCTTCTCTACCAGCTGCCGATCTCTCTAAAATCAGATTACGTTCAAATTCTGCAAAAGCCGCAAACAAATGAAACATAAGCTGACCGGTCGAACTGGATTTATCCATTGTGATATTCTCCTGAAGACTATGGAAACTCACGCCCCGATCATTCAATCTATTGACGATCGATATCAAATCTTCCATATTCCGTCCTAATCGATCCAAACGCCAAACAATAAGTGTATCTCCAGATCGTACAAAGTCGATCGCAGTTTCTAAACCTGGTCGATTACTTTTTGCTCCACTCATATGATCCGTAAAAATTTTTTCACAACCGAATTTTTTCAAACTATCTTCTTGTAAATCTAAATTTTGCAATCCGGTGGAAACTCGTGCGTATCCAATTTTCAAAAAAATCACTCCTCGATTAAATTTGTTGTAACGTAACTTAATGACGAAGGAATAACTGAACATAGATTTTGTTACGGGTTTCTGAACACTCTTTTTAACAATTTCATCATGTACATTCTATTTTTTGAAATCTAATTTGCTCAACATATCTGGCCGCCAAGAACGGTTTATATATTCCAATAAGCAAATAGACCACCAAGGTATACTCTGTTGTCCTCGAGAGAGAATAACTTTCTGACTTAATTAATTGAGCCACCAAAAGAGCTATGAAATGAGGAATCAAAAAGGGATCAAAAACTTTTGAGTTTCTGACCCCAATTCAATTTATTACAGTATTTGATCATAACTAAAGCTCTAACTAATGTAAGAATTGATTTTTTGTTATCTGTGCTCAACTTAATCTAAGATTACGTCCACTATTTCAAAGAAATCTATATCTTAACTGTTATAACCAAAGCAAACACTTTGTTCTTATTGTATAAATGTAAAGAATGAGTGTTGCTTAAAATTAAATAGTAGGCAACACAAGTTTTATCACCTATATTTGATCATAGCGTGACAAACAAATATAAAAAAACTTAAAAGGTAGTAAATTTTCTGCCGTCTTTTGCTTTACTTTTATTCTTAATATGCTTCGTAATGGTTGCTCGACACAGCTGTTCTTCAGTTACACATTCATTGATTGTCGCATAATTTCTGATATCGTTCTTATGATCAGTTACTCTTATTCCATTTGCATTTTGATAGTTCTGAGGGGACGCACGTCCGTCTGAAATAGTTTCTCCCAGAACTTGAACCTCTTTTACAATCTCTGGATGATTTAACCACCCCTCTTCAGCAGTTAGACGCAAAATTTTGTAATAGCTATCCTTATTCTTCATTTAGGGTGGTCACCTCCTATTTTTTTCTTCTATTATATAGCTTCATTTTGTGTTTGATTTCTTCTATCTCTCACCGCATACACAGTTTTCCTAGTAATGTGTAATTCCCTAGCGATTGCTGCAATGGAAACACCAGCGTCTAATTGTTCAATAATCCGATTATAAACAAGTTTATCTGCACCTGTTGCTTGATCATGATATTTCACCGGTCTGCCTTTATAGGTGCCTAATTCTTTTGCAATTTTGATTCCTTCTCTTTGTCGTTCTTTTATTTTTTTTCTCTCCGATTCAGCAACATAGCTAAACACTTCAATAACGAGATTTGTTAACAAATCTCTCAAAGTTGGATCATTGATACCTGAAAAAGATGGTAGATCCAAAATTTCTATATTTGCGCCTTTGGCTTTTACGGTTTGAAGTAGTTCCTTTAGTTCACGACTGCTTCTCCCTAATCGATCTAAGCTAGTCACAACTAAAGTATCTCGTTCACGTAAAAATGATAAAACGTTTGTTAACTCTGTTCGGTCGCTTGTATTTTTCCCCGAAGCTTTTTCTTCGAAAATTCTTAAATCTTCATCAGTGATCATTTTTTCTTTTTTCCATTGGTGAATGGCTTCTTTTTGACGAGCTAAATTCTGCTCGCTAGTCGATACTCTCAAATATGCAACAAACACGAAAATCACTCCTAAAATGTCCTTCTTCAAATAGTATATAATATACAACCCAAAAGATACAATCATTAAAAAAAGAAAACTCCTGGTTTATCAAGAGTTTTCAGAGATATTTTAGGTTTGTCTTTGTCGTATCCTATGGGTATACACATAGGGTGCATCGTTTTCAGTTTATATTATTTGTTTATCTTTTTTGTTAAAAAACATAATATTAGTTTTATGGAGAGAACAGGTTCAGATTTTTTCCCACCGCTTTTTAATTTCAAATGCGATTGATTTTGGTCTACGATCTCGGGTAAAAATCCCTTTTTTATTCCCGTCAATACGACGAATATTTGCTGCTGTTGCAAAATCTGCAAAATTCCAAAGGTGTTCTCCTACTACATATTCTAAAGAATCCAAGACTTCAAAATTTGCTCTATAAAAATCGATTTGGAATTCTTCTGAGTACGGAGTCCGATATAAGGAATGTAATCCAGATATTGTATCCGCTCCAAACTCTGAAAACATAATTGGTTTTTCTGGGTACTTATCATGCCATTTCTCGAGTTCTTTTCGTAATCCAATCATTGCTGAATCTAAATCTCCGTGATCAATATACCAACCATAATAACGATTTAAGCACAATATATCAACTAACCCTGCTACTTGATCTAATTCTGGAGTCGCATTGACTATGTTCGGAATGACTACTGGCCTCTTTTGATGATCCAATTCTTTTGTTAAGTCAACAAGTGGTTGAAAATACTCTCCTGCTCCTTTTTGATGACTTGCTGGCTCATTTGCAATAGCCCATACAACAACGCAAGCATGATTTTTATCTCGCTGTATTAGTTCTTTAATTACATTTTTGTGGTTTTCATGTGTTCTGAGTGTTTCCCAAGTATTTTTATTATTCGTATTGAGATTTACATCTACATGAAAATTCGTAAACAATCCAACACCTGGAACTTCATCAATAACAACAATCCCCTCTCTATCAGCTAATCTCATTTCTTCTTCTGAATAGGGATAGTGTGACGTTCTAAAAGAATTTGCCCCAAGCCACTTCATTAAATTTTTATCTAAGTTTGCAACTGCTCCATTATACCCTTTACCTAAAACCGGAAAATCTTCGTGTTTTCCAAAACCTTTAAAGTAAAATTCCGTATCATTAATATATACTTTATTATTTTTAATTTTAACTATTCTAACACCAAAATCCTCACTATAAGCATCTAACAAATTGCCATTTTTTAAAATATTTACTTCTAACCGGTATAAATAAGCATCCAATGGTTGCCATAGACGAGTATTATTAATCGTTAATGGGATTTCCAGCCCATTACTAGTTGCAACAACTTGGTCATTTTGATCAATAACTTTAATTTCTACTTGATCAAATTCCCCCACAATTGTAATTTCAGGTGTGATTTTTGTTGTTCTATTCTGCAAATCATAATTTACAATAATATCTTCTATATAAGTCTGTGAAGTAGTATAGATTTTGACCGGCCGATGAATACCACAATAATTGTAAAAGTCAAATCTTGGTGTAACGACTGGTTTACCATTCTTTTCTTGATAGAATCCACAAGGTAAAGTACTTTCATCAAGAATATTTGACACACAGACTTTTAAAACATTTTTACCACTCTGAATAAAATCATCAAGTTCTACCTCAAAAGGAGTAAATCCCCCTATATGATGAGCTGCTTCTTCTCCATTGATAAAAACCGTAGCTTCATGTGTGACTGACGAAAATCGCAAAACTTTTCTTTGATTTGCCAAAGAACTGGGAATAGTAAACTCTGTTTCATACCAAAAATTACCAACATGTTCTCTTTGATTTTCATTAATTAATTGATCATTGATTGATCCAGGAACTGCTACTAAGAAAGAATTTTTTAAAGGTAGCTTAGGATCAATTTCTCCATTGCTTTTTTCAATCTCAACACGCCACATACCGCTTAAATCAATTAATGTTCTGGTCTCATTCATAACTGGAAATAACATTTTTTTACCTACTTTCTACTCTTGGTGTTTTTGTTCCTCTAAATAAGCATCCTTATCAATTAACTTGAACCACGGGTACCATAATATTGGAGATAAGACTAACTGTAAAACAACTTGCATTATGATTATGGACACGCTTCCACCTATACTTGCATGAAAACCCAAAGGAAGTCCAAAAACTGCTTGAGCACCTATCGTACGCTCTACTAGACCAATATTTGTTAAGAAATAGGCAATACCTAAGCAAATTGAATTATTAAAAATAAATGGAAATGCCATTTTAAAATTCAAAACTAATGGAGTTCCAAATATAACAGGTTCTGTAATTCCAAATAAAGCAGGAATGATTGAAATTTTACCCATTTCTTTATATCGCTGGCTTTTACTGACAAAAAGCATCAATAAAACCAATCCTAATGCAGATCCTCCCCAACAAACAATATTTACAAATGCATGAGTCACGATGTTTGGCAATGGCTGCCCTGATTCATATGCAGACAAATTTTGAACATTTAATGCCATCCAAATTGGTGTTACTACTGGTGCTATAACATTAGTACCATGAATTCCTAAGAACCATAAAAATTGCTGAAATATAATAATTAACATTACCGCCCAGATAGAACTTCCAATTCCTTGTAGAGGGGTTTGAACGATAGTAAAAACTAATTGATGAATATTACCAAAAGAAGTCAAACTGAACAAGTATGCAACCAAACCAGAGATCGTACCTAGTAAAACAGTAGGAATCAAAGATTCAAAAGATCGAGATACCATAGGAGGAACGCTAGCTGGCATTTTTATAGTCCAATTACGTGCTTTGATAAAAACATAACCACGTCCAACTAACAATCCAATAATAATCGCTGAAAACATACCACTGGTACCAATCCATGTTAAAGGAATTGCTGTAATATTAGAGTCTTCTACTAAATAACTTCCTAAAGGGGTAAAAATCAAGAAATTCATAATAGCAATTAATCCCACTGTGTTGCTTTCTTCCCCCAAACCAAACTTTGTTGTTAAATTTTTTGCAATTAAAAATACTAAATATATTGAAATTGCACCTATAGTTAAATTATATATTGCACCAAAAAAAACATCTATCCCTATATTCTTGAAGAATGTAGCAACACTGGTAATAGGAAACGCTTTAAAAATAACTGCAAACGAACCAAATATCATAATTCCTATTAAGGCCATCATCGAATCAGAAATCGATTTAATATATTTGTTATTACTAAATTTCGTAATTCCTGCCAAAACTCCATCAAATTTAGTCATTATTTTATCCATACTTTTCTCCTCTTTCTTATCATATCTAACATTTTTACTCTTCGAAGATATTAATTCCAAAAACGCAACTAGTATATTAGCATATTAGCATGCGCTTTCATTAGTTGCAACAGTTTTAAATTTATTTTTTATACCAAAACTAATATTATTCTCAGAGAGAATATCTGAACTATAAAGGTTAAAAATCTATGGTATAGAGAACATCTGTATCAAAAATAATAAAATTAAAATTATTTACTAGCAAAAAGAATAATTCGAAATACACACTATCATTAAATTATTAGAAAATAGATTTTTTCTAAATGGATAAAGATTGATCGTTATAAAAGTATTTAAAATTCTTTAATTTTTAAGAAATATTTTACAATAAATTATATAATTACATTACGTAATAATAAAAAATCCTCTATCACAATTACTATACCTATTTTTAAAAATGTATTTCTAATTTTATAAGAATTATTACAATTATTAAAAAAGATAAGGGACTGTGACATAAGTCTATAGAAGAAAACCGCAAGAAATGACGAGAAATCGTTCATTTCTTGCGGTTTTTTGGGTAAAATAAAAAGGAGCACCGGTTCCCGCCAATGCCCCATCATTTAATCCTGAAAGGACTAAACAAAATGTATACTAATTATAACATGAATCAACTCACTTTGGATCTATCTACTTCATTTTCTCCAAAAGAAAATCATGTCGCCGTTTTTATCCATGAACTGGTCGAAGCGCTTCAGATTAATGACCCCTATCTTTTTGGTCGACAAGAGAATATGATTTAGGTGCCATGATGAAGTTGGTTCTTTTTGCGTATACGCGAGAAACCTTTACAAGACGCAAGATTGAACGCTTAGCTGAAGAAAACGTATATGCTCGCTGGTTGACACAAGAACGGGTTCCAACTTATCGAACGATCGCCCGTTTTTGTGTATCCAACGATGTGCAGGAATTGACCAATAAAGGCTTAGATCAATTGACAGAGTATCTGCGTGCACGGAATCTGATTGATGATGCGTTGTTTATTGACGGGACCAAAATCTTGGCGGATGTGAATAAATACAGCTTTGTCTGGAAGAAAAATACGATCCGGTTCGATCAAATGAATCGCGAAAAATTGCTTACTATGATAACGGAACTAAGAGAAGCATATGCCCTGAAACAGATTCCCGAAGGGACGACCTTGACCGTAGACATGATAGATGAACTGTTAACACGGATGGAACTACGTCTGGAAGAACTAGAAAAAGAAGTTGAGGCAACGAAACGTCTTTCGCCAAATCCAGCGAAACAACAACGGCGAACGTTGAAAAGCCAAGTACCCAAATTAAATACAAAACGAGAAAAACTTCTGGAACATCAAACCCAGCTTTCTACTTATGGGACAAGAAACAGTTATTCAAAAACTGATCATGATGCGACATTCATGCGCGTAAAAGTAGACCCTATGAAAAATGGCCAACTTAAGCCTGCTTATAACCTGCAGATCGCTACTTGTAATCAATTTGTACTCGGCTACGATGTCTTTCAAAACCCAACAGACACTATGACACTGAAACCATTACTGGAAAAGATGAAGATTGCACAAAAGGCCCCTCATTATTTGGTCGCCGATGCAGGCTATGGTTCAGAAAGTAATTACCGCTATACAGAAGATGAACTTCCCCAGCATACTGCACTGATTCCTTATGGAACGATGTTTAAAGAACAAAGCAAGAAATGGCAGACAGATGATTGGAAAGTAATGAATTGGGATTATGAGCCTAAGGAGGACTTTTACATCGACCCCAAAGGGGTGCGATTCAATTTTCATGCTTACCGTCAACGAACAGATGCGGATGGCTTTGTCCGAGATTTTAAAGAATACCAAGCAGAAAAAACGGATGCGAACCAAGCGCTCATTCCTAAAGCCTTAACCCCAAAGGGGAATCGCAGAAAGATCACTGTAAATCCGTCTTGGGAATACCATAAAGAAAAACAAAAAGAGCGCTTATCAACGCCTGAAATTCAAAAAATATATGGTCGGAGAAAGATCGACGTGGAAACAGTCTTCGGATTTATGAAGGCTTGTTTGGGTTTCACTCGATACACGGTTCGGGGCTTAGAAAAAGTCAGAAAACAGACGGGTTTACTCATTACGGCAATCAATATGGGCTCTATAATTTATGGGACTGATGAATCAGAATTGATTCTTCAGCCCCATTTTCATTATTGACTTTAGTCAGTTTCGTTCGCGTAGCGTACGAAACAAAAAAACCGCGCGTTTCTACGCGTGGACGAAATAGCTTTAGCGATAAAAAACTCCT
>NZ_VHIL01000002.1:0-357049 GCF_006491895.1 Enterococcus sp. OL5
TTGTTAAACTTTCTTTAACTTTACCATGATGGCGAAAAACAAACCACTCATATCCTTTGAACTGTTTTTTTATCAGGCCTTTCTTATACAAAAAAAGCTTCCTTTTTCTTGCAACGAAAAAGGAAGCTTTTTTAGGTATTATTTCAGTTGATCCTTTGCCAATAACTCATACACATACTTCAATGAGGTAGCTTCGCCATATAACTGAAGTCCGGCCTTCTCTTCTGGGGAATAGACTTGATCAAAGCTTTGATCGGGAATCAGCACAACATCGATCTCCGCACGTGTCGCAGCTGTTGCTCCCACAAGAGAATCTTCCATGACTAATGCTTTTTCTGCTGCGACTTGCGCTTTTTCTAAAGTCAGCAAGTAAGGTGCGGGATCAGGTTTATGGGCGGAGACATCATCGCCAAAGGTCTGATAGTCAAAGGCCTGCAACAAATCGAAATGCGCCAACAATTCAGAGGCTCTTTTTTTCATCGTCGAGGTGGCTAGTGCCGTTTGGAAGCCTTTCTCCCGAGCCAATGCAATGGTTTCTTTCGCATAGGGTTTAGTTTTGAAGGTGCCATCGGTTATTTGCTGGGCAATATAGACTTCCCGTTCTGCTCGTAATTCCTGCACCCGCTGCTGACCACCTACGAGGTCGGCTAATTTAGTGGCAGTCTGTTGCCAACTTTGACCACGCCAACCAAAAATATCAGCGGCTGTAATCGGAAGCTGATACTTTTTAAATAGAGCCAACCACCCATCAAAATAGACTCTTTCGGTATCGACTAACAATCCATCAAAATCAAAAATCAAAAGTTCTTTCATAAACGCTCCTTCGTTTTGCTAAGATTTTTTCCTCACTCACTGGGGATCAAGACATCTCCCGACTTTTGTCAGCAGCTGCTTGCACTGCTTTGATGACAGCCGCACGAAAGCCATTTTCCTCTAATGTTTTGACTGCTTGGATCGTTGTGCCTCCAGGCGAGCTGACACGATCCTTTAAAACACCTGGGTGTTCCTTCGTCTCTAGTACCATCTTCGCTGCGCCTAATACCGCTTGAGCAGCAAATTCATACGCCATCGGCCGCGGCATTCCTTCTGCCACTGCTCCATCTGCTAAAGCTTCGATGAACAAATACGTGTAGGCTGGCGAAGAACCGCTGACACCAATGACTGCATCGATCATGCTTTCTGGTACTTGCTCGGCTTTCCCAAGGCTTTCAAAAAGCTGTTTGACTTCGTTGGCTTCGGCTTCCGTTACTTGGCCGTTGGGGCTGATAGAAGACATGCCTTCGCCAACAAGTGCGGGGGTATTTGGCATGACCCGCACGATTTTGTGCGCATCGATGATTTCTTCCATTTGCGCGATCGTCACGCCCGCGGCAATGGATACTAGTAAATGTTCCTCAGTCAATCCTGCTTTTAAATCAGCAAGCAAGCGGGGAAAGACAAAAGGTTTGACTGCTAAGACGAAGATTTCTGCTTTTTCTGTGACATCCGCTAGCTTTGTTGTCCCAGTGATCCCGGTTTCTTTTTCTAATTGTGCCAAAGTCGGCTCGTAGCGATGATTATAAACCAAGATCTCTGCTGGTTCATACAGCTTTGCTGCAATCAAGCCATTAATGATAGCTTTTGCCATGTTACCGGCTCCTAAAAAGGCGATTTTTCTCATGTATTTCACGCTCCACTTCTGATTTTGGTACCACTTTTTGCTAAAAAAGCCTAATCAATGACTAGGCTTCAAATTCGATCATATACGGATGCAATGCAGTGTTATAGATCCCTTCTGTATATTCTACCACTTCTCCTTGTAGATCATACGAATAACGGGTTCGTTTCAAGGCAGCGACCTCCGGCGTGATCATAAACTTCTGTTGCTCTTCAGTCAACGTCGTTGCCACAAACGCATCTTGAAAGCGATCGATGATCATTCGATGTTCATCCAATAGGCGATACAATGATTTTTCTTCAAAGACCTCGATGGAGGTTCCCTTTAGTTGCTTTGGCAAATGGTACTCATAGTAAATAAAGGGTTGGTGGTCAAAATAGTACATGCGACGTAAACGCATGACTTCTTTGCCCATCAAAGAATACGCAGGGTGTTCAGGCGCAAGTTCGACTAATTCATAGCTGAGGTTTTTCTTTGTGTATTCCTTGCCGGTCTTTTCAAGCAATTGGCTAAACGTCGTGCCTTTTGACAGCTTGTTGTAGGGGCGATTGCTTAAAACCGTCGTCCCACGTCCGCTGCGTTTTTCCACATACTCATCTGCCGCTAACAATTCGATGGCTTTGCGGACAGTGATCTTGCTGACATTGAAGGTAGCTTCCAATTCTGTTTCCGTCGGTAAAAACGAACCAATCGGGTAGCGACCCGACATGATGTCTTCTTTGAGCTTATCGGCAACATCACGGTAAAGAATGTGTTTGCGTTTCATTGCTATCTCGCCTTTCTCTCATTGGATTGGTCTTGTTCTCCTTATTCATCAAAGGTAGGAATGTCTTCTGGTTGCGGCTCGATCAAGACTTTCCGTGGCTTGCTGCCTTCAGAAGGGCCAACGACGCCTTGATCTTCTAATTCATCCACTAACCGAGCCGCTCGGTTATAGCCGATGCGAAAACGTCGCTGCAAGAGAGAAACGCTGGCGGTCTGCATTTCCACCACAAGAGCTTTGGCATCTTCGAATAGCTCATCTTGCGGTTGTCCGCTGCTGCCAGCACTCGTTTCTTCCTCAGTGACCATCATTTTTTCTTCATAATTGGCTTCTTGCTGATCGGTCACGAATTCAACCACTCGTTCGACTTCTTGGTCGGAAATAAAGGCCCCTTGGACCCGAATCGGTTTGTTCTCACCCATCGGCAGATACAGCATGTCGCCGCGTCCCAGCAGTTTTTCGGCCCCGTTCCCATCAATGATGGTCCGCGAATCGACACCGCTGGAAACAGCAAAGGCCATCCGTGATGGAACATTGGCTTTGATGATCCCTGTAATGACATCCACACTTGGTCGTTGCGTTGCCAGGATCATATGGATACCCGCTGCCCGCGCCATTTGTGCCAAACGAATGATGGCATCTTCGACTTCGTTGCTGGCAACCATCATCAAGTCAGCTAACTCATCGACGATCACCACAATGAATGGCAAGATCGGACGATTTTCGCCATCTTCTAAATTCTTATTGATCACTAAATCGTTGTAGCCAGTAATATTTCGGACCCCAGTTGCCGCAAATTTTTCGTAGCGTTCTTCCATTTCTTTGACCACTTTTTGCAACGCTTGCGCCGCTTTGCGGGGATTGGTCACGACAGGTGTCAAGAGATGGGGAATTCCATTGTAAACATTTAATTCAACCATTTTCGGGTCGATCATCATCAATTTGACTTCATGGGGTTTTGCCCGCATCAAAATACTGGTGATGATACCGTTGATGGCTACGGACTTCCCGCTCCCAGTCGATCCGGCAATCAAGAGATGGGGCATTTTCGTTAAGTCTGCCGTTTGGACACGGCCAGAAATATCGCGTCCTAAAGGTACTTCTAATAGTTTATCTGGATGATCTGGTTGGGCTTCGATCACTTCTCGGAATGAAACCATGCTGACTGCACTGTTTGGAACTTCGATCCCAATCAATGATTTCCCTGGGATCGGCGCTTCCATCCGCACATCTTTGGCAGCTAAGGCCAAGGCGATATCGTCGGTCAACCCGACGATTTTGCTGACTTTGACCCCTACTGCTGGTTGAACTTCGAATTTGGTTACTGCTGGTCCTAAGCTGGCTTTGACGACTTTTGCGTCAACACCGAAGCTTTGGAAGGTAGTTTCTAACACACCGATATTTTGTTCGATCTTTTTGTACTCGCTGCTTTGATCCGTTGAAGGGATCGAATCGAGTAATTGCGCTGAAGGCAATTCATAATCACGATTTTCAGCTTCTTCCGAAATCTCAAATTCCAATACTTCACCATCATCATCGAGGATCTCCCCGTCTTCATTGACCTTTTTGCTTGGTCCCGGTTTGTTTCCTGCTGGATGTGGTGCTTGAGCGGCCTCTGGTCCCGCCGCTTGCGGCAATTCCTGGAAGTGATCGATGGGTACAAAGCTCAGCTGCTCTGGTTCAAAATCAGCTGGGGCTTGCATCTGCTGTTCTTTTGCTGATTTTTCGTCTTCTGTCATTGGTCGGACTTGATTCTTTTCTTTGATCTCCGCCATGACTGCTGCTCGCTCGGCTTCTTTTTTGGCTTCTTTCGCCGCTTGTTTCTCTGCTGCTCGTTCCGCTTTGCGGGCTTCTCGTTCGGCTTGCTTTTCTGGAGAGCCTTCTAACAACCGCTGCAGCTTGTCACCAGCTGCTTGCAGGTGCTCGACTAACTCGTGGCTGCTCATTTGGCTGAACAAGAACGCCCCGATCAGCATGAGTAAAACAGCGATAATGTAGCTGCCGATCTGGGAAACAAGAAAATAGGTTGCCCCATAAAGCATGGCGCCAATCATTCCGCCCCCGACATTTTGGGTCACTTGGCTGCGCCGGATATCGCCTAACAGCGTCATCCACGTCGTTTGGAAGATATTGGCTTGTTCTCCCACCACATTACTAAAGATTTGCGCATGGAGGATGATCAGTAAACCAAAATACACCAATACACAGCCAATCACTCGCCGAATACTCTTAAATCGAGCATCGGTCGTTTTGATCGCTAACCAGACACCATAAGCGGCTAGGGCAACACTCAAAAATTGGTACGTGTTTCCGCCAACGATCCGAAACCCGTTGGCAATCAAGGTTCCTAAAAAACCTAAATGGAAAAAGCCAAATATCGAAAACAAGACAAAGAGCAGGCCGACGCCGACCAGCATTAATTTCTCTTGCTGTTTTTGTTGTTTTTTTGTTTTGCGTTTTCTTTGCGCGTTTTTTTTGCGCCATTTCTATCCCTCTTTTCATCTTTCCCTATTATAACGAAAAAAGAAGGCGAACAAAAGTTTTCCTGTGAGAAATTTTGGTTAGGTGCTGGAATTTACGCGAAAATTTCTTAAATGATGAAAAAAACACCAGCCGCTAAGCAGCCAGTGCCTCTTGTTGACTTGTTTTTAGTTTGGTGTGACGTCTTCGCCAAACCACTTTTCAGAGATTTCAGCAAAGGTACCATTGTCTTGCAATTCTTTCAAACCATCATTGATTTTATCTGCCATGGCTTGATCGTCTTTCCGCACACCTACAGCAAAATCTTCTGCTTCAAAAGGACTTTCGATTTCGTTGAAGTCATCGGTTTTGCCTGTTTGAGTCAAATAATATTCTGCGTAGACGCGGTCGATCAAAAGACCGTCGATCCGACCGTTTTCTAGATCGATAAAGGCTTCATTAAAGCTGGCATACAAGGTTGCGTCATTGCCGTCTACGAGATCCTTCAAAACTTCCGGTTGGTTATTGAAGGTCTCATAACCAGAAGAACCTTCTTGGGCACCTAAGACTTTGCCCTCCATATCATCAAAGCTAGTAATGCCGCTTGATTTCGCTGTGACTAAGACTTGTTTATTTTCCATATAAGTATCTGTAAACAATACTTTTTCTTCACGAGCTGAGGTTTTGGTATACCCGTTCCAGATCATATCGATGGTGCCATTGCTTAGTTCGGTTTCTTTCATGGACCAATCGATTGGTTGAAATTTGACTTTGGTTCCTGTTAGATCCAAAATCGCTGTGGCTAAATCCACATCAAACCCAACAATGTTGCCTTGGTCGTCTTTAAAGCCCATCGGTACGAAGGTATCGTCTAGGCCGACGATCACTTCTTCTTTGTCAGCGGCACTGGTTGTGGTGTCATTGCTGCTGCCACACGCCCCTAATAAAAATACACTTGCTGCTGCGATTCCCGTCAATAGTAATTTTTTCATTTTGTTCTCCCCCTTATTCTCCTGCTACTTTTAATAATTGATCGCCGATATTTTCGGCAAAAACCAAATCATGGGTCACCACGATCTGGGTCACTCCTTCTTTTTTCAGATCCAAGATCAGCCGTTCGACTTGCTGTCTCAAGCCTGGATCTAAGGCACTGGTAGGCTCGTCATAGGCCAACACTTTGGGATTCATCGCCATTGCTCGTGCGATAGCCACTCGTTGCCGCTGTCCCCCGGACAATTGGAAGGGATATTGGGCTAATAGGTCACTTAACCCTAGTTTTTCTGCCAACTGTTCGGCTTTTGCTGTATACGCGGCTTTGTCTTGTTTTAGCACCATTTTTGGTGCCAAAGTGATGTTTTCAAAAACCGACAAGTGGGGAAACAATTGGAAGTCTTGGAAGACGACACCGACGACTTGTTCTTGTTCTTTTGTGTCGGTGGGATCAAAGGCTTTGCCATCTAGTAAAAAGCTCCCAGAATCGATCGTTTCTAACCCTGCTAGTGTCCGAAGCAAGGTGGTTTTCCCGCCACCGGAAGGACCGACCACTGCTAAGATACTGCCGTCTTCGATCGTCAAGTCTAGCTGATCGATGACTTTTTTGGCGCCAAATGATTTTGATACTTGTTTTAGTTCTAACATACGTGGTTCCTCCTAACGGTAATAGTCCAGTTTGGTCTCGATTTGTTTTAACAATAACGTGAAGACGCCCGTCATCACCAAGTAGATCAAGCCGACCCCAACTAACGGAAGTAAGGTACTGTCTCGCTCCATGGCGATTTTCCCGATTCGCATCACGTCTGACAAGCCTAAGATGTAAACGAGGGATGTGTCTTTGACAAGATTGATGACTTCATTGCCGACAGATGGCAGGGTGATCTTGACGACTTGTGGGATGATGATTTTTTGGATCGTTTGGATCGGGGACAAACGCAAGACTTTCGCGGCTTCGTACTGTCCGGCTGGAATCGATTGGATCCCCCCACGGAAAATCTCAGCAAAATAAGCAGCGTAATTGATAATAAAGGCGATCAAGGCTGCTTCAAAGCGGTCAAAGACGATCCCTAAGATCGGCAGACCGTAGAATACGAAGATCAACTGTAGCAATAAAGGCGTTCCTCGCATCAACCAAACGTAGACTTGCACGATCAATTTCAAAATACGCAGGCGACTGGCTAAAACAAAGGCCAACAAAATGCCTAAGGGAATGGACCCGATTAAGGTCAGTGCGAACAATTTAACGGTGATTCCAGTTCCTGAAATCAGTTGGGGCATAACATTGACTAAATACTCAAACATGGTGACTTCCTCCTTGATAGGTTTCAATTTCGATTAGCAGCGATACAGCTTAGCGACGGCTTCTCCGACGCTTATGTGGCGCTGTGCGTTGGCTGGTGAGGGGCAACTGGCAAGTTTCATTTTTCTAAAAAAGAAACAAAAAAAGCGCACACTGGCATTTGCCAGAGGACGCTTGATACGTGGTTCCACCTCAATTTGCCTTTCCTTCGCAGGAAAAGGCCTCGTGCAGTCCTTGTGATCCTTCCACTTTCGGTTTTCGGTGAGCCGCAAAAAAAGAGAAAAAAAAACGTCCCCTAGCCATTACAGCTAAAGGACGTTATCAACGCGGTTCCACCTTTGTTTATCAGTGCTTCACAGCAACTGAACTCAGAAAGTCATCAATCAATGACTGCTGCTGTAACGGGCAAACCCGGTCTCTCCTACTTTTCTTTCGGAAAAACGACTCCAAGATGTGTTTCACAACCATGCGTTATCTCTTTGCACCAACCAGAGACTCTCTTCAAACAGCAAGCCTTGCTACTCTTCTTTTCGATGTCTGTTTCATTAAGTTGTGTCTTACTTTACTCGCTCTTAAAGAAAATGTCAAACATTTTTTCTGAAATTTTCGAAACTTTGTCGCATGCACCGATTTCGAGGGGAAGATTCAGGGAAAAGAAGACGCAACTGCTTAACCGAAGTATGCTTCAGCTAAGGCTTGCCCTTGCTTGATTTTTGCCCATTGTTGCTCAGTCGAAAGCTCATTGCCGCAGTCACAAGAGGCAAAGCCACATTGATGAGAAAGATAAAGCCGATCCTTAGGAATGATTTGACTAGCTTTGTCTAATAAGGCGATCACTCGCTCTTCATCGTCTAATGTGGCGGTTTTGCTGGATAATAAGCCTAAGACAACTTCCACTTCTGGACGATCTTTCAGCGCTTCTAAAGCCGAGATATCACCGGCACGGTCATCGTCCCACTCTAGGAAAAAGCGGTCATAATGCTGATCACGCAAGAATTTTTCGGCGATCGCTTTGTAAGTACCGCTGGCTGCCGCGCGGCTTTGGTAATTGCCACGACAATTGTGGGTCCAGACTTTTAATCCTAATTCGTGGGCGTAATCAGCGACTTCGTTGTTGATCGCCACGAATTCATCGGCTAACGCTTCTAAGCCGTCATTGCCTTGGGTGAAGAAGCTCTTGTCATTGTCTTCGGCAAATAATTCCCATAAACAATCATCGAACTGAACGATCTCACCACCGGCTTCTCGGTATTCCTGCAAGAATTCCTTGTAGGCGCTAAGCAGCCCTTCCCGCAAAGCTTCTTTCGTTGGATACACCTGACCTTCACCAACGAGGTCGTTAAAGACAGTCAGCTCGGTAAAGGCGTGGGCAGCCCCCCAGACGGTGATTTTGACTGGCAGGTCGCCAGCTTGGAGTTTGGTTTCTTTAAACAATGTCAAGTAATGATGGTTTTTGCCAGATAATGGTTCTGTGATTCGGATGCCGATGTCTTTACGCGTCTCAAAATGTCCACCGTCCAAATCTTCAAAGGCATATCCATGATCGGAGATATAGCGCTCAACGCCTTTTAATCCCCAGAGAAAATCCAGATGCCACATCGAGCGACCGTGTTCGCCGTCTGTGATGACTGTGATGCCGTGTTCTTTTTGCGCTGTAATGATGTCAGCGATCGCTTTTGCTTCCGTTTCTTGGTAGCCAGGAAACGCATCATAAAACGGGTAGTGGATATCCTCCCGATGCTCGATTTGATTTTTGTAGTCCAATAAATCTTGTGGTCGTAATAATGACCCCACAAGTTGAAATTTGTCTGTTGCCATATCCATTCCTCCTATACAAAGTTTTCAAAATTGTTAGATTTATTCTAGCAAACATCTTATACTATAGATAATACTTATAAACTTATATATTCCATAGGCAATACCTATAACACAAAAAGGAGGTTGCTTCCCATGCGTATCCAGCAGCTTGAATATTTGGAAAAAATCGTAGAGACCGGCTCTTTCAACGAAGCCGCCAAACAGCTTTTCATCAGTCAGCCCTCCCTCTCTCAAGCCATGAAAGAGTTGGAAAAAGAGTATGATCTGCAGCTGTTTTACCGCAGTAAATTAGGGGTGACCTTGACCGATGATGGCCGTTCCTTTCTCAACTATGCTCGAAATGTTTTAGACCAAGTCAATCTCTTGGACGAACGCTTTCGCAAAGACAGCCATCGCAAGCACGTTTTCAGTGTTTCTGCGCAGCACTATGCCTTCGTCGTCCACGCCTTCGTGGAGCTGGTCAAACAGTTAGGGGAAGATGAATTTCAATTCACCTTGCGGGAGACACAAACACAAAATGTATTGGATGATATCCAGACGTTTAAGAGCGAATTAGGGGTCATTTATCTGAATGATTTTAACACGACGGTCCTCACCCGTTTGATCCACGAAAAAGACCTGCAATTCATTCCTTTATTTGAAGCCAAACCCCACGTCTTCATCGGCCGAGAAAATCCACTGACTCAGAAAAAAAGCATCACATTAGCTGATTTGGAACCTTATACCTATTTGTCGTACGAACAAGGGGAAACCAATTCTTTCTATTTTTCTGAAGAGATTTTAAGCACTTTACAACGCAAAAAACACATTCGCATCAGCGATCGTGCCACGATTTTCAATTTGATGGTGGGTCTCAACGGCTATACCATCAGCTCTGGGATCATCAGCAGTGAGCTGAATGATGAAAAAATCGTTGCGATTCCTTTGGAAGTCGATGATGCGATGACCCTAGGTTACCTCAAACACAAGAAAATGGAACTGAGCGAGATGGCTTTGGACTATCTCGCCTTGTTGAAACAGCATATCAAAAATTACGGTTTCGACGTCTTTTAAAAAAACGATCCGCAGACAGTCGGTCGGGCTTCCTTGGTAAGGCGTCCCGACCCTGTTGCGGATCGTTTTGTACTGTTTGGTCTTCTTCTGTTCTTAAATTATCTTTCGCTGATGTTGTGGAGAAAAAATCAACGCAATGGTTTCCATTCCCACTCTTCGACTTCGGCGATATCATAGCCGTTTTCTCGAATAAAGTCATGGTGATACGCAACGGTGTCTGCCATTTTTTTGGCAAAGTCCGTTGCTTTTTCTCCATAGACCCATTCGGCGGCGTCTTTGGCTAAGTGGAAGCGATCCAATTCAGAAAGGATCCGCATATCAAACGGTGTCGTGATGTCGCCATTTTCTCGGTACCCATGAATATGAAGCTGTTGGTTGCGACGGCCAAAGAAGATGTCGCGAATCAGTCCTTCATACCCGTGGAAAGCAAACACGATCGGTTTGTCTTTCGTAAAGTAGGCTTCGAATGCTTCATCGCTCAACCCCCGAGGATCGACTTCTGGACGACGCAATTTCAATAGATCGACCACATTGATGAAGCGGACTTTCAACTCTGGGAAGGCTTCAATCAGCAACGAAACAGCAGCTAAAGCTTCCAAATTTGGTTCCGTCCCGGCAGCTGCGATCACAATGTCCGGTTCTTGTCCTTCATCCGTCGATGCCCAGTCGATGACTTTCAAGCCATCTTTGACAAGCACTTTCGCTTCATCCGCCGAATAAAACTGCGGACGTGGGTGTTTCGAAGAGACCACTAGATTGATCTTTTCTTCAGAAGCGAGCGTTTCTGCCATGACAGCCATCAAGCTATTGGCATCGGCTGGCAAGTAGACCCGCACAAAGTCGGCTTTTTTCTCTGCAATATGGGTCATGATCCCTGGATCTTGGTGGGTGTACCCATTATGGTCTTGTTGGAAGACCGTTGATGAAGCGATCAAATTCAATGAGGGGTACGGGTTGCGCCAGTCAAGATCATGGGCTTTTCGTAACCATTTGAAGTGCTGCGTGATCATAGAATCAACGACTCTTAGGAATGACTCGTAGCTGGCAAAGAAGCCATGACGCCCCGTCAGCACATAGCCTTCCAAGAAGCCTTCTGCTTGATGTTCTGATAATTGTGAATCAATCACACGGCCCACTGAAGACAGCCATTCATCATAATCAGGATGTTTTGGCTCCAACCATTGGCGGTCCGTGACTTCGAACACATGGTTCAACCGATTGGATTTGGCTTCATCTGGGCCAAAAATGCGGAAGTTGTCAGGATTTTCTTTGATGATGTCACGGGCAAATTTCCCAAAGACCATCATATCTTGGGCCGTCGTTTCCCCTGGTGTCTCAATCGCAATGGCATGTGCTTGCCAATCTGGCAAGCGTAGCGGTTGCGGATCGATCCCCCCGTTGGTGATTGGGTTGACAGCCATCCGTTGCTCCCCTTTTGGCGCCAATTCTTGAATCTCAGCGTTGATGCGGCCGTTTTCGTCAAAAAGCTCTTCTGGACGATAAGACTGCAGCCAATCCGTCAAAGCATCCACGTGTTCCATATGTTTCGCATTGACAGGGATCGGCACTTGGTGGGCACGGAAGCCCCCTTCAATCGGCTCGCCATCCCAGACTTTCGGTCCAGTCCACCCTTTTGGTGTGCGAACGATTAAAACAGGCCAATGAGGCATAGCGGCTTCTTCCGCAGAACCTTTGCGGGCTTCTGCTTGGATCGCGTGGATCTGTTCGATGGCTTGATCCATCTTCTGTGCCAATTGCGGATGAACGGCTTCTGGATCGTCCCCTTCTACGAAATAAGGGGTCCAACCCATGCCTTCAAAATATTTCGTGAGATCTTGGTCACTTTTACGAGCCAAAATCGTTGGATTGGCAATCTTGGCGCCATTCAAATGCAAGATAGGCAAAATTGCGCCATCATTGACTGGGTTGATAAAGGTATTTGAAAACCAGCTGCCCGCTAATGGTCCGGTTTCGGCTTCACCATCACCGACCACTACTGCTGCAATGACATCGGGATTGTCTAAAATAGCTCCGGTAGCGTGGGCGATGGAATAGCCTAGCTCGCCGCCTTCATGGATCGAACCTGGCGTTTCAGGTGCCGCATGAGAAGCGATCCCACCTGGGAAAGAGAAGGTTTTGAATAGATGTTTCATCCCTACTTCGTCTTGGGTGGCTTTTGGATAGATCTCGCTGTAGCTGCCGTCTAAATAAGCATTCGCAACCATGACTTGTCCGCCATGGCCTGGTCCTTCGATATAAAACATGTTTAAGTCGTACTTATTGATGACGCGATTGAGATGGGTGTAAATAAAATTTTGTCCTGCGATCGTTCCCCAGTGACCAATTGGATTCACTTTTAAATCTTTTTCTTCGATGGGGCGGCGCAATAAGGGATTGTCTTTCAAATAGATCTGACCAACGGAAAGGTAGTTGGCTGCTCGCCACCAAGCGTTCATTTTCTGATAATACTCTGGTGTATCGTAGGTTGTCTTCATTGTGCTCCTCCTTTTAGTCCATTGTTCCACTCTTACATAAAAGTCTATGCCCCCTATATTTAAAAGTCAATTTTGCTGATTGCTGGTGCTTTCAAGGGTTTGCTTGCCCGCACTTTACAGCCAGAAGGCAAGAAAGCTTAAGAAAAACGCAAAGAAACCGCCGGCATCGCCAACGGTTCCTTTTGTGATTGGGTACTTATTTGATCGTTACGTATTCTAATCCTACAAGTTTCGCCCATGTTTCGATCTGATCAGAATTTAGGACAAGTGAGACAACGGTGTGATGGCCACCGCCTGTTTCGATCCACTGTTTGACGCCATCGTGGAAGTTTGGTTTTGGCGTCCACATTACTCGTGCAACCGGTAGTTTTGGTGCTTCTTCAGTTGGCTCAAAGGCATCGACTTCATTGATCAATAATTTGTAGTGAGTGCCAAAGTCGGCCATCGAAACCACGACACCTTCGCCGCCTTGGCCGTCAAACACGAGCCGGGCTGGGTCTTCACGATCCCCCATCGACAATGGCGAAACCACGATTTTTGGTTTGCTGGCTGCTAATACCGGATCGACTTCCATCATGTGGGATTGCAAGATGGCTTCTTTTCCTGGTGTCAGCTCATAGGTGTAGTCTTCCATAAAGCCAGTCGCTTTATTGTGAGCCATGATTTTCATCAAGCGGTCAATAGCGGCTGTTTTCCAGTCCCCTTCACCGGCAAACCCATAGCCTTCTGCCATCAAGCGTTGTACAGCTAAACCAGGCAACTGCTGCATACCATACAAGTCTTCAAAGTTCGTGGTAAATGCCGTATAGCCGCCTGCTTCAAGGAAGCGGCGCAGACCGATTTCTTGTTTGGCTTGTGCTTTGACATGACGTGCCCACTCTTCTTTGTCGTAATCGCCATAATCGAAATCATACAGCTGGCTGTATTCTTCAAAGAGTGCATCGATTTCTTCGTCAGTCACCGCATCGACAACTTGTACCAAATCGCCGATCCCAAAATAATCAACGGTCCAACCAAATTGGATCTGTGCTTCGACTTTGTCGCCTTCCGTCACCCCAACGTTACGCATGTTGTCGCCAAAACGAGCGACTTTAATTTGGAAGCTTTCATTGTAGCCGACTGCCACGTCCATCCAAGCAGCAATTTCTTTTTGGATGGCTTCATTTTTCCAATAACCGACAACGATTTTATTTTGCTTTTTCAAACGGGCATTGATAAATCCGTATTCTCGGTCACCATGAGCCGCTTGGTTCAAGTTCATAAAGTCCATATCGATGGTTTCCCATGGAATTTGTTCATTGTATTGAGTGGCAAGGTGCAGCAATGGTTTTTGTAATAATTTCGTGCCGCGAATCCACATTTTTGCTGGTGAGAAGGTGTGCATCCAGGTGATCACCCCAGCGACTTCATCCCGATAGTTGACTTCTTTCATGATTTTCGTAATCGTATCGGCAGTAACAGCGAGTTCTTGTAAAACAACTGGATAAGGCAGCTTTGAGCTGTCATTTAAGCTTTTGACCATTTCTTCTGCATGGTCCCGTACTTCTTGTAATGCTTCTTCTCCATATAAGTGCTGTGATCCTACGACGAACCAAAATTCTTTTTTCCCGATTTCTAACATTCTACTTGCTCCTTTTTCGTTATTTTTGCCCGTAATAGGCATTTTCTCCATGTTTGCGTAAATAATGTTTGTCTAAGACCCGCTGCGGCAATTCGGGTGCGTAACTGTTGAGCTGGCGCGTGATAAAATTCATCTTAGCGACTTCTTCTAAGACCACTGCGTTCATCACCGCCGCATCCGCCGTTTTGCCCCAGGTAAACGGTCCATGACCGTGAAGCAAGACACCAGGAATTTCTTCTGGCGTGATGTCGCGTTCCTTAAAGGTTTCGACGATCACCTGTCCTGTTTGTGCTTCATAGCCTTCATCGATCTCGGCTTGCGTCAAAAAGCGGGCACAGGGGACTGCTCCATAAAACGTATCGGCATGGGTCGTGCCCATCGCTGGCAGATCGAGTCCTGCCTGAGCCCAGCTCGTCGCCCAAGTAGAATGGGTATGGACGATCCCACCAATTTCTGGAAATGCTTTGTATAAAACGGCATGCGTCGGCATATCGGAGGAAGGATTTTTTGCTCCTTCCACTACGTTGCCCTCAAAATCACAAACCACCATATCACTGGCTTGCATGGTTTCATAGTCAACACCGCTAGGTTTGATGACAAACAACTGCTGTTGGCGATCCACTGCTGACACATTGCCCCAGGTGTATTTGATCAATCCTTGCTTCGGCAATGCCAAATTGGCTTGAAAGACTTCTTCTTTTAATCCTTCTAACACAAAATTCCCTTCTTTCTTTTTAAATCAACGCATCGATTGCCGCTTGCTCGATCGGCAACCCTGCTTGGTAACGTTGGGTAAAGACGGTAAATCCCTGAATGTCCGCTTCCGTTGGGGCTAACGTCACGCCGTGATCATTTTTAAACACTTGATCTGCTAAAAATGCGGCCAAGGATTGTTCTGGCGTGTGGCGGCGAAGGTATGCTGCTAAAAGGGCGATCCCCCAGGCGCCGCCTTCACCAGCCGTTTCCAGGACCGTAACTGGCGCTTCCATGACAGCTGCCAAGACACGCTGGGCAACTTCTGGCGTCTTGAAGATCCCACCGTGACCAACGATTCGATCAATGGCGACGTCTTCGGCTTCCAGAATCTTCATCCCGATCTTCATCGCACCAAAGGCACTAAACAGATGTAAGCGCATGAAATTTGCTAAAGTAAAAGAACTCTCTGGCGATCGGACGAAAAGCGGCCGTCCTTCAGGGATCTTAGTGATATTTTCACCAGAATAATAGCCATAAGAAAGCATCCCGCCACATTCTGAATCCCCTTTCAATGCTTCGTTGAATAAGGTCGCAAACAATTCTTCCGTGGAAAGTTTCATTCCAGCTGCGTCGGCAAATTCGCGGAAAAGTTTGACCCAGGCATTGATCTCCGAGGTACAGTTATTCGTATGGACCATCCCCACCAAATCACCAGAAGGCGTCGTGACCAAATCGATCTCTGGATACACTTGCGTTAAGGGTTCTTCTAAGACGATCATGGCAAAAGCCGACGTCCCGGCTGAAACATTCCCGCTTCGCTGTGCCACACTATTCGTGGCAACCATGCCAGTGCCCGCATCGCCTTCTGGCGGACATAACGGGATGCCGGCTTGCAAGGTACCGGTTGGGTCGAGTTTTTTTGCGCCTTCTGCCGTCAATGTGCCGGCTGGTTCGCCTGCTGTCAACACTTGTGGCAAAAGGTCTTTGATCTGCCAAGGATACCCCTGACTGCTGATTTGTGCATCAAATTGCTGCAGCATATTCGCATCATAGTTTTTTGTCGTACTGTCGATTGGGAACATCCCAGATGCATCGCCGATTCCGATAACTTTTTCCCCTGTCAGCTGCCAATGCACATAGCCGGCTAAGGTAGTGAAAAAAGCGACCTCTGGTACGTGAGCTTCTTGATTCAAAATCGCTTGATACAAGTGCGCGATACTCCAACGCTGCGGGATGTTGTATTGGAACAATGCCGTCAAAGCTTTTTCTGCTTCTTCCGTGATCGCATTTCGCCATGTCCGAAAAGGGACCAACAGCGTGCCTTGCTGATCAAAGGCCATATAGCCGTGCATCATTGCAGAAAAACCGATACTGCCGATCGTCGTCAAAGGTACCTCGAATTGCTGCTGGATATTGTGCGCCAACTCTTGGTAGCTGGCTTGCAGTCCTTGCCAAATCGCTTCTAGCGAGTAGGTCCAAATCCCTTGCTCCAATTGATTTTCCCATTCAAAGCTGCCGGAAGCGATCGTCTGAAACTGTTCATCGATCAAGACGGCTTTGATCCGTGTCGAGCCTAGCTCGATCCCAAGAGACGTGCGCCCGTCAATAATTGCTTGCCTTACTTGTTGCGTCATCTTCTTACTCTCCTTTTTGGTTATTGACTGAACCGCGAACGATCAGCTCTGGTTCAAAATAAAAGTGTTGTGCTTCTGTTGCCTTCCCTGTAGTGATCCATTGTGCTGCCAATTCCCCCATCGCTTCTTTCGGGTGAGTCAGTGTGGTGATCGTCGGTGTGGACAAGGTGCTAAGGGGCGAGTCATCGTTTCCTACGATCGAAAAATCAGTAGGAACGTTCTTCCCAGCAGCCGTCAATGCTTGAATCAAACGATGCGCGATCTCATCGTTGTAACAAACGATGCCTGTGACTTGATTATCGGCAGCCGTCAAGCGCTGGATCGCTTGTTCAATAACGGCTTCTTTCGTCTCCGTCGTATACGTCAAGACGTCTTCTGCTGCAAACGTCCGCTTGGCTTGGGTCAACGCTTTGACAAACCCTTTCATCCGATATTTCCCTTGTAAGTCATCGATTTTCGTGATCATCATCAACTGCTGATGCTGTTGTTCTAATAGATAATTGGTTGCTAAAAAACCAGAACGTGTATCGTTGACACAAATATGCGGCAAGTCTAGTTCTTCGTAATAGGCATTGATCATGACGAGAGGAATCCCAGCTTCTTGGAGGGCGACATAATAGGCAAGATTCGGGTTGTACTGGCTGCTCTTCGTTGGTTCAACGATCAACCCGTCTACCCCTTGATCCATCATTTGCTGCAAGCACGCTCTTTCTTGCTCATGGTCATTGTTGGTTGAGCCTAAAAGCAGTGAGTAGCCTTGCTCCCGCAATGTCTGCTCCACGCCACGCATGATCGATGGGAAAATATAATCAGACAAATAGGTCATGATGATCCCAATCGTTTTGCGGTTTTTATGATTGACAGTCTCAGGTTTTGAAACGTAGGTACCTGAGCCCCGTTCTTTTCTTAAATAACCTTCATTGACCAAAACAGCGATCGCTTGGCGCACCGTGTGGCGGCTATAATGAAATTCTTCCTGTAAGGTTGCTTCTGAAGGGATCGCATCGCCTTCTTGATAGGTGCCTAAGCGGATCTTTTCTCTTAAGATATCCGCTAGTTGTTCGTACTTATTCGCCATTTTCATCCCATCTTTCAAAAGTTGTCCGTACATCTAAGATACCAAGAAACCGCTTCCTTGTCAATTGCTGCTATACTAATTTTTCTGAAAAAGTAATAGAGAAAAAATTCCAAACGATCATTCACCTAAATTTTACTCATAATAAAAATAAATAAGATTATATTTGTTGTATAATTGAATAAATAGTTAGTTATTTCTATGAAGGAGGCAAACACTTTGACGAGAAATATGAATGAAAATCGTGAGGCGCCAATCATTCTTTATTCAAAAAAATATCGAGAGAATCGCAAACACGAGGCTAGTTGTCGCTGGTTTATTACCAGTAAAGGTGTTTTGATAAACCATACCCATCCAAAAATCCCGGATGAAAAGATTCCCATGGCAAAAATTGCCGATGTGGAATTACATATAGGCAAAGGTCTCTTAGTGGACTACCTCCGACTGCAGGTACCAGGTAATTCTCATCTGCTTTATTTCACCAATCGAATCGATGCCCAAAAAGCCTATGAATTTTTAACGGATCATTTGGCAGCACTTGGCGGACAATCAGCCAAAAGTTACGTGGATGAAGAGGCTGGTAAAATCAAATTACTGTCTTATCATTATCGTGATGCTTGGATCATCGCAGAAGATACCCTCACGATCATCGACTACAAAAAGAAAGAAAAGCAGGTTTTGCAGATTCCCCAGATCACCAGTGTCAGTCTGAAAGAAGTTGCCGAATCTGGTCTTTGGAAAGGCAATGGCTTCTTGGAACTGTATATTGGCGGCGGGGCAATCAGAGAAACCCATTCTCGCAGAAGGACGGAACCAAACCACTCCCTTTGCTTTGCCGAAAAAGACCTGCTGATTGCTCGGATCATACAGCGCTATCTCACTAACTTCCCCCGTAAGCATGCGATACTGCCCCCGCGACCAACTGTAACCCCGACGGAACAGGTCATTGCTGATCTTCGCGAACTGAAAATGTTGGTCGATGAAGGAATTTTGACTGAAGAAGAATTTGCCTTAAAGAAAAAACAACTGTTAGGATTATAGAAGCCATCGCTTCGGGAAAAAAGCAGTCCTCCTGCCATGCAAAGGCAGAGATTTCGGTGAAGGGCTGTGCTTTTTTCTGGGAAAATTTTGAACGGTTTTTTTAGAACATGCTATACTAAATGAAGAATACGTAGAGTATCTCAAAGGAGGTCTTTCTCATTTTTTCTTTTAATGACATCAAAGCGCGTTTCCCCCAGGCAACGCTGCATGACAAAGTATCCACAACGAAGGACATCGAATCCATCGCTTTCGGCAAAAAATATATTTGGCTGCCAACTGACCAATTAAGTGACAGTGAAAAACTGCTGATCCAACTGGGAAACGGCTCTTTGCAACCAGAAATCGATAACCGAAACCATCCATGGTATCCGATTTTATTTGAACATCAGCCCGTTCAAGACCAAACGTGGGTCCGAATGCTGCAAGTTCATTTCACCCGAACCATTGACTCCTTGCAATCCGAATGGCTCGCAGAGATCCAGCAAATGCTCCCTAGCGTGGTGGATCTTTTTTTCCTCACCGAAGACCATGCGGTGATCGTAGAAAAACAAGACGACACTAATTTACCCATCGAAGATCTCGACGGCTTATTCGTGGCTTTGGATATGGATTTCGACTGCTATTCCCAGCTGTTCGTTGGCCCCTTCCATCACCCACGCCACGACTTCACTACCTTATGGACGAGTGAATCTACCCTGTTTAAAAATGAGTTAAAAACGAAAACTACCAGTAAAAGTATGGATCTGCCCAAAGTGGTCTTCGCTCTTTTTCGCAATGGCTTTTCCGAGTATATTTCCTTGTTTCGTACCTTGTATCTAGATTGGTTTGAAGAAGAGACCGAAACGATCATTCAATCACTGTGGCGCAATCAAGGCAATGCGAGTTCCACTGCCAAAGAACTGTTTATGCATCGGAATTCTCTCCTATATAAGATCGATAAGTTTCAAACACTGACACGTTTAAATTTAAAAAATATGGATGATCTGCTGCTTTGCTATTTACTAATCGATCAGTTCACCCATCAGAGCAATTAAACAACCTGCACAAGAAAACGTTTTTTTCTTGTGCAGGTTTCCGTTGCGCATTCGAAGCGTTTTCATTTATGCTATTCATGTAAACTAAATGGAAAGAGGTAATCCCAATGGTAGAAATGGCCTTAAAAAATATCCACAAAAAATATGACAATAATGATGCGTATTCGGTAACTGATTTTAATTTAGATATCGCGGATCGCGAATTTATCGTTTTCGTTGGACCTTCTGGTTGCGGAAAATCAACAACCCTTCGAATGATCGCTGGTTTAGAAGATATTTCTGAAGGCGAATTGAGCATCGGTGGAAAAGTAATGAACGATGTAGCACCAAAAGACCGCGACATCGCGATGGTTTTCCAGAACTACGCATTGTATCCCCATATGACTGTTTTCAACAACATGGCATTTGGTTTGAAATTGCGTAAATACGACAAAGAAGAAATCAAAAAACGCGTAGAAAATGCCGCTGAGATCTTAGGTTTGACAGAATACTTAGATCGTAAACCTGCTGCCCTTTCAGGTGGTCAGCGTCAACGGGTTGCCTTAGGCCGTGCCATCGTTCGTGATGCCAAAGTCTTCTTGATGGATGAGCCGTTGTCAAACTTAGATGCGAAATTGCGGGTTGCCATGCGTGCGGAAATCGCAAAATTACACCAACGTTTAGAAACAACGACGATCTATGTAACCCATGACCAAACAGAAGCGATGACCATGGCTGACCGGATCGTTATCATGAAAGATGGTTTCATTCAACAAATCGGTTCACCAAAAGAAGTCTACAACACACCGAAAAACATTTTCGTTGCCGGCTTTATCGGTTCACCAGCAATGAACTTCTTCAATGTTACGTTGAATAACGGTATGATCTCTGATGGTCAAAGTTTGAATTTACGTATTCCTGAAGGCAAGAATAAGATTCTTGTTGAAAAAGGCTACGAAGGCAAACAATTAGTCTTTGGTATTCGTCCAGAAGATATCCACAGTGAACAAATCGCATTGGAAGCTTCTCCTGAAGCAACTGTACGTGCTGAAGTGGTCGTATCTGAACTATTAGGTGCAGAAACAATGCTTTATACACGTGTAGGTGCGACTGAATTTATCTCGAAAGTTGATGCCCGCGACTTCCACCGTCCAGGTGAAACAGTTGATTTAGCTTTCAACATCAACAAAGCGCATTTCTTCGACAAAGATTCAGAAAATGTCATCACACTTCCTTAATTTGTAGTTACCATGCACTGTTCTCGGATTTGCCCCCTAGGCAGTCGCATTTAACTAATATCCACTTTTATTCCTTATTTGTATCCCTCAAAAACAGACAGTCAGCCGACTGTCTGTTTTTGGGTTACTTTATTCTTCCTGAGGCACATAGCGCGCGGCCATGGTTTGAATGATCGGTGTTTGCCGAACTTGAGTAAAAACTATTTTGACAGCAGACACGCCGACCGCTTCAAAGCTGATGATTTTTTGATAGCCGATCGTCACTATTTCGGTCAGTAACTGTGGTCCTGCTACAGTTTGCAGAAAAATTTTTGCTTTTTCTACCCGTTGCCCATATTGAATCGCTTCCTTCAATACAAGTGAATTGATGACGACCGGTTCTGCAAAATGTAGGGTCAGCCATGGCCGTTTGTCTTCCAAGTCCGGTTTCCAATACTGGCCAAACGCTTGAGATAGTTGGAGCTTATCCATTCTGCTGGACACACTGGTTGAAGAGCTCGCAAACGTGCCGTTCCTTTCAGTCGTCACCTCTTTCAATTGTTTAATCGAGTGACCTAATTGCTGCAATGCCTTTTGATCCGTTGGATGGATCATACCATCCGGCATCGGCGGCACATTAAGTAGAAAAGAACTATTGCCCCCAACGATCTGCTTGTAAAAAGACCAGAGCTCAGCGCCGCTTTTTACGTGTTGGTCTTCTGATGGATGATAAAACCAGCCGGGGCGAATTGATAAGTTGACCTCAGCAGGGTACCAAGCCAATTCAGCAGCTTCTTTAATGCCGTACTTTTTCAGCGCTTGTCGGCTTCCTAAATCCATTTCCATACTGGAGATCGATTGCCGAAACGCTGCGCTATCGGCTTTTTGCGAATGACTCGCTGTTTTTTCAGCATCCTTTAATGCTGCTGGCACCACACTCCATTCTTGAAGTCTGGTTTGCCCCGCTTCGTTTCCTACCCAGCGGACATCCGGTCCGCAAACCGCAATCACCGCATTGGGTTGCAGCTCTCGAATCACTTGATAATACCGTTCCCAATCATAGTTTTGGCGTTTTCCATTGGGCCCTTCACCATTGGCGCCATCTAACCATATTTCGAATATATCACCATAATTGGTTAAAAGTTCTGTCAACTGCGCTGTATAAAAATCATCATAGGCTTGCCCCATTCCATAACAAGCTTCATGCTGATCCCAAGGCGATAAATAAATGCCGAATTTCAGGTCTGCTTGACGGCAAGCATCAGAAAGTTCTTTCACTAAATCACCTTGACCATTGCGCCAGGGCGTTGAAGCGACTGTGAAAGCAGTGTGCTGGCTTGGCCATAAGCAAAAGCCGTCATGGTGTTTGCAGGTCAAAATGATTCCCTGCATACCGCTTTGCTTCATTGTGGAAACCCATTGATGACAGTCTAAATTTTGCGGGTCAAATACCGTTGGCGACTCATTGCCGAGCCCCCATTCACGATTGGTCATCGTATTGAGACCAAAGTGGATAAAGCCATAAAATTCCAACTGCTGCCACTGTAGTTGTCGTTTACTGGGGCGAATCTGGGTAAGGTCTGCTGGTTTGATAATCTGTTCCTCCATTCTATGAGTTGTTTGCTGCTTAAGGAAACAGATACAAGATCGATTCTTGACTATTTCCTTATTGGAAAAGATCCGCCGCCTTTACTGTACTTTTGCCACCTGTCCACTCACTGGCAAACGAAGCACAGGAACTGACCGAAGCAGCATTCAATCGACGGTTCTTCCCTATCAGGTGATCAAACTACTTTACGATAAAAAGAGTAGTGCTTGCTTGGGGGATTCGCAAGGCACTACTCTAAACAACATATTCAAACGCTGAAACACATAGCTCTTTTTTGAGCCTAGCGATCGTTTTGTAAGAGGGTCAGGCTGTCTTCAAGGACAGCTTCGCCATCTAACAGCTCATAATCTGTTTCTTTGATTAATTTATATGGTACCGCTTTGACCATGAGAAAGTCTTTTAATCGATTGACTTCGTACTTCGACTGCGGACCGATCAGCAAGGCATCGACTGTTTGTTGCTGCAGGATCTGTTCAGCAATGATGGCTGGTGCCGAATAGATATGCACAGCTAGCCCTTTTTCATCTGCGGCCCGCTGCATATTTTTTACTAAGAGTCCCGTAGTGATGCCGGCGGTACAAATCAATAAAATCGTCTTTTGTGCTTGGTCCTCCATAAACAGGCCCTCCTACGAAATTTTCTTTTTCTTATTGTAGATATCCAACACGACAGCCAGCAGCAAAATCAACCCTTTGATGGCTTGCTGCCAATCGACACCGACTCCTAAGATCGACATCCCATTGTTTAAGACACCCATCACGAGACCACCAACGATCGCACCCATCACGGTACCAATACCGCCTGAGGTGGAAGCACCGCCGAAATACACTGCGGCCATTGCATCTAATTCCATTGACGTTCCTGCTTGCGGGGTGGCTGCGTTCAACCGAGCGGCTAAAACCAAGCCCGCCAAAGCTGCCATCATCCCCATGTTCACGAAGACCCAGAAGGTGATTTTCTTCGTCTTGATTCCCGAAAGTTCGGCTGCTTTTTTGTTGCCGCCGGTTGCATAGATTTGACGACCAGCGACGGTTTTGTTAGTCAAAAAGCCATAGGCAGCCACGATCACTCCTAAGACGATCAAAATGATCGGATACCCTTGATAAGAGGCAAAGATATAGGTAGCACCGAGAAATACGACCGCAGTAAAGACGGCTTTAAAGGCAAAGGCTGCCATTGATTCCACTTCAAAAAGATTTTTTTTGCGACGCTCACGGGTCCGCCATTGGCCTAAAATCAGGACGCCCGTGATCACTACACCTAAAATCATGGAAAGTAAATGGATCTGACCGCCTGCAATATCTGGCAAATACCCAGTAGAAATTTGTTGGAATGCCTTGGGAAACGGCGCCAAGGATTGACCGCCTAAGACGACTTGGGTCAGTCCTCGAAACATCAGTAAACCAGACAAGGTCACAATAAATGCTGGGATACCGACATACGCGACCCAGAAGCCTTGCCAGGCACCGATCACTGCCCCCATCAGTAAGCAAAGAGGCACTGCCAGCCAAGGACTGATGCCGTTATTGACCATTAAAACGCCTGCAATCGCACCGACAAACGCCATCACGGACCCTACGGATAGATCGACGTGTCCTAACAAGACGACCAAAAGCATACCAGCTGCCAAAACGAGAATATGACTGTTTTGCAACACGAGGTTGGTGATATTCAGCGGCCGCCAAAAAATCCCATCGGTCATGAGCTGAAAGGCCACCAATAATACTGCTAAGATAATGATCATACTGTATTTACTAAAGATTTCCAGTGCCTTTTCTTTCAGCGAATCGCTGCGTTCTTTTTTTAATTTATTGGTTGTTTCCATCTCAAACCCCACTCTCTTCTAATGTCATTAGATTCATCAATCGTTCTTGATCCGCCTCTTCCCGCAGGACCTCGCCAGTGAAGCGTCCTTCGTTCATCGTATAGATTCGGTCACACATGCCTAATAGTTCTGGCAGCTCCGAGGAGATGATGCAAATGGCTTTGCCAGCTGCTGCCATCTCTTCGATGATCGTATAGATTTCGTATTTCGCCCCGACATCGATCCCACGGGTCGGTTCATCTAAAAATAAGATGTCTGGTGTGGTCATCAGCCATTTTGCCAAAACAACTTTTTGCTGATTCCCGCCACTCAAGCTGCCGACGTTTTGATAGATTGAATTGGTTTTGGTCCGCATTTTTTTGCGGAATTCTTCTGCCATCGTGACTTCTTTTTCTTTATCGATGACCCCTTGGCTGCTGATTTTGGCAAGACTAGCAATGGTGGTATTCTCGCGAATATCCATCAGCAGATTCAAGCCCAGCGCTTTTCTGTCTTCCGACACATAGGCTAACCCATTTTTGATGGCGGTTGGCACGTCTTTGACAGAAATCGGTTGGCCGTCTTTATAGACTTCCCCAGAAATCGAACTGCCGTAGGAATGACCGAAGACGCTCATGGCAAACTCAGTCCGTCCCGCACCCATCAAACCGGCGATACCGATGATCTCTCCTTTGCGGATCATCAAGTTCAAATTTTCATTCACCACACGGGTATGGTCGATTGGATGATGGACCGTCCAATTTTTGACTTCAAAAAACGGTTCACCAATAGTGGGGTTCCGCTCTGGGTAGCGATTGGTCAAGTCTCGCCCAACCATGCCGCGAATGATGCGCTCTTCAGAGATTTCGGCCCCGCTCAGCGTCTCGATCGTTTGCCCGTCTCGTAAAATCGTGATCCGATCCGCCACATTGACGATTTCATTCAGCTTGTGGGAGATGATGATGGAAGTGATCCCTTGGTTGCGAAACTCTTTGATCAGCTCTAACAGATTGGCACTTTCTTCTTCATTCAACGCCGCGGTTGGTTCATCTAAAATCAACAATCGGACGGATTTTGAAAATGCTTTGGCAATTTCCACCAGCTGTTGATGCCCGACACCGATTTGTGAAACCAGCGTATTCGGGTCTAATTTCAAGCCGACGATCTTTAAGAGGTTGTCTGTTTTCTTTTCGGTCAGATCCCAATCAATGATGCCGTGTTTGGCTTGTTCATTTCCTAGAAAGATATTTTCTTTGATCGACAGGTAAGGACTTAAGGCTAACTCTTGATGAATAATAACGATTCCTTTGTCCTCACTGTCCCGCAAATCTTTGAACTTGCATAACTCCCCTTCAAAATAGATCTCTCCGTCATAGCTGCCGTAAGGATAGAGTCCGCTTAAGACATTCATCAGCGTGGACTTGCCGGCGCCATTTTCTCCACACAGTGCGTGGATCTCTCCTCGCTCGATCGAGAGGTTGACGTTATCAAGGGCGCGAACCCCTGAAAACTCTTTGACGATGCCTTTCATCATCAAAATATTATCTGCCATGTTCTTTCACCCTTTTCCTTTTTATGTAAAAGTGAAGCGATCCGTTTGTAAGAAAAGCGGAAAGAACGAATACGGGGGATGATTCGTTCTTCCCTGCTGCTTTCGGGGAAACTAGCATCTTTTCTCGCTGGATCTGTACTTCTTGCTTAAATGCCTAGCTCTTCTTCTGTATAGTAATCGGTATCGATCAATTCTTCTTTGTAGTTGTCGCTATCCACAGAAACGGGATTTGACAAATAGGTTGGTACGACTTTGACGCCATTGTCATAGGTTTCCGTATCGTTGACCGGCACTTCCTCGCCATTGGTGATGGCTTCGATCATTTCGATCGTGTTTTTCGCTAACACCCGTGTATCTTTGAAAATCGTTTGGGTTTGTTCACCCGCGATGATTGATTTCACTCCTGCCACCGTCGCATCTTGACCGGTGATCACAGGCAGTGGTTTATCGGAGGAACCATAGCCAACGCCTTTAAGCGATGAAATGATTCCTAGGCTGATTGGATCATAAGGTGAAAGAACAGCATCCAATGTTTGATCCGTATAGTTGGCACTCAACAAGTTGTCCATCCGAGCTTGTGCAGTCGAACCATCCCAACGCAAGGTAGCGATTTGGTTGAAGTTGGTTTGACCAGAAGGAACGACTAGCTGTCCGCTGTCAAAGTATTGTTGGAAGACCGAAAGGACCCCATTATAATTGATCAGTGCATTGTTATCATCTGGAGAGCCGCCGAATAATTCAATATTAAATGGTCCTTCACCGTCTTTGAGACCTAATTTGTCTTCAATATAAGACGCTTGCAGCACGCCGACTCCAAAATTATCAAAGGTGGCATAATAATCGACGTATTCCGAGTTCATCAGTAAACGGTCATAGGCGATGACTGTGATGTCTTCGTTATGGGCTTTTTCCAACACGTCCGTCAGTGCCGACCCATCGATCGAGGCGATCACTAAAGTATCAACGCCTTTGGTGATCATGTTCTCAATTTGTGCCACTTGGTTTTCTACTTTGTCTTCTCCATATTGCAGGTCAGTTTTATAGCCAAGCTTCTCTAATTCCTCTACCATATTGTCGCCATCTGCGATCCATCGTTCTGCCGATTTGGTCGGCATCGCAATCCCAACAAATCCTTTGTCTCCGTCACCGTTTGCCCCGCTATCTGATCCATTCCCACAAGCTGCTAACAATCCACCAACCAATAAGGTGGATGCTAGGACGACCAATTTACCAAAAGAACCTTTCATTGTGATCCCTCCATGTCTTTTTCTTACATATTCAGTATAGCTAGTTAAGGAATCGCTTACATTTAGATTTTTTCGAGGTTTCTTGGATTTCTTAAAAAAAACGGCCCAGTTGCCCCCTTTTCTCTTTGGAATCTTGGATTTTTTAAGATTCCCTTGGTTTTTATTTGATTTGATATTTTGTGTAAAGCGCTTCCGTATTTTTTAGTAGAATAGACTATAGAGGTGAAAAAAATGAGGAATATAAAAATTGGGTTGTTCGTCTGTTTGTTTCTAGCTTGCTTGGCTGGTTGCCAAGCAAACAAAGAAACAACCACTGAAACATCGGAAGAAAGTATTGTGATCGGTTTTTCCCAGTCGGGAACAGAAAGCAGCTGGCGTAAGCGTCACACCGAATCGATCCGCACTGAATTAGAGAAGGAAGGCTATGAAGTGCTCTATCGTAACGGCTATATGAATCAAGAACGTCAGATTCAAGATATCCGCAGTTTTATCGTGTATCAAGTCGATGCCATCGTCTTTACCCCGATTCAGGAAAACAATTGGGAACCGATTTTGGAAGAAGCGGCGCAAGCGGGGATTCCCGTTTTCGTGGTAGATCGTCATGTCAATGTCAGTGACCCCTCTTTATTTTTGACCCATATCGGGCCAAGCTTCAAAGCCGAGGGCAATCGTGCGGGTCTCTACGTCAGCAATTATTATAAAGAACATCAAAATGAAACGATCAATGTTTTAGAATTGACGGGACTGGATGCTACGTCTCCGACGTATTTGCGCTCAGAAGGGTTCCGAGAAACCATCAAGCGTGATTATGCCCACAACAATGTAACGATCCAAGTCAAAGATGAGCTAATGGTGACTTCATTCGCCGCAAAGGCAAAGAAGTCATTGAACAATACATCGCAGAAGGCAAAATGGAGCAGATCGATGTCTTGTTCAGTCACAATGACGAGATGACTCTCGGTGCTCTTGAAGCCCTCGAAAAAACCGATATTGAGCCAGGGAAGGATTTGGTGATCGTATCGATCGATGCCCAAAAAGAAATGATCGATAAATTGAAGCAAGGAGTGGTCAATTGTGTCGTTGAATGCAACCCAGATGCTGGTGTGTTCGTCAAAAATGCCATCTCGCGCTACTTGGCTCGCGGCGCCGATGCCATTCCTCGTGAAATCTATGTCCATGAAACGGTTTTTTCCAGTGACATGGATTTCGATCAGATTCCGCCGAGAAATTATTGAGGGAATGAAGATGAAAACAAAAAGTATCAAGGGCATCTTTCAACAGACGAATAAACTGATGATCCTCGTCGCCTTTATTCCACTCGTAGTAAGCAGTGTCTTTTACTCGCGGCAGATTTTCATTTACCAAAACACCATCAACAATATTGAAGAAGCCAATCAACTATCGGAAAAAGTCGATGCCATTGTCTTGGAAGAAATGTGGGATTTAGTCTTTGGTCAAAAAACCGTCGCACAAGTACAAGAAACCAATGTGATCGATGAACTAAGGAGCGATCTGCAACACATCCAAGAAAATACCAGCACTGCCAAAGAGCTCAATATTTTAGCGGTCGCCTTTCGGACGCTTGATTCTTTAGAAACCTATCAGCAACAGTTGATCGACAATATTCTCCAGGATGAGCCGGTGGAAAAAAACCAATACGTCATGATCCAAGTGGATTCGGTGATCGATTTGCTATCCGATATTTTGCAGCAATTCGTCGGGGTAGAGATCAGCTTAGCCAGCCAAACCAATCACGAACTAGTCCAATCCGTGTTGCTGCTGATCCTTTTTCAAGTCGTGTTGCTTTTGATCATCTTTGCGATCATCAATAAAAACCGGCGCTTTGTTCGAGATAATTTGCAATACCCGCTGGATCGGTTGTTAGACCTTTCCAATGAACTATCCCAAGGACATTTGAGCTACCGAGCAGAACTGCCCGAGACCCCAGAGCTGCGGACTCTGACGAGTAGCTTGAATCGAATGGCAGATGACTTGACTCGGCTCTTGGAAGAAAATGCCTTGAAGCAGTATCACTTAGCCCAAAGTGAGGTGCGGGTCTTACAAGCCCAGATTACCCCACATTTCATCTATAATAGTTTAGATGCGATCGTTTCTTTGATCGAAGCTGCCCGTTACGAGCAAGCAACGGAAATGACCTATGCGCTGTCGGATTTTTTCCGCATCTCACTAAGCAAAGGGCAAGACTGGATTCCGCTGGAAAAAGAATTGCGGCATGTGGACGATTACTTGAAGATTTTACAGATCCGCTATGGCAGGATGCTGTCTTACACCATTGAAGATCAAACCGTCAGTCCAGAACTACAGGTCCTGAAAATGGTCTTGCAGCCCCTTGTTGAAAACGCCGTTTATCATGGCACCAAGTTTGTCCGCCGTGTCGGTATGATTCGAATCACAGTGTCAGAACTGCCCCACCAGATTCAAATGACCATCAGTGACAACGGCGTTGGGATCGACCCTGACCGTTTGCAGGAGATTCGTCGTAACCTTAAGGAAACCACCGACCCCGACTCTGAGAACGGTTATGGCCTTTACAACGTCTATCGCCGCCTCCAGCTGAACTACGGCAGCGAAGCGCAACTGACGATCCACAGTCAATACCAAGAAGGCACCACGATTACTGTCACAGTACCAAAAAGGGAGGAACCCAACCATGTACAAAGTGTTCATAGTTGAAGATGAACATCTGATTCGCGATAGTTTGCGTCACCAAATCATGACTCTTGCCAAACAATACCCGATCGTTTATAGCGATGAAGCCGCCGATGGCGAATTGGCGCTGGCTTCGATCCTTGATCTGCGTCCGGATATTATTATCAGCGATATCAAAATGCCGTTTATGGATGGTTTGGTCTTTGCGAAAGAAGCCAAAAAATTATTGCCGCAAGTTCGCATTATTTTTGTTAGCGGCTTTGATGATTTTGACTATGCAAAAACGGCACTGCAGTTGCAAGCAGATGATTACTTGCTCAAGCCCATCAAAAACGAAGAATTAGAACAAGCCATCAAAACCGTCGTTCAACACTTAGATGAACAACAAACCACTCATCAGCAATTATCCAAAGAAGACGATTTATTCGAAATGGAAATCAAAAAAAATCACTTTCTGAATCACCTCTTTAAACAAAAGATCACGATCTCAGAAGCCTTTTTGCAAGCAGAAGAACTGGGCCGGCGCTTTTCAGGCAAACAGTTTTGTGTGCTGTTAGCAAAAACCCCCTTCAATCAAAGCTTTTCTGACTACACTCGCTTTAGCCAGCAGCTGACCAAAGCCTATGAGCAAGATGATGCCGTCTTGTTCTCCAGTGTGTCCAGTCGCTTCATCAAGTTTTTACTTTTTGACCACGACCGAGAACAAGTTTTAGAAAAAGCCTATCAGATCGCTCAAAGCCTCGTTCATGGTTCTGGGGAAGAAGTAGCAGTGGCGATCGGACCGGTAGCAGATCGCTTCTCAGGCATCCCTCTTTCTTATCAGAAAGCTCGCGACATGCTAAAAACCTATGGCAGCATCCGCAAGGAAAAAATCATCAGCTATGAAGACGACATTCGCGAAGGGGAACTGTCCCCCACCAATCCCTTCAAAACCGACCTTGCTTCACGGCTGGCAAGTGCTGGGAAACAGACGATCCCTGAGCTGATCGCTGAATTGATGGCGCCTCAAGGAACCGTTGAGCGAACGCAAATGTACCGTTTGTTCGTCTTAGTCGAACTGCTAGCATTGTTGAAGAAAAAAGGCAGTCATTCGCTGCCCCAGATCGTTCAGCACGCCCATGACTTAGATTATCTAGCGGCATTGACCCATGAGCCAGAGAACTATCAAACGACTCTGGCAGAACTGTTGCCATTATTGACCAAACAACCCATCAATACTGCAATGGCGAAATATCAAAGCGTCATCAATCAAGCCAAAGCCTTTATCAGTGAGCACTTTTCTGATCCCAATATTTCCTTAAATGTAGTTGCTGAAAAAGTTCATTTGAGTCCAGCACATTTTAGCACCATCTTCTCGCAAGCCACTGATTCTACGTTTATCGAATACTTGACCGAGCAACGGTTGACCTTAGCTAAGGAACTGCTGTTAACGTCCAATCTGCGGCTATCTGAGATCGCCTTTGATGTTGGCTACAATGACCCAAATTATTTTTCCTTTTTGTTCAAAAAGAAAGAAAAAATCTCACCGAAAGAATACCGTCAAAAAAATGCCTAGATGAGTGAATGGATGGATGCAAAAAAGAGCGAGGAACAGCAAAATCGTCCTCACTCTTTTTTATTTTCTACCTCATTCAGTTATTTCTTCTCCATAGCAGCTTTTAAAGCAGCTGCTAATGGGCTTTCTTGCGGTTCTTCTTGATTGATTTTGTTCATCAAGCGGCGTTCTTCGTGTTTCGACAGCTTTTTGCTGCGCTCTTTTTTATGCGCCATTTTTTCGGTGATCCCATCGAATTTACAGCGGAAATAGGCGCCATTTTTGCCCTCAATGATCTCCATCTTTCGGTGACATTGCGGGCAACGTCGGTTCGAAACTTTCGGGTCTTTCCGACGACGGTACTTGCAGGTGCCACTGGAGCAAACATAGATCTTGCCATCACGGGTATTTTTCTCCCGCAATGGTTCGCCACATTCTGGACAACGTTTTTGGGTCAATGAGAAATCTTGATACTTGCTTTCACTTTGCTTGATTTCTTTGACCAGTTGTTTTGTGTCTGCTTCGATTTGTGCGAGGAAGGTTTGGGCAGAATAGGTGCCTTTCGCGATGGCTTCCAGTTCCTTCTCCCATTTTTCCGTCAATTCTGGTGTCACCAAGGATGGATTGACTAAGACTAACAGCTGCTTGCCTTTTGGTGATACTTGCAAGCCGCTTGGGGTCCGCTCCATCAGCTCAGATTTGATCAGCTTTTCAATGATCTCCGCACGGGTTGCCGGCGTACCAAGACTGTGTTTTTCCATTTTGCCTAAAAGAGTTCCTTCATTCAACGGTTTCGGTGGTGTAGTCAACTCTTTCTGGATGGTAAAATCAGGCTTGACGGTACTGCCTTTTTGCCAAGCCACATCACTGGTTTCTTCTTCGGAAGTCGTTTTCCATCCCGCTTCTAACACGGTATTGCGGTTGAACACAAAGGTCTCAGAACCAAAGGTCACGGTCACTTTCTGCTGCTGCTTTTTATGGGGTTTCGCAAAGAGCATCAAGAAACGACTAACGATCATTTGATAGATCCGTTGTTCATCGGTAGTTAATTTTTCATACCGTGCCCGCTGTTCCGTTGGCAACAAGGCATGGTGATCGGTAACTTTTTTATCATTGAAGACAGCTTGCTGCACCACTTGTCCACCATTTTTCAAGTATCCTTTGACTTCTGGGGCAAAATCCGCAACTGCCTGCAGGCGTTCCTTCATGGTTGCCTTCATATCATTGGTCAAATACTTGGAATCCGTCCTTGGATAAGTGACGATCTTGTGGGTTTCATACAAGCTTTGAACAAGCGACAAGGTCTTCTTGGCTGAAAACCCATAACGCTGATTGGCTTCTCGTTGGATCTCGGTCAAATCGTAGGGCAGTGGTGCACTTTCTGTTTTGACCTTTTCTTCGATCGCTGTCACGCGACCATTTTGTTGACTCATCTGTTTGACCAATGCTTCGGCATCGCTGCGTTCTTTTAATTGATAAGGATTTTTTTGCTGCAGGCGAGCCTTGGCATCGCCTACGTTTAGGGTAATCACATGATAGGTTTGCGGACGGAAACTTTCGATCTGCATTTCCTGACTGCGCACCAAAGCTAAGGTAGGGGTTTGGACCCGACCCGCACTAAGATTGTCTTGATATTTGACCGTCAATGCCCGCGTGACATTCAATCCTACCAGCCAGTCGGCTTTTGCCCGCGCAAGGGCGGAGTAGTAAAGATTGTCGTAGTGCTTGGCTGACTGCAATTTTGCAAAACCTTCTTTGATGGCTTTGGGGGTTTGCGAAGAAATCCACAAACGTTTGACTGGTTTGTCAAAACGAACCCACTCCAAAATCCAGCGAGCGACTAGCTCCCCTTCTCTTCCCGCATCAGTAGCGATCACAACTTCCCCGACATCTTTTCTTTGAGCCAATTGTTTGATGGCTTTTAGTTGATGACCGGTTTTTGGCAACGGCTTGATCCCAATGGACTTAGGGATCATCGGTAATGTTTCCATCTGCCATGATGCCCAGTCTTTATTTAGATCTTCAGGCATTTTCAAGCCCAATAAATGACCAAGGGCCCAAGTAACGATCGCCTTGGGTCCTTCGTAATAATTTTTATGTTTTTGCTCACAGCCCAAAACTTTGCTGAGGTCTTTGGCAACGCTTGGCTTTTCCGCTAGAATTAGTTGTTTCATAAAAATCTTTCCTGCTTTCATCGACGACTTGCTGATATTCTTTAAGCAATGCCAGTCCAATATATTGTTGGAGGTAATCGTCGCATTCTTCGCACCAGCGTTCGTCTTCTTCATTCCAAAAAGCCGTCATAAAGTTTGATTTTGCATTTATGTACGAATACTCTTCTCTGATTTCTTGCCATTTTTGTTCATAAAATGACTGCGCCTCGCTGAAAGTTGCAAATGTGAACGCCTCTTGAATATCTGACTGCCATCCCTCAAAAAACCACCACGGTTCATTGTCCCCATACATGACTACTACTTGATACATTCCATTGCTCCTTTCACGATTCCTTCCTCATATTAGTCACTTTTACTTAAACTTGCAAGGAATAAGTTTCAGCATTTAAACATCGCTTAAAGAATTCATTAAACCTTCGTTTTTTTGTACGTTTTATCAGTTGCTTAAGATTACATCATTTCTATGCCCTTATAGTCTAGCACAGAAGTTTCCTGTTGTGAATATAACAGGAAAAGATTAAAAAAATAGCAAACAAGATTTATTTTAACCTCGCAAAAAAATTTTTATCTGTGATGGATATGCTACAATAATGGCAACCACGAAACTGCCAGGAGGTGCCCCATGTATCTCGAACAAATCACTTTTCCCGATCAAGAAACCGAGTTTGATTTTTTCCTTTCTATCCAACGGACTGTCTATGATTCTTACTACCCTTTTCAGATTCTCAGTGCCCGCCGTTTTCAGCAGATCGATTTTGAACCAATCACGATTTTATATGGCGGTAATGGTTCTGGCAAAACCACTGCATTGAACGTGATTGCCGAAAAGATCCACGCGCAGCGCTTTGCTGCGTATAATCGGTCGAATTTTTTCGAGGACTATTTATCCTACTGTACTGCTCGTAGCAACGACGAACCGCAAGAAAAAGTGCTTTTGACCAGCGATGACGTCTTTGACTTCATGCTGGATATTCGAAACTTAAATCAAGGGATCGATCATCGCCGAGAAGAAGTGTTTCAAGAATACTACCAAGCAAAGTATGCGGACTTTCGTTTCACAGGTTTTGACGATTACCATGAATTGAAGAAAATCAATCTCGCACGATCCAACACACAGTCCAAATTCACCCGCAAGCACTTGATCGACAACGTCCGAGAATATTCCAATGGTGAAAGTGCCTTTCGCTTCTTTCAAGAAAAAATTCGTCCCAACAGTCTTTACTTATTAGATGAACCAGAAAATTCCCTTTCTGCTGATCGTCAGTTGGAACTAGTGCAGTTACTGGAAGATTTCGTCCGCTATGAACAGTGCCAATTCATTATTGCTACCCATAGTCCTTTCGTTTTATCTTTAAAGGAAGCCAAAATCTATGATTTGGATCAAACGCCCGTCGATGTGCGGAAGTGGACGCAGTTAGCTAGTGTCCAGCAGTATTACCATTTTTTTCAAGCACATCAAGCCGAATTTGATGATCGATCATGACCAAAGTAAACCATTTTCCGCCAAAGATTTCTTTTGGTGGCTTTTTTCCGTCGCACTCACACAAAGACCAAAATCAAATTGATCAGCGCAATAAAGAAGGCGACACCCCCCGCAATTTTGTCCCACTTGACTTCTGCTTGGTTATACTGATCGGAATGCCCCGCAATCTGAGAGGACAAAAAGTAGAACTTTTTACAACAATCAAATACCCGGCTAAACCAAATAGTACGGCTAAGGCAAGTTGGTTGATTTGGCTTGAAATGACCTGATTCTGATGAAGCATTACCACCCCTACGACACTAACGTCCCTCATTTCATGAGGTTGGATCTTGTACGATTCATGCACCTCCCCCTTTCTTTTAAAAATGCCAATACATCAAAAACATTCATTTTCTGACTAAATTATAGCATATTTTGAATAAAAAAATAAAATCCAAGAACTCGTAAACGAATGTTCTTGGATTTTTATCAATCAAAAAAGATGATTACTTGCTGGCTAATCACCACCAGCAAAAATTTCTTCTTTATTATAAATCGGTGTATGTTTTTTCAAGTCTTCAAGGGTTCCTACTTGTCTCCCTTTGGAGTAAAAACCATCTAACAAGCCTAAAGATTGAAAAATCGTTTGCTTATAGGCAATTTCCGCATTCCATTCCGTGGTATCTAGTATTTGCAAAGCTTTATGGATTGCTTCGATGCCAGATGCTCCTGGCGCACTGATCAGTACCCCATGACTGTTGAGGAGTAACATATTCGGTAAGGCGAGTTGTTCTTTTTTCATATAATCAGAAACTAATTCTGCTAATTCTGGTGAGCAATTAGGTTCAAAGTCTAGTACAGGAATATAGCCAATTTTTTGGGTCGCTTCCGTTAAGTTAGGCATATCCAATCCGGCGGTTGCCCAAAACATCGAGTGAGGAGAATGGGCATGTAAGACTGCTTTTATCGCTGGATTCGTATCATAAACCGCTTCGTGTAAGTTGATTTCTCGTGTCAGCTGACCTACCCCATCAATCACCTTTCTCGTATGAGGCTCAACAACTAAAATCTGGGCTGGTGAGACTTCTCCTAAATAGGCTTCTGACATCATAGTTGGTGTCATAATAATGTATTCTTTTCCAGTTTCATCGGTTGTTTTAAAAGAAAAATTACCGCCTGCAACATTTGTATTCTTCCTGGTAAAAATCAATTTTACGATTCGTGCTAAATCTTCCCGTTCTCTTTCAAAAATCATCCGTCCATCTGACATATTCAAGACCACCTTTTTTATTTTTCAAACGTTTTGTTGCGTAAGATTGTTTGAACAGCTTCTCTTACTTTGGCTGCTTCTTCCTCTTTTTTCTTTTTCCGTTCATCGTATTCTTTAAAAAGTACTGGACTGCCATATTTATACACACAGACTGCTAGACCAATCGCTACGACATTAAATAGGTACTGTTGTGTCACCAAAGCTAAGAGATAGCAGCCAATTGCTAGAAAAAGAAGCAATTGCCATTTTATTTTTTCGCTCTTTCCCATTCCTGTCGCCCTTTCCTTTTTGAAAATATTAGCCATTCGTCGCACGCACTTGCGTCGATTGGGTCCCTTGTTCTTCATATCTTTGACTTGGTACTTTTACCTTGCTCATATATTTATACAACCAGACAAACATTGCGATAAACACAACGGAACCGACGATACCCAAGATATTTCCTTTAAACGCTTCTGCAAATAAAATTCGAAATTCTGGTCCTTCGATCGAAGACCAAGTGATTTGCTGCCCTTTTTGTATTCCTTCTACTGCGCCGGTTCGATCTGCTAAGCCCGTTAAGATCGGCGTCAAATACGTAGCTGCATATAGATAGATTGGCATCGAAATAACCCCCATGATCAGCATACGAACCAAGTTTCCGCCAGTAAGCAATAATCCACCTACTGCGATCGAATAGTTAATGATTCCTGCTAAAGGCAACACAGCATTTCCTGGCAAGATGATGGCATAGCCAATAAAGACAGGTACCAACAAGATAGCAGTGACCCAAATCTCAGAGCGACCAGCTAATACAGGCCAATCTAACCCAATGTAAACTTCCCGATCTTTAAAGCGTTTTTTCATCATTTCCGACATTGCATCAGCAAGTGGTGAAAGGGACTGCATAAACATTTTTGAGATCATTGGGAACAAAGCCATTGCAGTCGCGATTTGAATAGCTAAGTTCAGTGAGCCTGACACGCCATAAGCTGCAGCTAATCCCAAGCCCAAACCAATGAGAAAGCCCATCACCGAATTTTCAGAGAAGATACCGATTTTCTTTTTTAAGGCTTTGGTATCTGCCCGTCGATTAAAGAAAGGAATTTTATCCATAATCACATTGATCGGTAATAAAAGCACTGCTGAAATATTCATCAAGTGGGTCACTGTTACTAAAGGAATACCAGTCAAATCCTCAATGTGGCGTTGGAACATATCCCCCATTTTAAGTTCCAAGATAACCTGTACGATGGCGGTGATAAACCCAGCAAGTAAACTTCCACTGATAAAGTAGACCAGATAGGCAGTCAGCGCTTTGCCCCATACATTCCACATATCGACATTCAACGTCTTGGTCCAGTTCAAAATCAACATGACAAAATTCACACCAAGAACGACAGCAAAGAAAACAAATGCATAGGACCATGACCAGGTGATACTTGCCGCTCCTGTCCACCCTAAATCTAGCGCAGGCAAGTTCAAGCCAGTATTTTTTGCCAATGCTTCGGAAGCTGGACTAACTGCATTTGACATAAAACCAATGACCATCGACATCCCAGTAAAAGCAATACCTAACGTGATTGCAGACATAAAGGCTTTTTTGAATTTCATCCCTGCAACCAAGCCTAGGATTAAAATGATTAGCGGCACAAAAATAGCGGAACCTAAACCTAAGATATAATTGATAATGTCTTGAAATACTTGCATTTTTTTCACTTCTTTCTTTTGATAGGATGTTTTGTACTAGCCAATCAATTCTTTGATTTCTTCATAAATCGTATCCATACCCATACCGGTAAGAAACGGAATCCCAGCAAAAACGTGTACACCTAGCTCAGCGGCTTTTTCCAATACTTCATCATCTGGCTGAGCAACATACACATAAATTCCTGTCGACGGCAATTCATTTTGGATCGACTTGTAATCAACAGCTTCAACGGGGAAATCGATTCCGTCATCTTCAAGCATTCCAGCAATTTTACTTGCGATCGTTTGACTTGTTGCAACGCCACTTCCACATGCTACGATCAATCTTCTTTTCATCTTAAATTCCTCCAAAAATTTTATTTTGTATACTGAGTAACTAGCTGATAAATTCCCTGCACTTCTTGTGTTTCAATGAATGCCTTTACAAATCCTTCATCCATAAATAATGCCATTAACGATTGCAGTAAGCCGACTTGCTCTTTTGGTTCTTTGATCCCTAGAAAAAAGAGATCCTTGACCTGCATTTCTTGACTGTCCCCCATTTGCTTCATCTTCACCTCGTTTTTCAGACGCACGATCGCAATAAAAGGCTTTTCGACATACGCTGGTTCTGAATGAGGCAAGCCAATATTCAAATACTGTGTAATTAGTCCAGTTGGAAAGGCTTGTTCTCTTGCTAGTAATCCTTCTAGATACTGTTCATTCACAAAACCTTGTTGCTGTAATCGTTTGGCTATTTCTTCAAATAGTTCTTTCAACTCCTCTCCTTCCACATCGAGAAAAATTAGCCTTTCATCAAACATGCTCGTATAGCCCACCTATTCTTCCTCCTTGTTCAACTCAAATGATAAATATTGTTAAAGTTTGTTACAATTTGTTTTACAATGTAAATATACAATAGTTGATTTTTCTTGTCAACGCTTTCTTTTGGTATTTTTTTCAAACTAATTCCTTTCACCAATACACGAAACTATCAAACTTTAACAAATATGAACATTTTTCCTTGCTTTTTCCAAAAGTAAATGCTATTAATTAATGTATAAAGAACACCGATAAAAAAGAAACTTAAAAAAATCGTTAATCAACCAGAGGTGAAACTATGTTAAAGAAAGAACGGCAAGAAAAAATTCTAGCGCTAGTGAATCAGCACGATTACTTATCCATTGCAGAAATAGCCAAAACATTAGACGTTTCCGATATGACCATTCGTAGAGATATTACAGAGTTAGCGAATCAATCTTTATTGGTAAAAATCTATGGTGGCGCCCAAAAACTCGAAAAAATCGAACACGAGCTTTCTACTCAAGAAAAAATCGATACGAACGTTGCCGAAAAGAAATTCATCGGAAAAGTAATGAACAGTATCATATCAGACAACGATACTATCTATATCGGTGCGGGAACTACGATGCTCCACGCTTTACCTGAACTAAAAAAAGCAAACTTATTCGTGATCACAAATAGTTTACTTGCTTTTAATTATTTGATTTACAACACAGACTATCGTGTCTTATTGACCGGTGGAGAATTTTCCCGCACGACGGAAGAATTTTATGGGGAAACAGCAGAGAAGAGTTTTGAAAATTTAAATATCGATATCGCTTTTGCTGCTACAAATGGGATCTTTGAAAATAATATCACCACTGCAAATCTTGTTGAAGGTTCGATTCAACGAGTCGCATTCAAACATTCCCGCAAAAAATGCATCGTTGCAGATAGTTCCAAGTTTAATCGCTCTGACGTTTATACCTTCTACTCGCTTTCAGATATCGACTATTTGATCACTGATGATAAACTTTCTGAGACTACTTTTGACTATTATCGTTCCTTTACAGAGATCCTCAAGGAGGAACAAAAATGATTTTAACCATCACAATGAACCCTTCCATGGACTACAACTATCTTGTTCCTTCGCTAAAATTGGATCAAGTAAATCGGGTAGATAACCCACATACATCAATTGGAGGAAAAGGCATCAATGCTGGCAGAGTCATCGCACAATCTGGGGAAGCCGTTTTATTGACAGGTATTTTAGGTGGACCTGTAGGCAAAACGATCCTTGATTCTTTACTAGCTGAAGAACGTTATGTATTGGATTTCCTCACCATCGACGGCAATTCTCGCAATGCGATCACGATCATGCATGACGGTAACACTCATACTGAGCTAGTAGAAAAAGGACTTTATCTGTCGGAGGAAAACGAACAACTTTTTTACCAACACCTTGCAGCAATAATTAAACAACACCCCATCACGGTCGTCTGTATTTCTGGATCAGTAAATTCTGATAATGGACACTTTCACGATCAGTTGCTTCAATTCATCCGTCAATCATTAGGTGAACAAGTCCCGATCCTCATGGATATAGCTGGGGAACAACTAAAAAATTGTTTGACTCAAACGAATGCTCGTCCGAATTTTATTAAACCAAATCAACAGGAATTAGAAGAACTAATGGGTCAAAAATTGCATTCATCGCAAGACATTTTCTCTGTCTTAGAGAGCACTCTTTTCGAAGGGATCGACACCGTCATGGTTTCTCAAGGCGGCGATGGGGCAATCGTTAAACACCAGTCGACTTTTTTTAAGATCGAGATCCCTAAAATCGCCATCGTTAATACGACTGGCTGTGGCGATTCAACCGTTGGTGGTATGGCTGTTGCAATGAATAAACAGTATTCAATGGAACAAGCATTGACCTATTCGATGGCTTGTGGCATGTCTAATGCGCTTTCGAAAACAAACGGTACGATCGATCCTGCACAAGTCGCTACATTTAGCGAACAGATCCACCTTTTCAAGATCAAAGAATAATCGGCTACCTATTTTTGGTTCTCTTGATTACGCAAAACATTCGTTGGTACAAATAAAAAAAGCCCTAGCTAAGTGCAACTGATTGGTTCAGTGTTCTTAGCTAGGACTGATTGTGTTAGTGGTTAAACATATTGTAATTCTTTGGCTTCTTTGTAGGCTGCATCGATCAAACCGCCGCCCAAGCATTCCATGCCGTCATAAAAAACGACTGCTTGTCCAGGAGTGATGGCGCGCACTGGTTCGTCAAAAATCACTTCTGCCCGATCTCCATCTAATAGACGCACCGTTACTGGTACATCTTGTTGACGGTAGCGGAATTTTGCTGTGCATGAAAATTCCGTTCCGCGATCTTGGTCTGTGGTAAAGTGGATTTGGCTTGCTTCCAAGCGATCTGCATACAATGCGGGGTGATGGAATCCTTGCCCCACATACAAAGTGTTGGTTGCTAAGTCTTTTCCAACTACAAACCATGGTTCTTGAGTGGCACCGCCGCCGCCAATGCCTAAGCCTTGACGTTGTCCGATGGTATAGTACATCAAGCCATCGTGTTGTCCTTTGACTTCGCCATCTAATGTAACCATGTTGCCTTTTTTCGCTGGCAAGTAATTACTCAAAAATTGTTTGAAATTCTTTTCTCCGATAAAGCAAACACCAGTGGAATCTTTTTTCTTGGCTGTTGCTAGACCGGCCCGTTCAGCGATCGCTCGTACTTCTGATTTTTCCATACCGCCTAGTGGGAACATGGTTTTGCTCAATTGTTCTTGTGACAATTGGCTTAAGAAATACGTTTGATCTTTGTTGTTATCCACGCCTCGCAACATATGGGTCACGCCGTTTTCATCAACGGTCACTTGCGCATAATGGCCGGTTGCTACATAATCGGCACCAAGATCCATCGCATAATCCAAAAAGGCTTTGAACTTGATTTCCTTGTTACACATGACATCTGGATTAGGTGTCCGTCCGGCACGGTATTCTGCAAGGAAATATTCAAATACACGGTCCCAATATTCTTTTTCGAAATTCACTGAATAATAAGGAATCCCGATTTGCGCAGCCACTTTGGCTACGTCTTTGTAGTCTTCTGTTGCGGTACAAACACCGTTTTCATCGGTATCATCCCAATTTTTCATAAAGATCCCGACAACATCATACCCTTGTTCTTTCAGCAAAAGTGCTGTTACTGACGAGTCTACCCCGCCACTCATTCCAACCACCACCCGGGTGTTTTCGTTAGACATGATTGTTTCACCATCATTTCAATTATAGATTCTGAAATCATCTACGATTTGAAGGTCGCAACTTTTCAGTAATTTGCATTATACAACAAAACACAAAAAACTTCACTGTTTGCTGTCTTTTCTTAAAAATTCCTTTTTTAGAAAAGACATCTGGAGAGAAGTGGCTGTTCGTTATTCCACCCACTCAGCCAAATAGAGGAAGCGCTGCTTTTGTGTCTGTCATCGACAGCTGTCCAAACAGCAAAAACTTACTTTTCAAATGGTGGTTGTCATAAAATCGTATGAAATTCTTCAGGAAATGCAGAAATGCTCTTATTAGAAAAAGACTATACTTCTCTTAGATACTACTTTACGAGGAGGGGCATTTCATGCGATCGCACACAAGGACATCAAAAACTAGGAGAAACGATGGGAAGAAAAAGAAGAGCCTTGCACTGCTGCTTTTTCTCATCGGTGGTGTGTTTGTCATTCATTACGTGATTGATCAGGTCAGGGATGCTACGTTTGATCAGACAGCGCTTGTCTCAAAACAGTTCACTCGCCAAGCCAATCAAGCGATTCAACAAGCGATGGCAGACACGCAGCAACTGCCGTTGATTGTACAAACCGATCAACGCTGGGGTAATAGCCCATATGGATATGGAGAAGAGCAAAATACGTTTGCGGCAAACGGGTGCGCTATTGCTTCTTTAGCCATGATCGATGCTTTTTGGACGGATCATCCGCCGAATCCTGACAAACTATTAAAGTGGGCTGGCGATCAATTTTATCTTCCCAAACAAGGAACCAGTTGGCAAATCTTTCCTCAGTTTGCCGAAGCTTTTGGTTACCAATTTGCCGATTTAGGGGATTCATTTGAGGCTGCCTATGAGAAAATGACACAAGGCATCCCCGTTGTGGTCTCGGTTCAAGCAGGAACCTTTACGACATCCGGACATATCATGGTATTGGCTTTGAACAAAGAAGGAAATATCCAAGTATTCGATCCTAATGATTCCCCCGAAAAAGCCCATTATGAGAAAAGCTATCCTAACGATGTCTTTCAAGCAGAAGGAATCCATTATTGGAGCTTTTGGCTTTGATGTTCTGATCGGCTGAAGCTGCAAAAATACACCTTTTGTGGGACAAAAAAAGACTAGCCGAAGCTAGTCTTTTGCTTATCTTGCTATTATTGAACGCGTGGTTCGTTGTTTTCTTGAATACGCGTCGTTGTCCGGTTGAAGGCACCTTTGGCTTTACGTGTTTGTTTTGACGCAAAGTCGCCAGTTGTTTCTGCCGCACTGCTTACTTTGTCTTGAACTGTTTCAGAGTCTTTTTCGAATTGTTCACGTGTTTTGACATCTGCTACATTCACGTTTACTTCGATGACTTCTAAATTCGTCATTTTGTTGACTTGTGTTGAAACAACCTCTTTGATTTGGTCGTAGATCGTGGTCATGTCGCTGCCATATTCTGCAACGATATCAAGATCGACTGCCACTTGTTTTTTCCCAACTTCAACGTTGATCCCTGAAGTCACATCATCGGTGTTGACTAATTTACCTGCAATATTTGAGAAGAAACCGCCATCGACTGTTAAGAGTCCGTCTACAGATTCTAATGCAATGCCTACGATTTTTTGAATCACTTTATCTTCGTAAGTTAATTCTCCTTTAACACCTGTTGTTGGTTTTGTTTGGTTTTCCATCGTACATTCCTCCTACTATAATCTTGATATAAATTAAACTAATAATGTTACCAAAGTTAACGGCGCGGTCTTTGAAATTGTTCAAAGAATCCGACTTCTTTGAGATAAAATCCCAGATACGTACCTAGTGCCGTAAACAGCACCAGCAGTATGGTTTTCAAAAAGCCGATCGTTAGAAACAGGATCGCTAGGATCAAACCGAAACCTGCAAAGATAAGCGGGATCTTATAGTGGTAGAACCATTCACTCATACCTGTTCCTCCTAAACTACACGCGGTTGGTCATGGGCTGCTGGCGTTTCTTGCGTATCTTTTAAAACAACTTCCGTTTGGATATTGCTTTCGATACCGAAAAGCTGCTGCAGACTGCTGCTGATCTCACCAACCAAAGCTTCTTGTTTTTGCGGGATGGCTGCTGTTTGTTTCATTTCTCCATCGATTTTTACCGCTACTTTATTCTTGACGATTTTGATTTTTACCGATGGCTGATGGATGAAATCTGCTTGTTTCACCCGCTCGAGCACAAAATGCTCTAAGGCCTTCTTCTGAATCACTAAATCGCCTGTCTTATGGGGAATGATCAAGCGGTCTGAGCGTTTTGGATAAAACAAAACGACAAAGAGTGCGATCACTGTAAAAATAGCAAAGCCAACAGATAACCAAAAGAGCAGCATACTCATGGAAGATCCGACCCAAGGATATTCATCCAAAGGAATCAAGTAAACAGGCAATGAAGCCGCTTGCTGATTGGCGATGATCCCAAAATAAAAGACAAGTAAGAGTAAAAGTAATCCGATGATAAAAATCACTTTAGAAATCTTACGCATTGGCAACCTCCTTTACTGCTTTCTACTTAAAGCATACACATTTCTTAAATATCCATCAAATAATAACTCTTGGAATCGATTATTTTTTACATATAAAGTTTATTTTTATCAAAAAAATTTCCTTAATCAAAGCTTGCTGTCAAAGTCATCACAAAAAAAGCAAACCGTCCGACGTTGTCTTGACGCTTGCTTTTCTTGTTATCTGTTAACGAGCTAGCTTGGCAAGTTCTTGTTGTTTGGCATGATACAGCACCGCCAGTTCATTTTCGGAAACTGGTCGACCGAAGGGACGCGGCTGCGGCAGAAACGCCAATTCCGGCGCATCGACTCCTACGTTGAGATTCTCAGCGATTGGTACACTGTGATGATGGATATGCCCATGCAGATTGCGGCTGTTTTTGGTGATCCCCAGCAGCATAGGATAATGGGTCAGTATAAATTGCTGATGAGCAAACTTCAGCAAGACACCGACATCTTCAAACGCATACTTTTGGGCTCCCAAACAACCAGGATCATGCTTGCGCAAGTACGCAAAGAAAGCCCGGGTATCATGATTGCCTTTGATAAAAACGATTTTGCCCTGCAGCTGTGCTAACAGCGCCGCAATTTCTGGAAAGCCCGCTTCGTAATCAGGGTGCATCGCGACATCCCCTAAATGATAGACGACATCTTTATCCGCAACGACCTCATTCCAGCTGGCGATCATCGTTTCATGCATTTGCGTCACTGTCTCAAAGGGGCGTGGGGCAAAGTCATTGTCCCCGAGCAAGGCTGCATGAAAATAGTGGGTATCAGACGTAAAAAATTTCATAGTCGCTCCTTACCTTGGTGCTTTTTCTGTGATCAGCGTCTTTAAATCATCGCTAACGGCTGCTTTTTCGTCGGTGCAGGAAAACGCGCATCGATTGCTGCCAATTCGCTTTTGGAAAAAATGATTTTGGCAGCTTCAATGTTCTGCAGCATATGTAGCGAGTCGCTGGTTTGGGGGATCGCTAAGACGTGGGGTTGTCGAAGGGTCCATGCCAAAAGCAGCTGAAAAATCGTGCAGCCTTTGGCTTCTGCCAGCTCTTTCAACACTTCATCATTTTTGAAGTGATGCCCTAGCCGATCGCCTTGAGCAATGGGTGAGTAGGCAATCACCGGAATCTCAGCCTCTGCCTGCCAAGGCAAAAGATCGTATTCGATCCCCCGGGCACCTAAATTATAGAGTACTTGGTTGGCGGCACATTGATCGCCGTTTTCTAACCGCAACAGCTCCTCCATATCTGCCACGTCAAAATTAGAGACGCCCCATGCACGAATCTTTCCAGAGGCTTTGGCAGCTTCTAGTGCGTCAACTGTTTCTGCTAACGGCACATCTCCTCGCCAGTGGAGCAGATACAGATCAAGATAGTCGGTGCCTAAACGCGCTAAGCTACGGTCTAAAGCTTTCGGCAATTCATCTGCGGAGGCATTCCAGGGATAAACTTTTGAAATCAAATAAAGATTCCCTCGGGTAAAGGGTTGGATCGCCTTGCCAACTAGCGTTTCTGCGTTTCCCTCGCCGTACATTTCTGCGGTATCGATGACAGCCGCTCCAGCTTTGATGCCCGCTTGCAACGCATCGATCTCGGCTTTTTCCTTGGCTGGGTCATCCCCCATATGCCAAGTCCCCATGCCGACGGCTAGCACTGATTGCTTGTTTAAGGTTCGTTTCATCTGGATTCCTTCTTTCTCGTCTCAACGTATCCACTTTCTGAGAACGGCTTAGGTTTGTTTTCTTTAGTATAAAAAGAAACCAGCAAAGATACAAAAGAAGTGTATCAATCCCTTGCCTGTTTGGCGGAGTGACACACTTCTTGCCCTTTGAACGGTATAGCTGCTTTTGACAAAAGCTTACGCTTTGACAAACAACCCGCGGCTGATAAAACCATCCATTAAAAAGTAAAATTTTTCTTGCAGCATTTTGTGCTGTTCATCTTTGAAAATATTGACTGCTTTTAATCCATTGGCTGTCGTGATGGACATCTTGAAGGTTTGCAGATCTTTTGCAACAGTGATTTTTAATTTAAAGCCTTCTTTGCTTTGGGGTGTTGCTTCAAGGCCACGAATCAATTGGAAGTTGCCGCCGTTCGTTTCTGTAAAGCCATTGTCCCGCAACGTATATTTTTTTGCTTCAGGAGCAATGCGGTATTGGGTTGCTGCGCCTAAAACGGTTGCTGTTGTTTCAAATGCCATGTTCTTCACCTCTTTAACATCATTTCTTTCATTATAAATAGTTTTCAGCGAGATTGCTAGCTGTTCTCCTACTTTTTCGTGGCTAAGACAGTTTCTGCTAATAGCTGAGCAAATGCTTCGATTTCCGCCAATGTGTTGCCATAGCCAAAGCTGACTCTGACCGATTCCCGGATAGCTGGATGCTCTTTGCCCACCATCGCTTCGAGCACATGGGAGGGTTCCACATTGCCCGCCGTACAAGCGCTACCTGTGGAGATGGCGGCCCCTTTTAAGTCCAATTTCATCAGCAGCAAGTCACTGCTGACACCTGGGAAACGCAGATTCAAAATATGCGGCAATTTGTGTGCTGGGTCACCATTCAACTGAACATCGACGCCTTGTGCTGCTAAGGTATCCATCAGTACATCGGCAAACGTTTGATATTGTTCTGCCGCTGCTTGCTGCGCTTCGGGGGTATGCAAAGAAGCTGCTTTGGCCATTCCCATGATGGCTGCCAAGTTTTCCGTCCCTGCTCGCCGTTTTTCTTCTTGTTCGCCACCATGGAGTAGCGAAGGTAGCGACAAGCCATCTCGTTTATACAAAAAGCCGATCCCTTTTGGTCCGTTGATTTTGTGAGCCGAAATGCTTAGGAGATCAATGCTGTTTTCATTGATTTCAAGCGGGATCTTGCCATAAGCTTGCACGGCATCGGTATGAAAAACGGCGGGATGCTCCCGTAAAAGGGCCCCAATTTCTGCAATCGGCAACAAATTGCCCGTTTCATTGTTTGCCGTCATTATGGATACTAAAATCGTATCGGGACGTAAGGCAGCCTCAACTTCACTGACGGCCAATTGCCCCTTTTGATCTACGGGCAAATAGGTCACCTCAAAGCCTAAGCCTTCTAAATAGCGCATACTCTCAATGACCGCCGGATGTTCGATCTGGGTCGTAATGATATGTTTGCCTTGTGCTTGTTTGCTAAGGGCTGTACCGATGATTGCTGTATTATCACTTTCGGTACCACCACTATTAAAAATGATCTCATGTTCTTTGACTCCTAGCTGCTGAGCGATCGCTTGACGAGCCAATTCTAATTGGGTGTGGGCGTCTCGACCATAATGATGAATGCTTGATGGATTGCCAAAAAATGTCTGCATCGTTTCACTCATCACTTTGATCACTTCTGGATGCAGCGGTGTCGTTGCTGCATGATCTAAGTAAACCATTCTTTTCACCTATCCTTCATTACTGCCATTATAACAAATCTTCCTCAGACGTCTATCGTGAGTGTCCATACGAAAAAACCTGTCAGTCAAAAGCGGAAAAATCGCCAATGATGACAGGCAGCTGAACGCGTTCAGCCTTACGAAAAATCAGGAACGTGTGCTGTTTTGCTTGTACGAATCACGTCACTTACTGATCGTTTTATTTTTTTCCAGGTTCAGAGGCAATGACAGTCATTTCACCAACCAATTCCCATTTCTTGATCGGGTTTGGCAAAATGCAGCTTGTGCCCATTTTTAGTTCATAGGAATGACCGTCGATCATCAAATGCCCATACCCATCAATCACGGTCATCAAGGTATAATCGGCCTTTTGTGCCAAAGATAATTTTCCACGTACTTCCCATTCATACACATTGAAAAATGGCGTTTCAAGATAGGTAACGACTGCTGATTGTCCTTGTTTGACTTCACGGATCGATAATTCTGGCGTCCGTGCAGGAATCGTCGTCACATCGATTGATTGTTGGATATGCAGCTCCCGTGTTTGTCCTTGATCATCAGTACGATCATAGTCGTACACCCGATAAGTCGTATCCGAGCTTTGTTGGGTTTCTAAGATCATGATCCCTTTCCCAATGGCATGGATCGTTCCACTTGGCACGTAGAAGAAATCGCCTTTTTTCACAGGGACTTTTGTTAACAAATCATCCCAACGACCCGCTTCGATCATTTCCGCAAGTTCTTCTTTGGTTTGTGCGTGGTGGCCATAAATGATTTCCGCATCTGGTTCGGCATCAATAATGTACCAGCATTCCGTTTTCCCTAATTCCCCTTCATGGGCTAGCCCATACGTGTCATCAGGATGGACCTGAACGGATAGATCATCTTCCGCATCTAGAATTTTAATTAATAATGGAAAGACTGGTTCGTCTGAATGTCCAAACAGTTCTTGATGGTCTTGCCAAAGTTCCGCCAATGTTTTGCCTTTAAACGGACCATTTTCAATGACGCTCACCCCATGAGGATGCGCACTGATCGCCCAATCTTCACCGATTTTGTCACTCGGTAAATCAAAACCAAAAACAGAATGCAGGCGACTGCCGCCCCAAATTTTTTCTTGAAAAACAGGTTTCATAAACAATGGTTCCATAATTGTTCCCCTCTCTAGTTGTTCGTGCATATTATAGCATGAATCCGCTTATTCGGCAGATTCTTTTAAGTAACATTGCAGGATTTCGTCACGATGACCCAAGTAGCTTTCTCGATGATCCACTGGATGGACCCGATTCGATAAGAAAATAAACGCTTTTTTGTTAGGGATATCTACTGCGAGAAACGTGCCTGTATAGCCTGTATGAAGTAATTGGTATGGTGCACCCAATAAGTCCCAGCCATAGGTGCGGGGCTTTGTGCTTTCAGGCGTCTGCCTCTGAGCCAGCGCCTGCATCACTTTTTCTGAGAAAAACGGCGCCCCTTGCTGCTGACCATTTGCCAGTAACAGTTGAACGAACAGCGTCAAATCATCCACGGTAGAAAACAACCCGGCGTTGCCGGCATGGTTTCCCAGCACTCGTGCTTTTGGGTCATGGGTGATTCCTCTAAGGATATTGCCGTCTGGCTGCTGCTGGGTAGGCACGATCAATGGCAGCTGTGAAGGAGGAAAAGGCGGAAAGCCGCTGTTCTTCATGCCTAAAGGCGTCAAGACTTCTTCTTGAAAAATCTTGGTCACTGGTTTTTGATACAGCTCCTCCAATAAAAAGCCCAGCAAAATCGTACCAGTATCCGTGTAGTTGACCGTTTGACCGATCGTATCACTGCTTTCAAGCTGCAAATACGCCTTACGCAAGGCAGCAGCACCCAACTGGTCTCGATGAGGAATCCACGTGTTGATGGCTGCCGTATGCGTCAGCAAGTGCTTGATCGTTACCCGATCGTCTTTAAACGCTGGCAACCAACGAGTAATCGGCGCCTCCATCTCGATTTTCCCTTGATCCCAAAGTCTTAGCAGGACGGTGGTTGTACAAATGACTTTCGTCAATGAGGCTAAATCAAACAAATGATCTTTCGTCATAGGTTCGGTTTTAGGAAGAAGTGCTGCCTGTCCGAATACATGGGTCTCTTGGGTTTCCCCGGCGATAAAACGCAGCACCGCTCCTGGGAAAACGGTCGGCATTTTTTCTTGTATGAGCTGTACTGTTTCTGGGTACATTGTCATCGTTCCATACTCGCTCCTTTCAGGCTTGTCTTGCTTCTAACTTTAGCACTTTTCGCCAATGAAAAAAACTACCCATTAAGGATAGTTTTCAGATTTTTTTCTAATCAGTATTACATAGATTACTCATCGGCTGATGCAGCTTTTGCTTGCGCCTTTTGAATAATTCTCAAATAACTGTAACAAGCACATTGGCTGCCTAGTCCCCCTACGATCAATCCAGCGAGTAAGGGATGTATCAAGACAAGCAGTAAAGCGAGTCCACTCAACATTCCTAACAACATCAGCGTCTGGAACGGTGCCCAAAAGATGATGAAAAAGCTTTTGATCAACGCAGTCCGCAAGGGTGCCGCCAAATGCACACTGTCGCAGATAAAATACAGTAACCACAGGAGCAAGATGATACTTAAAAACAAATAGCCGACAGCCAATAAGGGGAGCTGAAAGGAATCGATTTGCCGAAAAGAACCTAACAGCAGCAAAGCGAGACTACCGAAAAAGAGGCCTGCGGCAACACTGCGCCGATAATTTTCCCGATAGAGCCGCCAAAAGGTCCCTCCGATGGCCTGTTGTGTTTCTTGATAGTACAACCAGCGCCGCATGACGCCAAATAAAGCAAAGGTCGCTGGCAAAAGAATGCTAGGAAAACTAATGATCAAACCAATCAAAGAGAAAAGAAACTGACGAGGAGAGCTGGGGAAAATCAGCCCCAAAGCTAGCAATAGAACGGGCAGATTGAACAGTAACCAGTAGCCATTCACAAGCAACATACTAGCTATCGCTTGACTGGCACCATACCAACGATACCATCGTTCATTTCCCATCAGTCCGGCTCCTTTCTCTAATCAGCTGATTTATCCTCTAGCGGGCTAAGTTTTGTAGATTTTGCTGCCATTTCGCAGTTTGATAATCCAGCAATTCTTGATAACCGGCTGCTTGCGCTTGTTCTTCTGCCTCAGCAAAGATCGCTCGCACTTCTTCATCGCTATCAGCAAAGATCGCTGAAGCATTGGCTTCTTCAAAAATATCATTGATCCGTTGCTGAATAATTCCTTCTGGTGAGTCTGGCATCGGGTTGATCGCCGCAAATTCTGTGTCATCTTTTTGCGTGTCCCAAGTAATGGCATGCTGCCATTTCGTTGCCCAGTTCATTTGATCTTCGGGAAGATTTAATTCAAATTTTGTTTTAGTATTGTCTAAAAAGGCGGAGTTGCCGTTCCATTGGAAACTTGATGTTGCTTGCTCGATTTCTGAAACACCGGCAGCATCTTCTGCGTAGGCATCTGTGAACTTTGTATAACCTTCTTCATCGAAGCCATCCCAATACTGCCCTTCTGGTCCAAACATCAGGATCGACTGACCCAATGGCCCTGTTAACCAATCTAAGAAGGCAAAGACTTTTTCTGGGTCTTCTGCATTTCTAGTAATGACACTGACATTCCACCCTAGCATTTCATAGGAACCTGGGAAGATATTGTCAGGATCCAGTCCTGGTTTAGCAATTGGTTCGATATAGAAATACCCCGCATCTGGGTTTTGCTCTTGCAAGATGTAGTGGGCATCGCGGGCATGATTCGATGGACTGGCAGCAGCATAAACTGCTACGCGACCGCTGGTTACTTTTTCTGCCACCATATCTGCATCTTGCGTTAAGGTATCTTGGGTCATTAAGCGCTCACGGTACAATCTTGACGCATATTCAATCGATTCTACGTAGTTTTCATTGGCAAAGATCGAGGTCAAAGCATCGCCTTGAGGGACAGCCCGAATGCGGATATCTGCTGGTGAACGCCCTTCCGCAAAGGCAGAGTACAAGACATTGATCCCTTGTCCGCTGACATCTGTTTCAAATGGAATGACATCAGGAAACTCTGTTTGAACTTCTTTCAAATACTCATAAAGATCATCGGTTGTTTTCAATTCTGGCGCTCCTAAAGCATCATGAATCTCTTTATTGACGACATAACCCGCATTGCCAAAAGGCTCAGAGCTATACCAGTTTGGAAATTGATAAAGCTTACCATCTTCTGAACGCAACATGTTGAGGATTTCTTCGCCGGCCCATTCTTTCAAGTTCGGGTATTTATCCAAGTAATCATCAAACGGTACTAAGGCCCCCGCTTCTCGCAACCGTTCCACATCTGACCCACGATCAAGCCAGATAAAATCAGGCAGATCATCACCGGCGATCATTGTACTTAGCCGCTGTGCCGCATTCCCGCCGCCGTCGATCGCCCGGATATCCACATTGGTCAGCTCTTTGATAGCAGCAGTTGCAGGATCATCTCCCCAGCGATCCATCGTATACCAATCATAATTACCAAACATCGTGATTTCTAGCGGTTCACTACCAAGCTCAAATACTTCCGAGCTGTCACGTTCGCTCGGTGCCGCTGCATCACTTTCTCTTGTTCCGGACTCGTTGCCGCAAGCTGCCAGCAAAAGACTCATTGCGGTCACTGACAGTACTCCTTTTAATAGCCTTGCTTTCATTCTTTTATCCCCTTTCAACTCTTACTGCTCTCCCCTTCTATCAAAAGGGGCCACCTGCTATGCTAATCTTTCAATGAACCAATCAAAACACCTTTTACAAAATACTTTTGAACAAACGGATAAACCATTACGATCGGCAAAGTCGCCACCATCATAATTGCCATTGATAAGGATTTTCCGGTAACACCAGTCATATCTGCCAAACGAGCAGCTGAGCCAGAATCGATTTGACTCATTTGCGAACTCACCGTGTTCGAATTCAAGACTCGCTGCAAAAACGTCTGCAAGGGAATCAGATGATCCGAAGTGATGTAGATACTTGGCATAAACCAATCATTCCAGTGTCCAACTGCGGTAAACAGCGAGAGTGTGGCAATAACTGGACCTGATAGTGGCAAAATGATCCGGAAAAATGTCCCCCAATACCCGCAACCATCAATTTTCGCTGAATCTTCCAACCCTTTCGGTAATTGCTGGAAAAACGTTCGGAAGATGATCATATTCCAAACACTGATCAATCCAGGAATGATCATTACCCAAAAAGAATCCATTAATCCTAGTGAACGTACCACTAAAAAGGTTGGGATCAAGCCGCCACTGAAGAACATCGTGAGGATGAAGAAGATCGTAATGTATTTCCGACCAATCAATTCTCTTTTTGACATCCCATAAGCCGCCATCGCTGTCAGCATGATCGATGAAAACGTCCCGATCACTGTCCGTAAAACACTGATGAAAAAGGCATTCATCAAGCGCTGATCTTGAAAGACGATCTGATAGTTTTCCAACGTAAATTCTCTTGGCCAAAACGTGATCCCACCGGTCACCGTGTCACGTCCAGAATTAAAGGAAATCACCAGTGAATTCCAGAAGGGATAAAATGTCAAGAATGCAAGCGTTATCAAGAAAAGGTAGATAAAAATCATCATCGCTTGGTCGCCCCAATTTTTCTTCATTGTTCATTTCCTCCTCTGCTGATCACCATAAGCTGTGACCCACTTTGCGTGCGAAAAAGTTTGCTCCGCTCAAAAGAGTGACACTAATGACTGCTTTGAACAAACCAACAGCTGTTGCGTATGAATATTGAGAGTTGCTGATCCCTACCCGATACACATAGGTATCAATGACATCCGCCACATTTCTAAGAGCTGGATTGCTCCCCAGTAAAAGCAAATCTTCAAAGCCCGCATTCAATAAGTTGCCGATCTCCAAAATGAGAAAAATCGTAATGATTGGAACGATCGAAGGCAGAGTGATCAAAAAGACTTGCTGAAATTTCGTTGCGCCATCTAGTGATGCTGCTTCGTACAGTTGCGGATCGATCCCAGCAATGGCTGCCATATAGACGATCGAGCCAAAGCCAATCGATTTCCAAAGATTTGTCGTAACGATGATCGTCCAGAAATAGCGAGGGATCGATAAAAAGTTGATTGGTTCATCGATCAGGTTTAAACTCTCCAAAGCAATATTTAAGCTACCGTTATCCATCGATAAAATCGACATCGTAAACCCCGCCACGATCACCCATGATAAAAAGTGTGGGAGATAAGTAATCGTCTGCACCACACGTTTGAATGCAACGTTCTTGACCTCGTTAAGCATCAACGCCAGCAAAATCGGTGCTGGAAAACAAATAGCAATCTTTAGCACACTGATCATAATGGTATTCCGTAAAATTTCCCAAAAACGTGGTTCACTAAAAAAGCGCCGAAAATTATCAAAGCCGATCCATGGACTGCCTGTCATACCTTCAAAAATATTGTACTGTTGAAATGCCATCAAAATCCCGTACATTGGGATATAGCTAAAAATGCCTACCAGTAAGATCGCCGGCAGTACCATCATCTGCAGATCCCACTGAGCAAAATATCGGTGTATCCACTTTTTTTCCATCACATCTACTCCTTGTCTTCCCGTTACTGCTCAACACCATAAGAAACCGCATACATTAATAACAACAAATAACCTCTGCGTCCAGAGCCATCGAATCTCGATTCTTTTTTATTATAAATTAAGAATAACCACAATTCAATATAATGTTTGCGATTTTTGAATCATAATGGCTATTATATTAAGTTTTAAGACAAGCGTTTCAAATATTAAATAACTAAATAAGAAATTCAAAATAGATTGGACCTGTTCTACTAATGCAGATAAACTACCGTTTTTTCAATGATTGGTCTTCGAATCGATGTAACAGGTTTTTGCACTCTTTCGTGCGAAATAAAAACAAAAGTTTCTTTTTTTGACAAAAAAAAAGAAAAAGACAGAGAATAGTCCTCTCTGCTTTTTCTTTCAAAACACTTTATTTTTTAACGATAAACCACCATTCGATACCGATCGCATCGTAGGTCGTCAACAATTGCCGTTTTTTGTCGATGAAAAACTCTTGGTTCTTCTCAGACAAGTGTTTTTCCAATGTATCGATATCTTCTTGACTGATGGAGATTTTCAAGAAGTCTAAGCCAAGCACCTCGTGGCTCGGTAAGTCGATCGTACCACCTTGTGCTTCAGTCAAGCCAACTTGGAAGTCACCATCATTGAGGATAAATTCCTTTGTTTCGGCTTCTTTTGTTTTCAATCCTAAGCTTTCTTCTAAGAAAAGCTGCTCTTTGGCTAAATCACTGACGTTTAAATACAGCTTGCCAAAATGAGCCTCTTTTGATAAGCCAGCCGCTTTTGCAGGTGCCGCTTTGATCAATTCTGCTTCGTCTTTTGGTACCACAGTTCCTGCGGGTGCTGTAAATAAGACTTCGATTTTGTTTCCTTCTGGATCAGCTATCAGGAAGCCTAATTGATTCGCTTCATAACGAGCTTCTTCGAAAGCAATCGCTTTTTGTTGGGCATTGCTCGCGATAGTTGCCGCTTCTTCTAGCGAGGATACGGCTAAAACGATGCGCTGCATCTTTTTGATCTCACCGAAATGGTCGTTGGCACGCGGGCTTTCTTCCAACCATAAAACTTCTCTATCTAATCCTTTTAGACCAAAGATGGCCAACTCATTTTCTTCTCTTTTCAGCTCAAAGCCAAGTACATCGCGATAAAAGGCAATCGCTTGATCGCGGTCTTTTACCCGAATTGCAACAGTCAGCAACTTCGTACTGCTCCCCAATAAGAAATCTGTCATTGTTTCTCCCCCTACTTACATATGTACTCATTGTACTGATAAAACGAAATTCTAGCAAATGAAATCCCTATCTCTTTTATTCTTTTTTTAGAGAAAATAAGAAGAAACGCACAGAAAAGTCAGAATTTTGCATTTTTATGAGTAGAGAGGAGGCGCTTGGGTGTCGCTAATGGCTTCAACTACAGCCAGCTGCTGCTGGACTTGCCGCGAGGATCTGGGTTCCTAAACGATCGATCCGATCGGTGATACAAACGGCAGCTACCCCTGCTTTTAAGGCTTTCTGAGCACTTTTTAGTTTTGGCAGCATGCCGCCCGTGACTACTTCTTCGGTGATCAAGCGGGGGATCTCTTCAAAAGAAACAGCGGATAACCACTTACTTTCTTGCTTGATCCCAGGGACATCCGTCAACAAATACAGTTTTTCGGCTTGTAAGCTGGCTGCGACCTGACAAGCCACTTCATCCGCGTTGATGTTCAACCATTGCCCCTCTGGCGTAATTCCTAGTGGGGCCAAGATCGGGACATGTTTTTTCTCTGTCAAGAGCTGCAAGAAGGCGGCGTTGATTCGCTGAACTTTCCCTACTTGCCCTAATTTCTCCTCATCGATAACTTCTCCTTGGATCAGCTGATCACAGCCAGCATTCAGTCCCACGGCATGGAAGCCAGCTTGCTGGAAAGCAGTCGTAATCAGCGGTTGAACTTGTCCCAAAAGGACCATTCTAGTCACTTCAAGCGTCTGGGGATCGGTCACCCGCAAGCCGTCTTTGATTTTGACTGTCAACGCCATTTTCTCCATCATTTCTGAGATGTAGTGACCACCGCCATGGACGATGACCACTTTTTTGCCCGCAGCTTGCCAATCTGCTATCGTCTCAAAGAATGACGGGGTTAAATTTTCTGAGGCGACACCGCCGATTTTTACTACGATCGTTTCCATCTACTCGCTCCTTTTTGTCTAGTACCTGATTTGTTTCAGGTATGATATAGTGCGTTGATTTTCACATAGTCATACGTCAGATCACAGCCCCAAGCGGTGCCAACACCTGCCCCTTCTTTCAGCTCAACAGCGACTTTGACTTCATTTTCCGCCAACTGTTCTTGCATGATGGTTTCGTCAAAAGCTACCGGCGTCCCTTGGACAAAGACGGGAATGTCGGCTAATGCGATCGATACCGTTGCTGGATCGATGGGTTGCCCACTATAACCCACTGCACATAAGATACGCCCCCAGTTTGGGTCTTTGCCAAAGAGGGCTGTTTTGACCAGCGGCGAACCGACGATGGTTTTGCTGATCATGCGGGCTGCTTCATCGGTCACAGCTCCACTCGTGTGAGCTTCGATCAATTTGCTGGCGCCTTCTCCGTCCTTCGCAATTGCTTTGGCTAAGGCGGTCAGAACTGCTTTAAGCATCCCTTTAAACTCATGATAAGCTGGCGTATCGGCTTCGATCGTTGGATTTTTGGCTAACCCGTTGGCTAAAACTAACACCATATCATTGGTAGATGTATCGCCATCGACCGTGATTTGATTGAAAGTAACGTCGGTTAATTCTTTCAGCAGTGCTTGCAAGAGTGCTGGAGCGATCGCCGCATCTGTCGTAACAAAGGCCAGCATCGTGGCCATATTGGGATGGATCATACCGGACCCTTTGGCACAGCCCGCAACAGTCACCGTTTTGTCAGCGATTGTTGATTGGATGACACTGCTTTTTTCAGTCAGATCCGTCGTCAAAATCGCTCTTTGGAATTGGTGGGCATCCCCTTGCCTGTTTAGTTGCTGAATCCCTGCAGTGATTTTTTCCATCGGTAAGCTCTTGCCAATGATTCCGGTGGAGGCTACCGCAAAGGCTTCGGGACTCGTATGCAGCTGGTCTGCTGCCAATTCTGCCATCTCTTGTGCATCTTTTAAACCTTGCTCCCCGGTACAAGCATTGGCATTGCCCGCATTGACGATCACGCCTTGCAAGGTGCCTGCTTGCATTTTTTCCTTTGTAACGAGAATGGGTGCCGCTTGTACTTGATTGGTGGTAAAGACTGCCGCAGCACTGGCTGGCACTTCAGAGACGATCCAACCAAGATCGACTTTCTCTTTCTTCAGACCGCAATGCAGACCGTCGGCAAAAAAACCTTTTGGGGTTGCGATCGTTCCTTCGATTTCTTTCATTTTCTTTCCTCCTACTGCCACCTTTTTGCGGATTGTCCACTGGCTGACACGAGTATTCTCACGTGTCTGTTGGCTATTTTATGGGTATAACGGAGCTTGCATAAGACCGGTCGTTTCTGGTATCCCTGCCCATCGATTGAAGTTTTGGATTGCTTGGCCAGCAGCCCCTTTGCCTAAATTATCGATCACTGCGACAACGGTCAACACTTGGGTCAGCGGATTGAAACATAGGCCAATGTCACAAAAATTCGTTCCCGTCACTTGCCGTAGCTCGGGCAGCTTTCCTAACGGTTGGACTCGGACAAACGGATGGTCTTGATATGTTTTTACGTACTGCTCATAGATGTCCTCTTGCGAAATCGTGTCTTTGAGAGGCGCATAAAGCGTCATAAAGATCCCTCTTTTGACAGGCAGTAAGCTGGTAGAAAATTGGATCGGCGGCATTGCCTGATCCCATTGTTGAAACTGTTGCATGATCTCGGGAATATGCTGATGCTGATTTGGCTTATACATCGTCATGTTATCCGCAGCGGTTGCAAAGTGACTGCTGTCGGTCAATTTCTTACCAGCACCCGATAAGCCCGACTTGCCATCAAAAATCAACGTGCCGCTGAATAGTTTTTGCTGAACCAACGGCGCAGCCACTAAAATGGCAGCAGTCGCATAACAGCCTGGATTGGCGATCAAATTGCCAGGAGTCGTTGCAAACTCAGGCAGCGAATAGGTCGCGTGTGCCAACAACTCGGCAGGGGCAGCTTCTTGGTGATACCATTTTTGATAGCTATCCCGATCCTTCAATCGCAGATCACCAGAAAGGTCAATCACTGGAAAGTCATTTGCGACAAAAGTCGCTGCGAGTTCTTTGCTGATTCCAGCAGGAGTCGCAAAAAACACGAGTTGATTTTCCTTTTGGATTTTTTCTGCATCAAAAGGTTCGATCAGCTTCTCTGTCAGCCCAACTAGATGAGGATACAAAACTGATGAATTTTCATGCATAGAATGACTATGCAAGGTGCCCACCTCCAATTGGGGATGTTGCTGGATCAAACGAATCAATTCAATTCCGGTATACCCTGTTACACCAACGATTGCTGCCTTCAAACACGTCACTCCTCAAAAGAATTTACTTAAGATTATAAGAAACTCCCATTGCTCTGTCAATGATTATTTATAAAACTATTCAAAATAAATTCACTGTTACTCGGTTTTTATAAGAAAAAATGCCCGAAAAATCTATTTTTATACAATTATGCTAAGATCGCTTGTAAAATCGCCAAGGATGCTTTCGTTTCCTCTTGCGAGATCGTTAAGGGTGGCAGCAAGCGCAAAACCTTGGTTCCCGCCTTTAATGCGAGGAGGCCTTGGTTCCGCAGTTGGGTCAACACGGATTGCAAGCTTTCCGAATCTGCTAATTCGATACCGATCATCAATCCTTTCCCACGAATCGCCTGCACTTTAGATAATCCTTGCAATCCGTCGAAAAACTGCTGCTGGCGCAATTGAACATTGACTTGAATGTCCTCTTCTTGCAACACACTGCATACGGCACTAGCAGCGGCCATCGCTAATTTATTGCCACCAAAGGTCGAACCGTGACTACCGGGTCCAAAAGCCGTTTGCAAATGACTTTTGCCTAGCATTGCACCGACAGGGATCCCGTTACCAAGCCCTTTTGCTACGGTAAAAAGATCAGGTTCAATGCCATATCCTTCAAAAGCAAACAGTGTTCCTGTCCGTCCCATCCCGGTTTGGATCTCATCCACCACCAGCAGTGCTCCCTGCTCCTGACAAAGGGCTGCCACCCCTTGGACCCACGCCACCTCGGCAGGGATCACGCCGCCTTCGCCTTGGATCAATTCTAAAAACACGGCTGCCGTCTGCTCATCTAAAACGGCTTGCAATGCCTCAAGGTCATTAAACGGTACATAAACCATCTCTGGTACCAGCGGACCAAACCCATCGTGAATACTGCTTTGCCCAGTCAAAGACATCGCGCCAAAGGTCCGACCGTGGAAAGATTGTTCAAAACTGATGACTTTGCTACGGCCAGTCGCTTTGCGAGCCAGCTTTAAAGCTGCTTCGTTCGCCTCAGCGCCGCTATTACAAAAATAGGCCAGATACGGCTCGTCTGATACGTTCTTTTGGTTTTGGGTCAGCTTTTGGGCAACTTCTTCTTGTAGTTGGCTGTCATATAAATTCGGCACATGCCAAATCTGCTCTGCTTGGGTCATCAAAGCGGCTTGCACTTTGGGATGTCCATAACCGAGATTGACAACCCCGATACCGCTCGTTAAATCTAAATATTGGTTCCCTTGCGAATCTACGACATAGCTCCCGCTGCCTTGCTGGATATCGATGGGCAAACGGCTGTAATTAGGAAAAAGATGACTCATTGGTTTCACTCCTTGTCTTGGATCATTCGAGATTATGTATTAATATACATTTTCATCTAGATAATTGCAATAAATATTTAAATTAAAGCGATAAAAATTCATAAAAAAAGAAAGCAGTGACAATCACTGCTTTCTTTCAGTCAACCTTTGGCGGTCTGTTTATCATCATTTGGGGAAGAATTTCTTTCATTACAAACAGTGGATCACGCCACTTCTTCTGAAAATTGACTGTTATAAAGGTCTGCATAGAAACCGTTTTGCGCCATCAATTCCTCATGGTTTCCAGTTTCAACAATAGATCCGTGATTCATCACGATGATATTGTCAGCATCACGAATCGTAGAGAGACGGTGAGCAACCACAAAGCTGGTCCGATTTTCTAACAAACGTCCCATTGCTTTCTGGATCAAGATCTCAGTCCGCGTATCGACACTAGAAGTTGCTTCATCCAAAATCAAGACGTCTGGATCCGCTAAGAAGGCGCGGGCGATCGTGATCAGCTGACGTTGACCTTGGGAGATGTTGCTGGCTTCTTCATTCAAGACCGTATCATAGCCTTCTGGCAATTTGCGAACAAAATCATCCACATGGGCAGCCTTCGCCGCAGCAATCACTTGTTCTTTGGTCGCTTTTTCATTTCCATAATGAATGTTGTCATAGATGGAGCCGGTAAACAACCACGTATCTTGCAGCACCATCGAGATATTACTACGCAATTCATCACGAGTCAAGTCTCGGGTATCTCTGCCATCATAACGAATGCTACCGCCAGAAACATCATAAAAACGTTCCAAGAGATTGATCAGCGTGGTTTTCCCAGCGCCGGTTGGTCCTACGATAGCCACCATCTCACCAGCTTTGACATCCAGATTAAAATCGGTCATCAATAATTTGTCTGGGGCATAACCAAATTGAACATGATCGAAACGAACTTTGTATTCACTGTCTTCCACTGGTAAACCAGAAGGCTCATCATTCATTTCTTCTTCATCCAAGACTTCAAAGACCCGTTCGGCAGATGCAACGGTTGATTGGATGGTGTTTAGTAAGCTAGCGATTTGAGTGATTGGTTGAGAGAATTGATTGGTGTATTGCAAGAATGCTTGCACATCCCCTAACGTCATGTTCCCATTCGCCACTTTGATCCCACCAAGGACAGCCACGAAGACATAGCCTAAGTTTTTAATGAAGTTCATCAAGGGCATAATGATCGCTGAAATAAATTGGGCTTTCCAACCAGCGGAATACAGACGGTCATTTTCTTCTTCAAAAACGACTTGATCGGCAGCTTCATGGTTGAAGGTTTTGACTACTGTATGACCGCCGTAAGTTTCTTCGACTTGGTCATTGAGCAATCCTAAACTTTTTTGTTGGGCCGCAAAGAATTTTTGCGATTTTGGTGCGACGATCATCACGACGATCAAGCTTAAAGGAACCGTTGCTAAAGCAATCAAAGTCAGTTGCCAACTGATCGTCAGCATCATCCACAAAACCCCGATAAAGGTCACGACACTCGTAATAAATTGGGTCAAGTTTTGTTGCAGGGTACTTGCGATATTATCCATATCATTGATTGCCCGTGACATGATATCCCCATTTGAGTGAGTATCATAGTAAGAGATCGGCAAGCGGTTCATTTTTTCATCTAAGTCTCGACGCAGCTCATAAACCGTTCGTTGAGAGACACGGGTCATAATAAACTGTTGTAGAAAGTTGAAGACGGCTGAAATCACATACATGCCGATCGCGATCAAAATGATTTGACCAACTTTCTCAAAATCGATAGGAAATTCTGTCACCTGTTGGCCGGCTTGCATCTGCTGTGTACCGATCATGACCCCTTTAAAAATTTCAGTGGTCGCTTCCCCTAAAATTTTCGGTGTTTGGATTTGGAAGATCACGGCTGCGATCGCTAAAACGAAGACGGCAATGATAGCGATGGAGCGTTTCGACATGTACCCGAAAAGCCGTTTGACCGTCCCCCAAAAGTTTTTTGGTTTTGGTCCTTTGGCACCGATGTTACGGCCCGGGCCGCCACCCATTGGTCCGCCACGGTGTTGTGTTGTTGTTTTCTTTTCACTCATGCAAGATCCTCCTCTCTCAATTGTGAAGAAACGATTTCTTGATAGGTTTCATTGTCTGCCATTAATGATTCATGGGTCCCTTTCCCTACGAGTTGTCCTTCATCTAATACTAAGATCGTATCGGCATCCATGACGGTGCTGACCCGTTGGGCAACCACGACCATGATGCTGTCTTGCATGTCGCGTTTCAGCGCTGCTCGTAAGTTTGCATCGGTTTTGAAGTCCAATGCGGAGAAGGAATCATCAAAGACATAGACATCTGCTTGTTTCACTAACGCACGAGCAATCGCTAAACGTTGACGTTGTCCACCAGAGAAGTTGCCGCCGCCTTGTTCTACACGGCTATCTAAGCCATCTGCCAGTTCGGAGACAAAATCTTTGGCTTGGGCGATCTCTAATGCTTGCCAGATTTCTTCGTCTGTCGCATCAGGTTTTCCATATTTCATATTTTCACGAATGGTACCGGAAAACAGTACCGCTTTTTGCGGAACAAAGCCCACGACTTCTCGTAGATTATGCTGGGTGATTTCTGCAATATTGATCCCATTGATTTTGATTGCACCAGACTCCACATCGTACAAACGAGGCAAGAGATTGACTAGTGTCGTTTTCCCTGAGCCCGTCCCACCGATGATGGCAACAAAATCACCAGATTTTGCTTGGAAGTCGATATCTTCCAACGCCAATTTCTCAGCGCCTTGGTAGCGATACGCCACATGGTCAAAAGTCAAGGTTGCTTGATCCCCTTGTAAGCTCAATGTCGCTGGTGTTTTTGGATCGAGAATTTCATCTTCTTCATTTAAGACTTCGTTGATCCGGTCAGCTGATGCTTGGGCTCTTGGCACCATCACGAAGATCATGGACAGCATCATAAAGCTGATCAAAATTTGCATCGCATAAGTCATAAACGCAATCAAGTTTCCGACTTCTAAGGTCATTTCTGCAATATAATGACCGCCAAACCACGTGATGGCAATGTTCGTCCCACTCATGATCAACGTCATCAATGGCATCATCAAGGCCACGATGGTATTTACTTTAATCGCGGTGTGGGTGTAATCTTTGTTGGCTTCATCAAAGCGGTTTGCTTCATAATCCGTTTTGTCAAATGCCCGAATGACCCGGACCCCCGTCAAGCCTTCACGAAAGACTAAGTTCAAACGGTCGGTTTTCTTTTGCATACTTTTGAATAAAGGAACGGCAAAATACATAATACCGCCGACCAATACCAGCATGATAGGAATAACGACTAAAAAGATTCTCGTTAATTGGGCATCTTTTTGATAGGCCAAGAAGCTCGCCCCAATCAGTGTGATCGGTGCATTGATCATCATACGTAAAAACATTTGCGTCACCATTTGAATTTGGTTGACGTCGTTGGTGGTCCGTGTGATCAATGATGCGGTCCCGAATTTATCGAAAGAACGAGAAGAAAAATTCTCAACTTTTTGGTAAATGTCCGAACGTAGTTTTTGTCCTAATTTTTGTGATTCTCTTGTTGCGAAATACGTATTTCCTAAAGCGGCGATGATACTGATCAATGAAAAGCCGATCATGTAAAAGCCGGTTTTCCAAATGTAATCAATGTCGCCTGTCGCCACACCATTGTTGATAATGTTGGAAGTCAATGTCGGTAGATACAAATCAGAAACGACTTGGATCACCATAAACACCACTGCCATGATGATGGAAATGACGGATACGCGTTTTATCAGCTTAATCATAGGTTTCCCCTCTTTCTTTTTTTGCGCCCTCTCTTAACCAGCGGACTTTACTGTTGAAATCAGCGATCGCTTCGGCAGGATCATAGTCTGGATCAAACGCTGATTGGCGATAGGCTTCGGCAATCGTCGAAAAGACGGTATGCATCAGCAGCTGGATCAACATTTTCAACTCATGGTCGTCTTTGACTTTCAATAAATCTTTGTCGATTTCTGACAAAAAGATGGCTTGCTGCTTCTGCCGATCGGCTTTGTGTTCTTGATGCATCTTGTGCTGCATCTCTGGCACGACTTTATGGAAGGAACGATAATCCATACTCATAAATAAATTGCGGTAAAAGTTTGCATTTTTGCCTTTAAAAACCTCGGCGATCATCCGTGAAAAGTACCATTCGAACCCCGCAAATAGATCCCCATTTTCATGTTGGATCGATTTCAGCAGGTCTCGCTGACTATTTTTTTTCAACGTATGGAAATAATAGTAGTAAAGATCTTCTTTGTTTTCGAAGTATTGGTAAAAACTCCCCCGAGGAATTTCGGCATCTTTGATGATGTTGGCGATCGAGGCGTCTTTCAAAGGCAGCCTGGAAAATTCTTTTTTCGCCGCATTTAAAATGCGCTTTTGTTTTTCCGGCGGCAAGTGAAAAAATGTATCTGTCGGCATCACAAGCATCTCCTTTCTAATTAAAATAAATCACAGCTCTCAATATGACACGATGTCATATGACACTGTGTCATTATACACCCTTCACCAGAGAATGCAAGAATTTAAATTTGACTTTTTTATGAAGGAATCGATTCTGGTCTTTTTATAAAAGGCGTTATTTGAAAAGAAATCATAAATGAAATTTCTGAAAACAAAAAACCTTCGTTTCCCTGATGGAAAACGAAGGTTGCTATTTTTTCATTCTGCCTATTATAAATAACGTTCATTTTTTCTTTCGGCGCCATAAAATCAAGAAAACGATCAGCAGCAGGATGATCCCTGCGATCAATAAGGTATAGCTTGGCGCTTCATTGGTTTTAGGTAATGTTTTTTCGCCATCGGCAGTAGCGTTGGCCTCTTTCGAAGAAGTCGTTGTCGCTGTTTCTTGAGCGGTCGTCGATGTTGCGGTCGCTTCTTCAGTCGTACTCGTTTGCGTGCCTGTAGGCAGATACATGGAATCATTTGCCGCTTGAATGATATAAGAGATCCGTCCTGGAACAAAGGCACCTGGATCGACTTGCATCTCTTGTTCCATCTGATTCAAATTGGTTAAAATCGAAATCATCCATTCGTTGGAAACGGCTTGATTCAAATGTAAAAAGACTCCGTCTGCTGGATAGACGACCCGTAAATATTCCTGCAACTGATCCACGACAGGAATCAAGTCAGCAAAACTGGCGTAGCTATTCGCATCAAAAGCCAGTTGTGGCTCAATGGCTTCCCAGGATAACGTCTGATCGACAAACAAGGCACCGATGATTTTTGCCAAGTAAGCAATATCAAAGCCCATCGCATCACTAGAATAACGTAGTGCTAGGCGATTGCCATTGGTCAATTCTTCATCTGTCAACTGGTCCAACTGTTCTTGGGTAAATGCGGTCACACTGCCTTCAGTGATCCCTTGAGTTAAGGCACTACGTAGCGAACTAGGTTCATCAGCTAACGTGTTGATCTCATTGACGTTTTGCGTCCCTGTCTCTGCTTGGATCGAGGCAATAACGGCTTCGGAATCGACTGGCTCTTGATTCTCGTCAGCTGTAGTTTCTGAAGTAGCGGATTGATCCGTTTCTTGGTCTTCCGCTGTACTTTCTTGGGCAGAATTTTGGATCTGCTCACTATCTGTTTGCCCTTCTGATGAAAGCGTCTCGCTAACGGCAACCGGATTGTCACTTCCACTCGTAGCCGTTTCATCTGCATGAACCATCAATGGTGAAAATGCCAGCGTCATTAGTCCGAACCAAATTATTTTTTTCATCGTCATTGCCTCCTCGAATGGGATTTCTCCCTTTGTAACGAAACTGTAACATAAAGACCTCGTTTCCGCAATCAATTTAGTAACTTCTTAAAAAAAACCTCTATCTTTATCAGATAGAGGTTTTACCATTATTTTATCGTTGCCACATGCATGACTGCTTGACCTGCTTTTGTTTCCGCGATCGGTAACAGTTCAACGTTGGCTGCTTGGTCCATATTGGTGATAATCACGAGCATCTCAGTAGCTTTGCCTTTGGCTGTCAACTGCGCCAAATCGACTTGGGCAACTTGGGTGGCTGGTGTCACGGCTTGGCCTTCCTCCACCAGGATCTCAAAAGGTGCTCCTTGCAATTCGACGGTGTCGACCCCCATGTGCAGCAAAATCTCTAGCCCACTGGCAGTCTTGATCCCCAATGCATGTTTCGTTGGAAAAATCGTCGTGATCGTTCCTGCTGCTGGTGCAAAGATCGCCCCATTGTCTGGCAAGACAAAATACCCGTCGCCCATCATTTTTTGCGAAAATACCGGATCACTTGATGCACTGATCGCTTTTGTCGTACCTGTTGCTACTGCGTATAAGGGGGTATCGATCGTTGTTGCTGATGAATTTGCTGCCGTTTCCTTTGCCGCCGTTTCACTCGTTTCTTTTGGTTGCGATTGCACGGAAGTGACGGTTGCAGCTGATTTTGCCTCCTCTGCCTCGCTTTCTTTGACTGCTTCTAAGCGATCTTTCGGAATCCCAAAGAAGTAGGTGGCAACGAAGCCGCCAGCATAGCCTGCTAACAAGCCGAAAATATAGCCCATCCAACGGCCGTTGGCAATCAATGGAATCAAAGCTAACCCTGATGGTCCAATCGCCGTTGCGCCGATATTTGTCAAAGCGCCAATGACCGCACCACCGATCCCACCACCAATACAAGCAGTGATAAATGGTCGACCTAATGGCAATGTCACTCCGTAGATCAATGGTTCGCCGATGCCTAAGATCCCAACTGGCAATGCACCTTTGATCATTTCAGAAAGCTCTTTGTCTTTACGTAGTCGTACCCATAAGGCTAAAGCTGCTCCGACTTGACCGGCACCAGCCATGGCTAAAATCGGTAATAATTGCGTGCTGCCTGTTGCCTCGATCATTTGGATGTGGATCGGGGTCAAAATTTGATGCAAACCAAACATGACCATTGGTAGGAAGGCCGCCCCTAAGACAAACCCAGAAAAAGCACCGCCCACATTCAAGACCCAAGTGATCGAACCGACTAAGCTGTCAGAGATCAGACCGGCCAATGGCATGATCAAGAAAATCTCCGTCAAACCGATAATCAACAAACACAACGTCGGGGTCACGATAATATCGATCGCTTCGGGAATCACTCGATGCAGCACTGCCTCTAATTTCGCCAAAAGCCATACTGCGAAGATCACACCGATGATCCCTCCTTGGTTGGCAGCTAACGCTTCGCCAGTGAACAAGTTTTGGATCGGGGCTTCTGGGTTCATACCTGTCAGCAAGATGATCGAACCGATCACTCCACCAAGGGTTGGATTGGCTTTAAAGACCTGCGCAGCATTGACCCCAGTAAAGATCGCTAAATAGGTGAACATCCCATTTCTGAGGACGTTTAAAATCATGACATAATAATTCCAAGTGTCTCCATCTAATCGGCCAGCCGTGATCATGTTGGTCAGAACGGAGGCGATCCCTGCAATGAGTCCTGCACCAACGAAGGCTGGAATCATTGGAACAAAAATATTTGAAATGTCTTTCAGCAGCGACTTCAATGGCGATGATTTTTGTTTGGCTTTTTGGGCTGCTTTCATCTCTGCCGTTTTTTCTGATAACGCCTCTTTGCCTGATTTTTGCTGCGGGATCTCTTGCCCTAAATCAACACCGGCTTTTGCCACCATTGCGTTAGCTACTTTGTTGACTTTCCCTGGTCCGATAATGACTTGCAGCTGCTCGTCATTGACGACCCCCATCACACCGGGAATCTCTTTTAACCCTTGTTGATCGACCTTGTCGTGGTCGCGGACGGTCATTCGTACGCGAGTCATACAGTGATTGACTGTTTCTACGTTGTCCATTCCGCCGGCTTCTTGAAAAATCTTCTCCGCTAACTCTTCTACCGTCAGTGTTTCTTTTGCCATTACTTTTCTCCTCCTAGCGCCGTTTTGACAAACCCTTGTGCCGTGGCAAGTTTTGCTTGTGCTTCGTCTTTCGTGCTATCCGTCAACAGCATCACGATCGCCAATTTGACATTCTGATCTGCTTCTTCAAATGCCACGGCGGCTGTTTCATAATCAGCTTCAGTTGCCTGCATGATGATCCGTTTTGAGCGTTCCACCAATTTTTCGTTGGTCGCTTTCACGTCGACCATCAAATTATTGTAGACTTTGCCGATCCCTACCATTGATAACGTCGAGATCATATTCAAAATCAATTTTTGGGCCGTCCCAGATTTCAAACGAGTCGAACCCGTCAAAAACTCTGGGCCACAATCGACTTCAATTGGAAAGCTGGCATGCTGAGAGATCTCCGCGTCTTTGTTACAAGCGATCGTAGCTGTTGTGGCACCGAGCTCATTGGCATAGTCAAGGGCCCCAATCACGTATGGGGTTCTGCCACTGGCAGCGATCCCGATCACCATATCATTTGAGTTCAACTTCAGATCGACAAGGTCTTGTTTCCCTAGCGTTAAGGAGTCTTCTGCTCCTTCGACAGCGACCGTCATCGCTTCTTCGCCACCGGCGATCAGACCAACCACCATCTCAGGTGATACCCCAAAGGTTGGGACACATTCGGCCGCATCCAAGACGCCTAATCGACCACTCGTACCAGCGCCAAGATAAATCAAGCGTCCGCCTTTTTTAAAAGCAGCGATAGTTTGTTCAATGACTTTTTCAATACTAGGAATTTCTTTTTCCACTGCATAGGCAACTTTTTGATCTTCTTGGTTCATTTTTTGGCACGCTTCTAAAATCGTCATTTCATCTAAATTGCTCGTTTCGCTATTGCGTCGTTCAGTCGTTAATTTGTCTAAATTGATTTTATTCATTGGAATCATCTCTTTCTAATTTAAATCGCATCCCTGCTTTGATTTGTTGGATCAAAGGCAGATCGGCTGGTATCACCTGAGCGGCGAGGTTGACTTTTGGGTCTGCTGGCAAAGGACGTTTGCACACCTGGATCTCTCCCATATAGCGCAAGTACTCTTGGTTATCGATCGTCACAGCACCCACTGGCCGCTCTTGACTAAGTTCAGGTTTGACTTCTGGAATGGCATTGAAACGGGCATCGGCGCTACGCAAGACATCTCGAGCTTCATCGTAACGATTTTGGTGATTCCCTAGTACGTGTTCAAAGTAAGTCGAACCAAGATCTTTGACCCGCAAAACGATCCGCGCTTCTTGCAGATACGTCGCAAACTGCTGGGCACTTTTTGTAGAAACCATCCCATCACCAATATAAACAGCATCAACTGAGCCGGTAGCCAACAAGTCGATCGCTGCGGCAAACGGCGACCAGTTGCGGTGTCTTTCCAGTGTGGGTAATCCTTGAAATAACGGTCCGCGTTTCTTGGCATCTCCTGGAACAAAGGCTTGGACAAAAAAGCCTTGTGCTTTCAACCAGCGGTTCTTCTCCTGAAACCAGTCAGCATCTAGTCCTGTTTCTGGCCGAGGGTAATAATTGTGCCAAGCTTCCAAACGAGTAAAATCGGCTCCATACGTCTGCAGCTCTCGAATGTCTTTTTCCGTTAATGTACTGGCATTCAAACTGATGGTCATTTCTTTTGAAAAAGCAGCGATTTGTTGATTGTCGATGGCATAGTCCATTCGTAAACCAGTGACACCGATCTCCCTTAGTTCCGCCAGCTTGTCGATGGAAAAGCCCGCTTCTGCTAAGGCGTTTCCAGAAATATCTACCATTAAAGACAGCTGATGGTCTTTTGCGAAACCTCCCAAGTCCGTCAAACGCTGCCGATAAGTACTGCGATCATCTTCTGGTATGTGCATGGAGGTGAAAATCCCTTTAAAGCCTGATGCCATCGCAGTCATCTGCTCAAGTTCTGCTGCCGTCAAGTCTTCGTTCATAAATACAGAAAAGCCGAACATCTCTTTGCCTCCTTGGTGGGTCACTTTCGTGATACCGTTTTCTATAAAAGCATTATAACTGATTCTTTTCTCGTTCGCAACTATATTTCATAATTAAATCTTATATATAGAAATATCGTTTCATTTAATAAGAAAGCTTTACCCTTTAAACTTTCTTATGCCCTTCTTTCTGCACTTGTGGTACACTTTATTAGGAACGAAACTTGCTTTCGTCATTTTTACATAGTAGGAGGAATCACATCATCAATGATTACAATGGATGATATTATTCGCGAAGGCAATCCAACCTTGCGTGAAGTAGCAAAAGAAGTACCTTTTCCTTTAAGCGAAGAAGATATCGCACTGGGAAAAGAAATGATGACCTTTTTAGAAAACAGCCAAGACCCAGTCAAGGCAGAAGAACTTGAATTAAGAGGCGGCGTTGGTCTAGCAGCTCCTCAATTAGATATTTCAAAACGAATCACAGCGGTCCTCGTCCCTAGCAGCGACCCAGAAAAAACTGAACCTGATTTTAAAGATGTTCTATACAATCCCAAAATTTTAAGTCATTCCGTGCAAGAAGCTTGTCTGGGTGAAGGCGAGGGCTGTCTGTCCGTGGACCGTGAAGTGCCCGGCTACGTGGTGCGCCATGCCCGGATCACGATCAGCTATTACGACATTAACGGCAAAAAGAAAAAAGTTCGTTTGAAGAACTATCCTGCGATCGTCGTTCAGCATGAGATCGATCATTTGAACGGGGTCATGTTCTACGATCATATCAATCAGCAAAATCCTTTTTCATTAAAAGAAGGCATTTTAGTCATCGACTAACAAAAAAAGTCTCTACCGACATTTTGCGGCAGAGACTTTTTTTCTTCTATATTATTGAGTATCCTCTGGATATCTTCTTTCACGATTTTGGCATTAATTGCCTTTCGCTAAACTTTCTTGATGATCGGCTTTGATTTTTTCTAATAACGCCGGTTGTTCAAAAAGATCTAACGCGGTCAGGGCTAAAAGTTCAGCCGCGATAGCGATCGACTGCAAGCCTTTTTCACTCTTAGCAGCGGCTTTGAATTCTTCCGAATGCCCCGCAATGTAGTCATCTGAAATCGAAACGGTGGGTTGGATCGTCGGGATCACTTGACTGACATTGCCGACATCAGAAGAACCAAGACTTGCTTTTGCTTCCGTATCGATCTCATCGGCAGGTACGCCCGCTTCTTGGGCATGGGCGAAGAAAATCTCATCAAAACTTGGTGTCACGATCACATCATCGACGGAGTTTTGGAACAAGCCGAATTCATAGGTCGCTCCCGTGGCTAAAGCGGCTCCTTTGACGATGTTTTCGACTTTCTCGTAGACATCATTCAAGGTTGCTCGATTGGCTGCTCGTAAATAAAAACGACCGGCTGCATATTCTGGCACGACATTGGCTGCCACGCCGCCATCGGTGATCACACCATGAATATTGACGTCTTTTGGTAAATGCAGGCGCAACCCATTGATCCCGTTAAAGACTTGCAACAATGCTTCTAACGCGTTGATGCCTTTTTCTGGTGCTGCTGCCGCATGGGAAGCTCGACCATAGAACTTGATATCCACTGGATCATTGGCTAATGACGCTGTCGTTTTGCCATAGCGATGGGCTGGATGGACACAAAGAGCGGCATCGACATCATTGAAGAACCCTTCACGGACAAAACTACCTTTAGCGGAACCATTTTCTCCACCTTCTTCTCCTGGCGTCCCATAGACTCGAATCTCCCCGCCTAGCTCATCGATGAAAGGTTGTAGAGCACTGGCAGCTAAGACGGAATAAGTCCCGAAGAGATTGTGTCCGCAGGCATGACCGATGCCAGGTAACGCATCATACTCGGCTAAAAAGGCAATCGTTGGGCCCGGTTTCCCACTGACATAGCGGGCATCAAAGCCGGTGCGATGGCCTGCCACATCCTTTTTGACAGCAAAGCCTTCTTTTTCTAATTGGGCGATCAGGGCATCGGCTGAGTAAAACTCATAGTTGCTGACTTCTGGGTGATTATGGATATCTAATGCCAAGGCTTGATAAGCGGCTAAACGCTCTTGGATAAATGGTTTAATCGTTGCTTTTGTAATAGTTGCTGTTGTCATAATCAAATCTCTCCTTTTTTATACATGTTTTTTCAATTTTATATCAAATTACGTGGTACTTATTTTGCCCCAAAGGTTTCCCAAGCAGGAACACTTGATCCTTTTGACGTTTCCTCGATAACTTTTTTCGTATCCTCTGTTTGGTAAGCAGCGACCACTTTTTGGTAAACTTCATTGTCTTCATCTTCTTTACGGGCGGCAATGATGTTGACATAAGGACGGGCCGTTTCATCAACAGGCTCTAAAAAGATCGCATCTTCGGTTGGTACAAATCCTGCATCTACCGCCATGCCGCTATTGATGACCGAAACATCGACATCGGAAAGTGCCCGAGCGGTTTGCGCTGCATCAAGTTCTGAAATTTCTAAGTTCAAACGGTTTTCTGTAATATCCGCGACCGTTGGTGTTTGTCCGGCTGCTTCATCCACTTTGATCAATCCAGCTGATTGTAACAAAAGCAATGCCCGACCACCATTGGTCACATCATTAGGGATCGCAACTTTAGCTCCTTCAGCCAAGTCGTTGACATCCGTCACTTTGTCGGAATAAATACCTAATGGCGCATTGACTGTATTGCCGATCGATACGAGATCAGTACCAAATTCTTCATTATAGTTGTCCAAGAAAAATTGGTGTTGGAATGAATTGAGGTCGATGGAACCATCAGCCAAAGCTGCATTGGGTTGGTTGTAATCAGAAAATTGAACATATTCTAAATTGATGCCTTCGTCTTTCAAACGATCTTTGACATCATCCCAGACATCGGTGTCTGCACCAATCACCCCTAATTTCACCGTGACTTCTTCTTGATCATTGGCTGCGGCACTGCCATTGTTTCCGCATCCTGTAATAAATAATAATGCTGCCCCTAAGACGATTGATTGTACGAATTTTTTCATTTTTTCTTCCTCCATAGACTTGCTTGTTTTTTTATTTGTACATAAGTGGTGGTCAGTGTGATACTCGTTTAATGAGTAGGTTGCTGACAAATTGACTGATAAAAACGAATACTAAGATGATCAAGGTCGCCATGATCGTGACATCGGTCTGGAATCGGTTGTACCCGCGGGTGATGGCTAAGTTGCCTAAACCGCCAGCGCCAACAGCTCCTGCCATGGCGGTCAATCCGATCACATTGATCACGGTCAATGCAGAGACCCGAATGATTCCCGCCACGCCTTCTGGTAAATAGACCCGAAAAATAATACCGAAAGGACTGGTGCCCATCGCTTCAGCGGCTTCTACGACACCGGGGTCAACTTCTAGCAAGGCAATCTCGATCTGCCGAGCAAAGAAAGGAATTATCCCAGCAATCAGAGGAACCAATGCTGCTGTTTCACCGATGGTCGTTCCCACAAGAAATCGGGTAAAGGTTCCTAGTAACGTCAATAAGATAATGAAAGGGATCGAGCGCACCACATTGATGACTTTATCGAGAAATTCAAAGAGCGGTCGATTTTCTAAAATCCCATTCGGTCGAGTCACTACCAAAACGATCCCTAACAAGATGCCTAAGATGCCCGCGATCAAAGAGGTCCAAAAAACCATATACAAGGTTTGGATCGTTGCTGTCACAAATTCATCTTGGATCGCAACAACATTGGGAAAATATCTTTCTAATAAGGCAGCCATCTAAAATCCTCCTTTAATTACATTGTTTAATGGTTCTGCATGATTTTCTTTTAAAATATTGGTGTAAACCCCTTGAGACTTCAAATATTCTAAGGCATGTTTACGCTGTTGGTATTCGCCGGATAAGCTAACGACTAAGCTGCCGATCGGCACTTCTTGCAAGATCTCCACGTTGCCGTAAAGAATATTGGTGGTCACTTTGTAGCGGCTGTACAATTGGGCGATCAGTGGTTCATTGGTTTGATCCCCCACATAGGACAGCTCCACCAGCCATTCGTTCGGTGCCAAGGAAGAAAATTTCGAACTGCCAAGGATCGTTTCTAAGGCTTGGTCGATGTGTGTCGCCGTTCGGATGAAATCTTTGGTCAAAGGTTTTTCTGGTTGGCTGAAAATCTGAACGCTTGAGCCTTGCTCGATGACTTCGCCGTCTTCCATCACTGCCACTTTGTTGCAGATTTCTTTGACGACCTGCATTTCATGGGTAATGATCACGATGGTCAAACCGAGAGTCCGATTTAATTTTTTCAACAAAGCCAATATCTGTAAGGTCGTTTTCGGATCAAGGGCGCTAGTTGCCTCATCACACAACAAGATCTCTGGATCATTTGCCAAAGCTCTGGCGATGGCGACCCGCTGTTTTTGTCCTCCAGATAGTTGGCTAGGAAACGCTTGGGCTTTTTCTTCCAATCCAACAAGCGCCAGCAGCTCGGTAACTTTTTGATGACGTTCCTGTTTGGACCGTCCCCCATATTTCAAGGAAAAATCCACGTTATCAAAAACATTGCGACTGTCCATCAAGTTGAAGTGCTGAAAGATCATTCCGATCGTTTTCCGTTTTTCTCGCAGAGCTTTTGCCGAAAGCGTGGTCAGCTCCGTGCCATTGACGACGACGCTGCCGCTGCTTGGTCGCTGCAATAAGTTGATTACACGGACGAGTGTACTTTTCCCGGCGCCTGAGTAACCCACGATGCCGTACACGTCCCCTTTGTCGATCTCGATCGATACGTTTTTGACCGCTTGGATCGCGGGTTTCTTTGGTTGATTGAATGTTACTGATATGTCTTTTAATGAAATCATCGTCTTCCCCCTAGTTCTTGTCTTTTTCAATAAAAAAGGCATCCTCAAACAAGTCACCTGTGACTTGTTTGAGGACGCCTTTTTGCGTGTTACCACCTCAGTTTAAGCTGCACTCGCATACAGCTCCTTTTCGAGTACGATCATACTCTAGCCAGATAACGGTCGCTACCGTCGTCGCCTTGCAAACTACTGCTCGGAACGAATCACTCCTTGGCCATTTTCTAAAAGTCGTTTGATGCTTCTTTTCAGCTACCGAAGCTCTCTGTTGAAAAAACGTGCTTTTGTACTTACCAATTCTTCGTATGTGGTGCTATTTGATTTTTGGTATAAAAAAGTCCTTTTACCAGCGTTTGCTAGTAAAAGGACGAATACTCGTGTTACCACCTTTTGTTTAGAAGGTTTCCCTTCCCTCAACCCAACGTCTAGCCGTGCTAGAGATTGGTGCACTTTGTAACGGTAGTGCGCATCCGTGATTGCCTACTTATCGACAATCAATCCTCCAAGGCCATTTTTCATCGCTTCTGACTTGACTCTTTCCACCAACCAGAGTCTCTCTTTAAAGTATCCGCGGTTACTTTCCTTCTCAACAGATTCATTATTCTTGTTGAGTTGTACTTTACTGGAAAATGAACGTCTTGTCAACAAAAAATCACAATTTTTTCATCAAGTGTTCCCCAAGTCAGCCGATAGCGTCCTTGCCAGAATGGTTTACGCCTCAATTTTGATAGAGCATGCCTTTTTCTGCTAACTGTTGTTTGGCTTTTTCCAGAGCCGCAGGATCGGTGTAGCGCAACGTATGCAAGTGTACCCCGTTGGTTAAATCTGAGAGCAAGCGGGCCTCTGCATGTTTGGTTTTGTTGATGAAATCAGTCACGTCTTGGTCTGTTTGGATCTGCAAATTGCCAGTGATCTCTCCATAGATCTCATGCTCAACGATGACATCGACCACTTCCACGCCACAAGCGACAAAGATTCGCAATTCTTCTTCCGTTTGTTCAGGCCGATGCTGCACCGCGAGCTTACTCACATGTCCCGCCTCATCCAACAGCGCTTGCAAACGATAACCGCGAGCCGTAGCCACGATCGCTTCACCAGCTGCTCGCAATAAGGCAATGTCCCCAACGATGATTTGCCGGCTGACTCCGAGGGATTCTGCCAGTTTGCTGGCACTGATCGCTTTGTCCGCTTGCTTCAATGCCGCTAAAATATTTTCTCGCCGTGTTGCTCCATCCATACTCATTCCTCCAATTGATTCTCTTGATAGGTTTTTGAGTGGTTCATAATTGATTGAAACATAGCCAAAATCGTTTCTTCGTAGGCTCGATTAGATATCGCCTGCCGAATGTTTTCCAGCACTTTCTCTTCACGATTTTCATCTAATACCGGCAGTTGACTGCTTTTCTTCAATTGCACGATTTCGTTGACCGTGCTCATACGTTTTTCCAAAAGATGCGTGAGTTGCCAATCAATGTCATCGATCGCTGCCCGCTGAACAGCCAAAGGATCTTGCTGATTGTTTTCTTCTTCCAAGTCGATCGTCTTGATGACCCGTGCCGGATTTCCCGCCAGCACAACATTGTCTGGGAATGATTTTGTAACGACACTGCCAGCCCCCACCACGACATTGTTGCCTAAGCGGACCCCTGGCAAAATCGTGGCCGCACCACCGATCCATGCGTTATCGCCAATCACGATCGGGGCCCCTAATTCTAAGCCGCTGTTTCGTTTGACCGGATGTAATGGATGCGTCGCCGTAAACAACCGAACATTGGGTGCCAGCATACAGTTGTCGCCAAAGGTAATGGGACAAACATCTAATAGCACACAGTCGTAGTTAGCATAGAAGTTTTTGCCCACAGAAATATTGTAGCCATAATCAAAGCGGACATTCGGTTCGATATAGATTCGTCCAGTCACAGAGCCGAAAGTTTCTTTTAGTAACTGCTCTTTGATTGTTGTATCAGTTTCTTGGTTGATCAGGTTCATTTGTTCACGGGCATACTTTCGATCTGCCACCAATTCTGGATCTGGGGAAAAGTACAATTCGCCAGCAATCATTTTCTCTTTTTCGGTACGTTGTGTCATATCATAAACTCCTTCATTCAATTTTCTGGAAAAACGTTTCGGCTGCTGCGGTCAACATGCCATATTCATTCGGGATCGCCAATGGTTCCTTATTAATGACCAACACCTGCTGGCTGTAATCGACTAACCCTGCAAAAGGATAGACTTGCAGCGAAGTCCCCACGACCATCGTCAGGTCGGCTTGAGCAACGGCTTGAATGGCTCCTTCAATGGTTTCATCCGTAAATCCTTCCCCGTAAAGCACGATCGCTGGCCGAATCTGACCGCCACATCCTGCATGGTGCCAATCCTGCAAATATGCTTGCCAAGGTACCGGATTGCCGCATTTTCGGCAATAACAGTTGTACAAGGAGCCGTGAAAATCGATTCTTTGGTGACTGCCTGCTTTTTCATGCAAGCCATCGATGTTTTGCGAAACGACCCAGACGGTTTTCTTCGCTTGCAGCTCAGCCATTTTTTGATGAATAATATTAGGCTGTGCTTGAGGATGGTAGAGGTGCTTGACGAACTGATAAAATGTTTCCGGTTCGTTTTCTAAACAGTCATGGCTTAACAAATACTCTGGCTGGGCCACTCCTTGATAGACCCCTTTTAAGGAACGGTAATCAGGAATGCCCGATGGGGTCGAAACACCGGCACCCGTCAAAAAGGTCACCGATGATGCGGCGGTGACCGCTGCGATTGCTTGCTCAATAGATACCTTCATCGTTCTAACTTCCTTTATGGCTTTTCTCTTATTCTAACCGAAAAAGAACCGTTTTTGCGAAAAATCAGCCATTTTCTTTTTTAAAAGCAACTAATGCTTTTTCTTGCGGAATTGCTTATAATAGATGCAATAAATGCAAGGAGACTGGGAAAACCAAATGAAAATTTTGATTATCGAAGACAACAATGAGATCAGCGAAATGTTGGCTACTATTTTAGCAGCTGACTATACCGTCCAGCAAGCCTATTCAGGCACGGAAGGTCTGCTGCTTTTTCAGCAAGATGCTTTCGACTTGATTTTGCTAGATCGAATGCTCCCCGGTAAAGATGGGACAGAAGTCTTGCAAGAAATTCGCCAAACCTCCACGATCCCCGTCATTATCTTGACTGCCTTAGATGAACCAGCCGATGTTTCCACCCTTTTGCTGGCGGGTGCCAATGATTACTTGACCAAACCCTTCAATGTCGAAGAATTAAAGGCCCGTATCATTGTTCAGTTGCGCACAAATAAACAAACCCCTCCAGTTGCCAGCAGCCACTCGTATAAAAACATTCAACTGTTGCCTGACTCGTTTCAGCTGCAACGAGAAGAAGCAACGGTTCAGTTAAAGAAAAAGGAGTTTGAGATTTTTTCCCTGCTCTTAACCAACCCCAAAAAAGTGTATACGAAAGCAATGCTCTATGAATAGATTTTGTTTAGCGGTCAATTGGTCGTAAGCGACTGGAGTCTCAATCACGTTGCCAACGCGTTTCAGCATCTGGGTGTATGCTTTGCCGCCTTCGACACCAAACAACTGCAGACTGCCACCAGTGGGTTGGATCAACTGAACGATTGCTTTTAATAAGGTCGTCTTCCCAGCACCATTTCTCCCCACCAATCCATAAATATCTCCTTTCGCGATCGTTAGATCGACATCATGCAGCGCCTGCTGTTTGCCGTAACGTTTGTTTAATCCTTTGATTGTTAGAACATTTTCCATTTTTACTTCCTCCTTGCTTGCTTCTGTGATCATTCTAGCAAGCAGATCTAAATCAGCTATTAACTAATTATTAATTGATTCTTAACTCGTAGTTTTCTGCAAAAAAAACAGTTTATTTCTATTATACACAGCTAAAAATGAACCAATCTAGAAAAATCGTCCCTTTTTCAGCAAACCCACCAATAGCAAATGTAGCAGACGATCTTTTCATTACTGCTTTTGCGCTTTGTTTTTTGCCTCACAAAGAAAGAGATTCCTTCATGACAAGGAACAAAAAACGTGGTAAACTAGTCACGAATCAAAGTGAGGTGAAATACATTGGTAGCAGCTATTATTTATTGGGCAATGATCATTATCAGTTTCGGTTGGTTGGCAGTCAGCTTATATTTCTCTATCTTCTATTTAGCACGTAAAGAAAATGGCAATCTATGGGCATTTGGCTTTTTAAATGTCATCACAGCAATCATTCAAGCCATCGTCCTTGTGGTGTACCGTACCTTAGGACAAGATTGGGGCGTTACACAATACTCAAGCCTCATCTATCTAGCACTTGGCTTATTGCTTGGTTTGACAGTCATCCAAGCTGTTTTAGGCCGTGAACCAAAAGCGAAAGTCGCTTAAGGGTTCCAATAGACACTCGTAAAAACGATCCGCTTTCTCTTTGATAAAAATAGGGAAATGGTCGTTTTTTTGTTAAAAAGAATTGACATTTGGGTGCTTTTCTTCTAAACTCTGAGAAGAATCAAATTAAATACGAGTACCCTTTAACATTTAGGTAGAGGTCGCGAGGTTCATTAATCCTGCTGAGTGAAGCAACACGTTTACAGCAGAGCTAGGGAACATCGCCGAAACAAGATCGGTTTTGCTTGCATCGATTTTGTTGGGCCGCAAATGAACAATTTGCGGACTGTCTTAGCTTGTCTAAGTTGCGCTATGTTTTGTGAAAGGTTTGTCGACGATGACTTGTCAACAGCCGTTTTCCAATCATGGAGTACGGCTGTTTTTTTGCTTTTTCATCCTTACCTGCTTGTCCAACTCGTGAAAGGAAAGAGAAAAAATGAAAAAAAATAATTGGATCTGGGCGGTCTTCGCCCTCTGTCTAACCCTCATTCAGCTGCCCTTAACTGTGCAAGCGGATGACCAAACACCTGCAGAACAATTCCGTGTCGGCATGGAGGCGGGTTATGCGCCATTTAACTGGACGCAAACCACTGACGCCAATGGTGCCGTGCCAATTTCTGGGGAAGAAGGATCGGCATTTGCCGGCGGTTACGATGTCCAGATCGCCAAACGAATCGCTGAAGGCTTAGGCAAGGAATTAGTGATCGTTAAAACCCAATGGGACGGCCTGCCGCCAGCTTTACAAGCGGGGACTATCGATGCCGTGATCGCCGGAATGTCACCAACTGCCGAACGTCGCGAGCAAATCGATTTTACCGATCCTTACTATGAATCAGATTTGGTGGTAGTGGTTCGTAAAGATGGCGAGTACGCAGATGCCAAAAGTCTCGCTGATCTTGCTGGAGCGAAAATCACTGCTCAGCTGAATACTTTCCATTATACCGTCATTGATCAAATCCCTGAGGTCCAAAAAGAACAAGCCATGCGAGACTTCTCCTCCATGCGCGTTGCTTTAGCTTCGGGAATCATTGATGGCTACGTCAGTGAACGACCAGAAGGCGTCACTGCCGTCGGTGCAAATCCTGATTTGAAGATGGTCGAGTTCGATGAAGGGGCCGGTTTTGAAACCAATCCAGAAGACGTCCAAGTAGCAGTTGGGATGCGCAAAGGCGATCCGGATGTGGAAAAAGTCAATGAGATCCTTGCAGGAATCTCTGAAGAAGAACGGGTTTCCCTGATGGATCAAGCAGTCTTGGATCAGCCTGCAGATGCCAGCGGAGAAACAGCGGATCAAGGTCTGATCGCTGATTTCAAAAAAATCATTGATGATTACGGCATGCTCTTTTTGCGAGGTGCTGGCTTGACCTTATTCATCGCGATCCTTTCAACGATCATCGGATTGATCATTGGTCTCTTAGTCGGTATCTTCCGAACATTGCCGCTTTCAGAAAATCCAGTAGGACGTTTCCTCCAACGGATCGTTAATGGCTTACTAACCATCTATATCGAAGTTTTCCGCGGGACCCCAATGATGGTTCAAGCAATGGTTATTTTCTACGGAACCGCTTTGGCTTTTGGCGTCTCAATGAATCGAACGCTGGCAGCCGTGCTGATCGTTTCTATCAATACCGGCGCCTACATGTCTGAGATCGTTCGTGGTGGGATCTTTGCTGTAGATGATGGTCAATTTGAAGCAGCTCAAGCCATCGGTATGACCCATTGGCAAACCATGATCAAAGTCGTGTTGCCGCAAGTGATGCGCAACATTTTACCTGCTACCGGGAATGAGATCATTATCAATATCAAAGATACTGCCGTCTTAAGTGTTATCAGTGTTGCGGACCTCTTTTTCCAAGGTACATCAGCCGCTGGAACGAACTTCCAATACTTCCAAACATTTGCGATCATCGGTGTGATCTACTTAGTCTTGACCATCAGTGCTACCCAGATCTTGCGCTTTGTTGAACGCAAAATGGATGGTCCCAGTGCGTATGTCAAATTAGAAGACATCAACCCGAACGAATAAGGAGGAAGAACATGTCAGCAATCATTGAAATTGACCATTTAAAAAAGAGTTTTGGCGACAACGAAGTCTTAAAAGACATCAGTTTGTCTGTTAATAAAGGAGAAGTTGTCACGATCATCGGTTCTTCTGGTTCAGGAAAATCCACACTTCTTCGCTGCATCAACTTATTAGAAAAACCAACCAGTGGACAAATCATCTACTTAGGTGAAAATGTGCTAGAAAAAGGCTATGACTTGCCGAAATACCGGACACATCTAGGGATGGTTTTCCAATCCTTTAACTTGTTCAACAATATGAATGTATTAGAAAACTGCGTGACTGGACAAGTCACTGTTTTAAAACGCGATCGCAAAGAAGCGGAAGCGACTGCCAAAGAAAATCTGGAGCAAGTCGGTATGGCTCAATATGCCAATGCCAAGCCTTCCCAGCTTTCAGGTGGACAAAAACAACGGGTAGCCATTGCCCGTGCCTTATCGATGAATCCAGATGTCATGTTGTTTGATGAGCCGACTTCTGCGCTAGATCCAGAAATGGTCGGTGAAGTGTTGAAGACCATGAATACCTTAGCTCATACTGGCTTGACGATGGTGATTGTTACCCACGAAATGGGCTTTGCCAAAGAAGTGTCTGATCGGGTCATCTTTATGGATCAAGGCGTCATTGCCGAGCAAGGAACACCAGAAGATATCTTTATTCATCCAAAAGAGCAGCGCACCAAAGAATTCCTTTCCCGTGTGTTGAATTAATTCTCTGTCTTGAAGCACTTAGTGTTCTTCTTCCGAGCTTTTTATCCTTTTTTCAGTAAGCTTGGAAGAATTCAATGCTAAGTGTTTTTTTATTACGGGAAACAGAATCGTCAGAATTTACCAAAAAATAACAAAAAAACATTGCTATTTGTCGGAAAATTTGTTATTTTTTTAAAAACTAAGGAATTATAGGAGCTTTCACTTATGGAAAAAAAGTTACAGTTTAAGGATTATATGTATGTTGGATCAATGCTTTTCGGTCTGTTCTTTGGTGCCGGAAATCTAATCTTCCCCGTTCACATGGGACAAGAAGCTGGTGCGAATGTCGGCTTAGCCAATCTTGGCTTTTTAGTGACCGGAATCGGATTGCCGTTTTTAGGAGTAATCGCCATTGGGGTATCCCAAAGTAGCGGAGTTTTTGAATTAGCTTCTCGGATCAATCGACGCTATGCAATGATATTTACGATTTTGCTTTACTTAGTGATTGGGCCTTTCTTTGCTCTGCCCCGTTTGGCCACTACTTCTTATGAGATCGGGATCGCTCCCCACGTTTCATCAGATATGCAAACTTGGTTATTGGCCTTGTTTTCTGCCCTATTTTTTGGAGCTGCCTGGTGGTTTTCACGCAAACCGAGCAAAATTCTTGATTATGTCGGGAAGTTTTTAAATCCCTTGTTTCTGGTCTTACTAGGTGTTCTGCTATTTTTCGCCTTTTGGCAACCCCTAGGAACGATCAGCGATGCGCCGATCTATCCTAGCTATCAAAACGATGCCTTCTTCACTGGTTTCACCAATGGTTACAATACCCTTGATGCATTGGCATCCTTAGCATTTGGGATCATCATCGTCTCAACGATTCGCAATATGGGGGTTGAGAAACCTACGACAGTCGCAAAAGATACGATTCTTTCTGGTTCTGTCAGTATCGTGTTGATGGGGATCATCTATACCTTACTTTCTTATATGGGAACCAAAAGTTTAGGCCAGTTTCCCATCAGCGAAAACGGTGGGATCGCTTTGGCACAAATCGCCAACCACTACCTTGGCACTATCGGCAGTCTATTATTGGCATTGATCGTCATCTCTGCCTGCTTAAAAACCGCCATCGGTTTGATCACAGCCTTTTCTGAGACCTTTGCTGGGTTGTTTCCAAAACAAAGCTACGGTTTCTTTATCGCATTGACAAGTATCTTACCAGCGATCTTCGCCAACGTTGGCTTGACCAATATCATTGAATTCTCCATTCCAGTCTTGATGTTTATCTATCCACTGGCGATCACCTTGATTTTGTTGGCGATCATCAGTCCATTATTTAACCATCGCGCCAGTGTCTATCGAATGACGACGTATTTCACGTTGATCGCTGCAATCATCGACGGCTTAAATGCAAGTCCCGCACTGATTACCAACAACGCTTTCGTGCAAGGAATCTTATCTTTTGCGTCAGATTATCTGCCCTTCTTCCAAATCGGGATGGGGTGGGTCGTACCAGCGGCGATCGGATTTTTGATCGGTTTGCTATGGTCATGGTTCAAAAAAGATCCTATTTCGGCCTAAATTAGTTAAAAAGACGAAAATAACCTACCTTTTTTTAAAAGGTAGGCTATTTTTTTGATTAAAAAGACTGACAGTTTCGTAAAAAAAAGATACAATAGAGCCACAAAGGAGGATACCTATGTTTTATGAAGAACTTATGATGGACCCGCAAACATTAATTAAATTTAAAATATTCCGGCGTATGCTAACTCTGCAAAATCCTAGCCACCCAATCGCACAATTGGCAAAGGAAATGGAGTTGAGCTACCAACAAGCTTTTATCGAGTTGACTGAGATCGACCAAGATCTAGCTGAGTTGACTCCGGATCATATGTCGATACTCGGTCGTGGCGGTAAATTACAGCCTCAGAATATCGCGGTAACGATCGATGAATACCGCTTCTATTTATTGAATAAAAGCGTTCCGTTCTTATATGTTCTTTACATGCTGAATGAAGACAATCCAACGATCACGGATTTTTGTGCAAAATACGATGTCAGTCGTTCAACGGTGTCTCGCAAATTTGAACATCTAAAAAAACATTTGAAACAATTCCAGCTTCGCTTTACTTACACTGAATCAAACTTAGTAGGCGATGAGCGTCTTGTGCGGCTCTCCTTATTCAACATTATTTGGTTAGGTACCCGTGGCATTGAATGGCCTTTTGCAATCGCGGAAAGCGAAGCAGAAAAAGTAGTGGATCGTTTCACGGAATACTTCCCAATGACTCACTCTTATCTTGGTCGACTAGAGTTGAAGTATTTTGCTGCCCTGATCCTTTTACGAATCAAAAAAGAAAATTTTGCCAAATACGACAAACGGTACAATTTCTTGATGAAAAATAATCCATACTTCGATTTTGAGCGTTTGACGCAAGTCGTTGATCCTGAAGTTTCAATGACGGACAAACAACTGAAAGGTGAATCTGGCTTTATTTATTTGATGGCGCAAATCTTCCCATTCTATTTAAGTCCGGAAGAAGAAGCCTTACAACAAACGATCCATTTCTTCTCAAACAAACAAAATCCGGTCTATCCGCTTGTGGCAGACCTTTTAGCAGAAATGAAAGCAACATTTTTTGCTTCACAACCTGGCCTGTTAGACGAGCCATTAGTTGTGGGGAATTTGATTAATGTGACCTTCGGCAACTATGTTTTTCGTCAGCCATTTCCTAACATCTATCGCTTGCTGACACCATCGATCAATCGCGGATCTGCTGAAGAACAGTTACAACAAAAAATCGACGATTTCTTGACTAGCTACCGTGAAGAATCAGCAGTAGATTATATCAATGATGAAAATCAAGAGCAGATGGCAACGATGTATACTCATGCCCTCTTGCCATTTTATGATCAAATCCGTTACTCGAATCGTCTACGGGTTGGGGTTGCCTTAGAAGATAATTTCTTAGTTGTTCAAGGTTTAAATCAATTCTTGCATGACTTGACCTTCGTGGCAGCAGAGCCTTATGATCTGAATCAGCAAGAAAATTATGATGTTATCGTTAGTTCCAACCAGTTGATGAAAAAGCTTAAACCAGAAAAAATGAGTTATATTTGGGATTATGCGGCAGATGATCGGCAATACATTGATTTGTACCGTACCTTAAAAAATCGTTTTGATGAAAAGAATCTTTCCTTGTAATCAAACCGTTACGGTTTCTTAAGAACTTCCGAAAAGATTTGTCACAGAATATTCATATTTATCTCGTATACTCTATGTATACCAACAAACAACCCTAACTAACACTTTTTCATTTTTAACTCCTTCCCGTCGGCCACCCACCGACGGGTCTTTTTTGGGGTATTTTCTTAGGTAGTAAACTTAAACACTTTCCAATCTTTTCTCCACAAAAAATTCATATTTGGGCAGTATAGTATACATAACCCAACAAACAACCCTAACTAACACTTTTCATTTTTACTCCTTGCCTGTCAGCCACCCACTGACAGGCTCCTTTTTTTCTTACGGAGTTTACCGTATACTAAAGGCAGGAGGTGTCCTATGACAAAAGACATTACGACAGTTGACCAATACATTGCAGCAGCTCCAGCAGAACGACAAGTGATTTTAAAAACTGTCCGCCAAACGATTAAAGCTGTCTTGCCAGAAGCGGTTGAAAAAATCAGTTACCAAATGCCCACCTATCATCAGGGAGAAACTATCGTGCATTTTGCCTGCGCCAAACAGCATCTCGGCTTTTATCCTACGCCTTCTGCGATCACGGCCTTCCAAGAGGCTCTACAACCCTACAAGACTAGTAAAGGGGCGGTCCAGTTCCCTTTTGCACAACCGATCCCTTATGAACTGATCGCTATGATGACTGCTTGGCGACTCGCTGAAGTCAAAAACAAGCACGCTTAATTAGCAATTAAAAAAACCGCTATGTCTAATGACCCAGCGGTTTTTTTGCTATGCATAGGCTTGATTACAAGCCGGGTTTTGTATTCAATGTGCTGACTTTTAGCACATGATTCAGGGGAATAATTCGCAGCTGCTGACGGTCACTTTGTAATTTCAAGACAACTTGTTCTTTTGCTACCGTTTTACCGACGATCCACCCGGTAACGGTTTCAAAACCACCCAATTTCTCTGTCTTTACTTGCAACACCACCAGATGCTTCGCAGCAGCTGCTTCTTGCAGCGTTCGCTGGATCTCTTTCACTTTTTCAGACTGATTCTTCTTGTCAGCATCATCACTGAAAAAGGTATCTAGCAAGGTTGTGGATGTCATCACAATGAGTTTACCCAACTGTTTAATGGGCGATGGTTTCTTTTCCATTGGACATTCCTTTCTGCGCGTTACAGCAGTTTATAAAACCACACATACGTTCGCATTTCATAATCCTATTTTAGCAAATTTTTGATAAAATACAAGCGAACACGTCTTATTTCTCCGAAGAAATACTCTCTAGCCAATAAGGAATTCCTTCTTGTAGCAGTTGGTAGGTCTCTTCAAAATCCACTGTATAATAAGGATCTGGCACTTCCTCAGTCTCTTTGCCGGGAACGACACTCATATACGAACGGATCTTGGCTGTCGTATTGGCTGGTGCCAGCCCATGCAGGTTTTCAACATTGCTCTCATCCATGCCAATGATCCAATCAAATTTTGTAAAATCTGCCTCTGTGATCTGGCGGGAGATAAGACCTTCGCTTGATAAACCCACTTGACGGAGCTTTTTCTGAGTTCCTGGATGAGCTGAGTGTCCGACTTCCCAAGAGCTAGTCGCTGCCGAATCGATCTGCCAATCCAATTTGCGTTTTGCTATTTCTGCTCTATAAATGGCTTCTGCCATGGGGGAACGGCAGATATTACCTAAACAAACAAATAAAACTTTCGTCATCGCTCACTGCTCCTCTTTTTCATAGATTTGGTGGCCAAAAAATTCTACATCCTTCGCCAAACGAAACAATTGCGTTGCAATCTCTAATGGCGTCTCTGGAAAGTCGTTGTGAATCCAATTTTCCAAAATGCCTCCGCAGCCGTAGGAAAAGAACCGGCTATAGAATAGAATGTCTTGTTTCGTCAATTGCTGCTCTTGATCGACCTCCAAGAATAAGCGCTGAAAAAGCGGTTCTGTGATCTGTAAAAAACCGTTCATTAAGATCTCGCGGTCATAAGCCAGTGATTTGCGGTAAAAGGCCGGCGCTTGTTTCATTGCTTTCAGCATGCGTAAGGCGGCCTCTTCCCAATTATCAAGGGAGACATCTTCAGTCGTCAAAAAAATCAGCGCATCTTGCCGATAGATCCATTGGATCAGGGCTTTCTTATCAGGAAAATGATAGTAAAACGTCTGCCGATTGACCTGCGCTTTTTCGGCGATCTCCTGCACGCTGATCTTATTCACTTCTTTGGTCTCACAAAGGGTGATCAATGTCTGGCCAATCACAGCCTTCGTTTGTTTCCCATCCATCATAGGGCACCTCTTTTTCTTCTCTTTCTATCATACCAAATTTTCTAGCAAAAAAAAATCCTATCAAATGTTCCTTTTTCACAACCAATAAGTGATACATTACAAAGATGACCGATTCATGATTGTTCTTTTGGCAATGTGATTCTCTGCAAAAAAAAACGCCTGCCTCCTTGAGAGGACAGACGACGCTTTATTATTAAAACGGCGAGATGCTCATTGTGCCGTTTTGTTTTGAAACTGTTCCCTGCGGATCGCGCTGACTTTTTCTGTGAAATTGGCCCAATCAATAGGTCTAGGAGGGGCCAACCATAAGATATGGTCGATTCCTAAGGCACCATAAAAGGGGAGGTTTGAAAGAATCAAATGCGTTTGATCATCTGGGTAACTCTGGAATTGCACATTCAAATCGAGAATTTTTTCGATATTCTTTTGGATCATCTGATTATAAGAATCACCAAAAGAAAAATCAACGCAGACATACAAGGGAACCAAAATCTCTTTTAAAGGAATCGTAGAAACTAATAAAATCAGGTATCTGAAAAACAAAAATTCCTTGTTGTTCCATAAGATTGGGCGATTGCGGTTTTCTTCTAAATAGTTGCGACAAAAGGCTGCATATTCGGGGTACGTCTCAAGAAAATACGTCACATCCATATATTGGTATTCATAGCGGGAACTAAAGGAAAACGATAAGAGCTGGTAATGGATCGTGGTCGTCTCGGTCTGAAGGAGTGTCAATGTTTCAGCCGTTAATGAGAACTGCTGTTGGACCGATTGAATAAAATCCGTGTTTAATTGCTGAATATAGATTTGTTCTTGATCAATGTAACTGTTATTGTCGATCAACCACCCTTCAACGATCAAAAAGCGTAAAATATCCCGTGCCTCACATTCTAGCACTTCTTGATCTGTGATGGCTAAAATCTCTTGTAACCAGCTTTTCAACTCATCAATAATCACCAAGTGCTTCGGCATGATCAGATCATTTTCTAGTGTATTTTGCATGTAATGCCCTTTATCCATGCGGGACAAAATAATGCCTAAATAGTGTTTCTTGCGAATTCGCATGCGAGCAGACTGTTCGTGATTAAGCCAATTACTCTCATTGAATCGCGCAAAAGACTTTTCTTTTTCGAGGATCTCTTTTGGAAAGGGAGAATGATCCAAATAATATTCCTTCATAAAAAAGAGAAAAATAAATTCTCTGATTTCACTTTCCTCCCCCACCAGCTGAAACTCTTTCGTCACATCAATGTCGTATTCCTTCAAAATCAGTTTAAACTGTTTAAATTCTTTATAGACAGGATTGTGACTCAAATAATGATTGGTGGCAAATTCATATAGCGAAGACAATTGTTCAAAAAAACATTCTTTCAACATGGAAAATTTTAACGCTTGATCCAAATAATAAGTCAATAGCGTATCGGAAGTTGCCAGCCCGGACGCATTGAGTTTAATGACCGTCCCATCGGTCACGATCTCAAATTCCTCATTCAACCCTAGTTCATAAAAATCAAGATTCAATTCTTGAACAGTTTTGTTGATTAGAAATTCCGACATGGTCAATTGATCCATCAAGGTTTCTTTCGTTTCAGAAAGAGCGATGGCGTTTTCCAAATATTGTAACAGGACCAATTTTCGTTTGTCCGCTTTATTCAAAAATGTCACAAACATGCGTTTTCAAGCCTCCATTATTTTTTTGGCCATAAAGAACGTTTCCTGAAAATAAATAGCAGAGACTGGCAAGATACGAAGGGTTATCATCCCCATCGCCATCCGTATTATTTCCTGGGAGTGCTACATCCACTTTTAAACTATCCGATACGAAAACATCTTCTAGCATGACTCGTTGTCCAAAGTGTTTCTGTTTGTCCAAAAAATTACTTTCTGGAGATATGGATTGCTCCTGCTCTTTCTTCGGAACCGTTTCCGGTTCAGGAGCTGGTTGCTCTTCTGGTTCTTTTTTTTCAGCAGGTGGTTCATTCACTTTTTCTGGTACTTCTTCCGGAGGATCTGTCGGAACGATTTCTTCTGAGGGGTCCAGCGGATTATAGATGGTGGCAAAAACGACTTGTTCTGTAACAAGATCAATCAATCCAATAAACATGCAGGCACCAATGACAAAGCCAAATCTGCGTTTCATTTCTTCACCTTCCTTATCATCCGCGCACTTTCTGATGATCTTTCTATGACGCTGAACGTTCCAACAGTTTGTGAACGCTTAGCAGGCATCCACTAATTATAAATAAAATAACAAATAAAAGAAACCAATTTTTTTTAGATTGTTGTTTCCATTGCTTTTCTTGTTTTTCAATCAGCCCATCCGATGATTGTGGCGTACTGCTCGACGATTTTTGCGACTGCTGGGCAGTTGTCTGCTCAACAGGAATCGCTGTCAGCACTAAGCGTTCGTCCGTTCGCGTTGGTGTTGGACAAGTGATCAAGGTCAGCCTTGGCCCTTGGTCATCCGCTAAAACCGACAAGTCTGTTTCCTCCACGATTTTTTTATCGATGATGATATACTGTTGATTTTCCTCGAGATAGCTCACTGACACTTCCATCCCCACCTGTGCTTCTAGCAATTGACCAAATAACAAACTTTGTCTACCGAGATGATGCCCTAAAACGACAAAATTGCTATTTTTTAACAAACGCTGAGGAAACATCACGACACCGCCTTTCAGTAGCTGATGATTGGTTATCCCCACCAATAGCGGCTGCTGGAACTCGATCGCTTCAATTGCAACAAAGCCGTACCCGGTGATCGTTGCTGGCTGTGGCGCTAAGACGTCCTCCAGAGTCGGTATCTGAATGGTTTCTTCTTCTGGAATCGTTGTCGGCAGCTGGGTCGCTATCGTCAATTCGCTTGTGCGTAATTGCCAACTGACGATGCTTTCTTTTAAAAAAGGAAGTGCCAACAAGAGGATACCTGCGATGATCAAGCCATCGATCAAGTATTTCTCAAGGTGCTCACGCTTCATCCGTTTCATTTTTTTTCTTTCGTCGGTACCATAAAAGCAGCAAGAAGGCGAGTAATAACAACAGACCGCCGATCAAGAAGTAAAGCCACGTGTAATCTGTTTCGATCGTCACATCTTTCTGGTTCAGATCACGTGCGACATCGCCAGTCACTGTGAATTCTTTCTCAAAGGTCCACTTATAAAGATAGCTTTCTTCTTCGCCTTCTTCATTTTCAACTTTGTATTGTCCTTCTTCACTTTTCCCACCATAGGCAACGGAAGTCAACACGTAGGTCCCGGCTTCTAAACGTTGTCCTTCTAATGAGATTGGGTACGAGAAGTTGGAATTAGGTGCCATTTGCATCCGGGAAGTATCCGAAGAATACAAAACATCGCTATCGCCTTTTTTCTTCACTTCATTGATCAGGCGTAATGAATTCAAGTACGCTGCTTCAGGATTTTGGAGGGTGACATTGATGGTGTTACGAGAATTGACTTGTCCCGGTCCAACATCTAGTAGTTTCAGATCCGGCGCAACTTCTGCTGTATTTTGACGCAATAAAATCGCAACGACATAGGCATACTCGTTCTTGATGGCTAAGCCTTGGTCTTCTTCACTGTCAGCCGTAGCATTTTCCTCTGTCGTTTCTTTTAAGGTCAAGCCACCTGCGATGACTCCTTCAAAGGATTCCGAAGGCATAGTGATCTTTAAAGGCAAGGTGATCTGGGATTGTTTCGGGATCGTGATTTCTTTCTCCACTTCAATCAAGTCAGCCATATCATAAGGCAATGTTTCATCTGCTTCGATGTCGTTTTCGCCATATTCCACGACTCCATTTAGGTTTGTGGTAGCTGAAGCGATCACTGGTGCGATGACTACCTCTTGATCGGTATCATTACGCAATTGGACTTCCACAGTTTGGACCGTCCCCGGCGCCATTTTCAAGTCAAAATAAGTCTTTTCTTTATCGATTTGGTTCTCTGGAATCACTGGATTGACGGCAAAGTTAAATTCAGAAGCGGTTCCTATAGTTGGTACGAAAAAGAAAATACTCGCGAATAGGAGCGCCAAAAGCTGGTTGATTTTTTTCATGATGGATGTCCCTTCTTTCTATGTATTCTCCTTGAACCTCGAAAGGGTTCAAGGAGAAAGCTGGTACTTATGGGTTGGTTGGTGTGTCTGTTAGTAACCAAGTAAACGTGGTGTTGTATTGGCTGGCATATTTCGTCGTTGAGCCTGGAACTTCCAACTCAATACTATCCATGGCTGCGGCTAAACTATCGCCCCAACTCATTAGATAGGTTCCTGCTCCTTCACCATCTTGGGCACTCATCACTAAGGATTGGGCACCGTTTGGATTCAATGTGATCGTTGTGCTCACATTTGATGGTTTTGGTGACAATGACGGTGTTACCACAGTTCCCTTTGTCAAACGAATTTGCGCAGCAGTCAATTCTTGGTCTTCCGCTGTTTTGAACTGGCCATTTTGGCGAACATTCAATGTCCAACCGCTCTCTGTTCCCCGATTGTCTGTTACTTGGACGAAGTTGGGGCCTTCTTGATTTTCATTTGCTGAATCCACGTATTTTTGGGTTTCCGCATGGTAGACCTCTGTTTTCGAGGTGATTTTTTGTGTGCCAAAGTAAAGGCTTGAAGCAAAATCAATCGATAGCGGTCCGTTGGTTCCCGGATTTGGTCCATCTGGGTCTGTTGGATCAACTGGTTTGATTGGATTTTCTGGATCTGGATCCGTTGGGCTGATTGGATTGGTTGGATCCGTATTTGGTTCAAAGGTGATTTGTCCATTTGAGTTGTATTCTGCACTGTCTGCTGCTTGTGCCAGCACTGGTGCTGCTAGGCTTAAGCCTAATACTGAGAGAAATGCTAGTGTCTTTTTCATATCTATACTCCTTATCCTTCCGTTCCTGGTGTATCTGATAATACCCAAGTTAGTGTAGTCGTGTAGCTAACGGCATCTTTTGGTGTGCTGCCGGGTACAGAAAGTGCGACCGCTTTGGTAACATCTGCTTGTACTTCTTGGCCATCTTTATCTATTTCAGTGACCGTTTCAACGCTTCCCCAAGCATTGACCCATGTTCCAGCCCCCGTTTGATTTGCTGCAGTCATCACCACTGATTCAGCACCTGCTGCATCCAATGTGATCGTTGCTTCCGCCACAGGAGCTGTGACACCCACCGCATTGGATCTAACTGTCGGACTTGTTAGGGTGATGACAGAACCTGTCAATTCTTGATTCAACGTTGACTCATTTTTGAACTGCCCATTTTGTTTCACAGACAACCGCCAACCGGCATTACTACCGCGATTATCTGTAACTTGGACATAATTGGCAGTTTTTAATGTAGAAGCTGTGTCATCGTCATTCAAGTATCCTTGTGCTCGTGCATAATAGACTTCGTTTTTATTTGAGATTTTATTGACACCAAAATCTAAGCTAGAGGCATAATCGATCGATAATGGACCATTCGTTCCAGGGTTTGGTCCATCGGGATCGGTTGGATCCACAGGATTGACCGGATTTTCTGGATCTGGATTTTCTGGATTGACTGGGTTCGTCGGATCAGTATTCGGAATAAAATCAACCGCCCCATTTGATGTGTAAGAAGCAGCTTCAGCTGCTGAAACCTCGGTTGCTGCACTCGCTGCTGCCAATACGGCAAGACTTACAAAGACCCACGCTGTTTTTTTCATTAATATATAACACTCCTTTTATTTTAAAGATCGTTTCTTAATTACTACCGATATTATCTGGGACATTTTTTAAATTCCAAGTCAATGTCGTCCGATACTCTTTGGCCAATTTTACAGAACTACCTGGCACGTTTAATTTTACTGCCGTTGATCCTTCGGTTGCATCGTTCCCAAACTTGTAGATCCAAGTCCCCATTCCTTTTCCAACAGGTGCGTTGACCAATGTGACTTCACTATCTGGTACAAAGGTATGACTTGCCGTAACCGTTGGTGCGTATTGCATATCGGTGACCGAAGTTGTAGCGCCAGATGCGATCGATAATGAAGCGCCTACCAGTTCTTCGTCATCAGCCGTTTTGAATTGTCCATTTTGCACAACGCTCAATGACCAACCTTCTTGTGTTCCTCGTTTATCAGTTACTTGCACATAGTTTGGTCCAGCAGCGCCAGCTGTGAACTCTTGTAGCTGTGCGTAATAATCTTTTGTTTCAGAAGTGATCAGTTGGTTGCCAAATTGAAAACTTGAAGCAAAATCAATCGATAGTGGTCCAGCTGTTCCAGGGTTTGGTCCATCGGGATCGGTTGGATCGACAGGATCAACTGGTTTTTCTGGATCGGTCGGGTCGACTGGATTCGTTGGATTCGGGTCTGCTTCAAAAGTAATTGCCCCATTTGATGTGTATTCAGCGGCATTAACGGCTGTTGGTAACAGTGCAGTGCTCATCAATAGAATGCCTGCCGTCAAGAAAAGTTTTTTCATTTTTTGTTCTCCTTTTGATTAAAATGATTCCTACTGCCAACAAAACGACAAGACCACTGCTTTGATAGCGATTAAAGTGATCTGACCCTGTTGCTGGCAAAATATTGTTGCCTTTTTGATTAACTTGTTTATTCCCTGGTTGTTCTTTTATGGGCTCTTCTGGCTCCTCAACGGGTTCTTCATAGACGCCGAAAAAGGAAGTGACACCATTGCTGTCATAGGCACCTGCTTCGGCTGCTGAAACGAGTTGAGGGAACAATAATAGATAGCCAGTAATAACACCGATCATGATTTTTTTCATTTGTTTTCCTGCCTTTATGGGTTGCCAGGTGCCGAAACCAGCTGCCAGCTCAAGGTTCCTTGATAGTCCCCAACTTTTTGCTGTTCGACTGGAACGGTAAGTTTGATGCCTTCATTTTCACTTTCGCCCCAGTGCTGATTCACGACGTAAGTGCCATTTTCTGTCAATTCCGTTTCCTCGACGATCATTTCCCCACTAGTTATCATCTGTTCTTGACCGTTTTTCACAAAGCGGAAGACATCGGTTAATTGATCTGTTCCATCCGTTAATGGCTGTTGCTCTTTGACCGTCAAGCGCCATGGACTTCGTTCGGATCCTCTGGTATCTTTCACCGCTAGTTCTCCTGTGATCGTTGGCCAATAATCTTGTGTTTCTGTGGCAACTTTTTGCTGCCCAAAATCAAAGGCTGTCGGCACACTGCTTAAAACAAGCTCGCCGGCAACTGCGACGTTGACGACTTTTTCTGCCCGTTGACTGCCTGCTTCATAATGGTAAGCCGTTGACACATTTTTCAACAACTCATCTTCCGTTGCTTGTTGGATCGCGGTAAAAGCTTGCGGATCGACAGTCGGTGATACATTTTCGCGATTATCTGCAAAAATCGTGGTTGCTTGGGTATAGTCTGCCAGAGCTGCTTCATCGGTCAGCGCCGTTGCTTCCGGTAAGGTCAAACGGACATCTTTTGCATAGACGGCAAATTGCCGGTCGTCAGAAATGACACTCTCATTTTTGACCACCACCAAATTAACGGTGGTTTCTGCCTGATTCTGATCGTTTTCACCTACCGAGAAAGTGATCGCTTGTTTGCGATAGACCGCTGTTTCTAACGGTTCTTGAATTGCAGCTAAGACCTCTTCTGTCAGCGTATCTTTAAAGAAAGGACGCCCACTAGCTTCGAGATAAGTCACAGCTTGTTCTTTGGTCAGCGATTGTGCCTCTTGTTCTGTAAGAATCACATTGCGGGCTTGGACTTCCGCCTTATTTGAGTAGCGTACGCTGATATCGTAACTATATTCCCCATCAGGACTCGTCCAATCAACTGGTTCTGAATCTGGTTGTTCCGTCAACTGCTGATCCATGCTATCTAGCTTGCTGGATTTGATTTGACCGGCATATAACCATGAACCGGACGTTTGGGTTTCTGGTGTAAACGTCAATGTTGGCAATTCTGTGACCGTATAAGGAATCAATAAACGCCCTTTTTGCACTTGTGTCCCTGCTTGCTCCGTCCCCCAGGCTTGCAAGGTCAGCGGTGTATTGTTCTCTTTGACTGCCGTTACATTGTGACTAATAGCCCCGATCCCGTTCGCTACTCCCGGTGTTTCAACTTCGTAGTTAATGATCGAACCTGGTATCGCAATACCGTACCCGTTGGCTGCATTGGTGACATCGTTGTCCCCAATGAAGGTTTTCCCAGTCGCTTTTTCGATCCCACTGAAATTGATTGGGGTGATCGCTGCCGCATTAGCAGCAGTTGGATTTATGGTCAACACTTGGTAAGCACTAACCGTACCAAACCACGTTCCTTGACTATTGACTCGAGAGCCTGCATCATTGGTCGTCGTTTTCAGCCACGTTAAATGGTCTTTATCCGTATCTGGTGTTGCGAAATCTGAGAGATTGATTCGCCCCGTTCCCGGTGGTGACTCGATCGTCCCTTGGTCTTCCACCGTTAACTTCGCGCCTGAAATCAAATTCGTTGCGGAAGAAATACCGATACCGGCATTTTTAGAAAGATGGATATCACCAAACTGATGATAGGTCGTTGCGTGATTGGCAGCAGTGGCTGAACGACCATTTTTGATGTCTCCCCCATTGGCCATTAGCTTGATGCCGTTTGTCACGTTCAATTCGGTAAAGTTGACGATCCCCAGACCCGTCACAGCGATCGGATCAGTTTGATAAGAAGCTGTCCCATCGACATTTTCACCAAAGCTCATCTTCACTTGATTACTGCTGTTGGCTACGATCGTGTTCGTAAAGTTATCTGACGCATTTCCGCCTGAGATCCCATTGATACTTTTGGCTCCTTGAACCCGCATCTCGACATCTCTTAAAATTCGATTTGAAGAAATGTTTGAATAATTTGTTGTATACAAGTTACCGATACTTGATCCTTCTGCTTGTATATTAATATTGATTTTACCGCTTCTTGTGTTGGCGGCCGTTGAACCACCATCACCATAGATCGTTGCCCCATTCAGCGCATCTGATCCCGGTTTTGTATATATGTTCAATGTAATCGTATTGGAGCTATCGGTCCCAACGATATTCGTACTGTTAAACGGATTACCGCCTGAGATGTTCGTTCCAGAAGGAAGCTTAAATTCCCCTTCATAGTCCCTTAGGTCGATTGTTAATTGGGCATCCCCTAGCAGCGAACCTGCATTCGTGATTCCTCCAGAAAAAGCACTTGGACCTGTCCGAGGTGTTCCAGAAAAATCTCCGCCGTAAATTCGATTATCAGAATTTCCATTGATCGTGTGTCCTGAAAAATATCCATACGAGGCCCCCATTGAGGCATTGATGATACCATCATGAACAGTCACTGAAACGTTCCCAGTAATTTTGGCATCCCCCCAACCGCCGCCACTGAGAAACCAGTCGACTTGGCCGTAATTTACTTCAGCATGTGAATCACCGAATACACGTTTACCGGTATATCCTGCACCTTCCAACGTATCAACGATCCCGCCATTCAAGATGTTTGCTGTGTTTCCCTCGATGATTCCTGAAAAACCACCACCATAGGTCCAACGAGCGACTACATTGTTTAGGACTGTTTTGGTATCCCCATAAATATAAAGGTTGGTTGCTTGCACACCATTGGTACCGCCTCCGCCTACGATATCAAACGTTCCGACACCATTTGCTCGTGAATTCAAGCTATTTGAATAGGCAATACCATCTTTATAAGATCGTCCCCCATAACTGTAGACGAATCCAGGACCACCGACCGTGCGAGAATCATTTAATACGCCGACCTCGACAGTTGTGCTACCGTCAATAAATCCACCATACCCAGCTGCCCGCGTATAGGATAAGTTGTCTCCTCCATAACTGACACAGCCTTCTAGGATTTTCGTCGTAATATCGCCGTATACTTTAAAGCGAGCAGTGGTTTCAGCATAAGCTCGGCGATCTGCCGGTGTCATCGCGTCATACACACTATCGGATCCAGTTTGCAGACTTGTAACACTCACGTCCATTCCTGCTCCGCCATCGACACGATTGAATGACCCTTGATTGTAGTCACCTGCTTTAATCGTATTTTCAATGCTCCCAGTAATCGTTCCATTGGTTCGATTGGCACCAATAAAATAGGCTGCTCCTGTAGAATAGGCACTAGTGTCTACGTGGTTCGTAATCGCTGTTTGCTCTCGTGCCTGTCCAATATTTCCTTCTCTGGAACCACCATAATAATTCAATCCTGTGCCGGTCCAACCACCAACTCCTGTGACAGTATTGTTGACTGTTCCACCAATGTTCCCGTATTGAACACCGCCATAATAGGTTCCTAAACGGAAATTGGTGTTCGTTGTTTGAAAGACTGTTGCGACATTACCGGTAACATTAGCTGTATTTGAAGTACTGGTTCCGAGACCGCCCCCATAATAATTAGTCAGGGTGCCATTTAGTCGATTGATGGTAACGTTGGTATTCCCATCAATCGTACCGATATTGGCACCTCCTGCAATCGTACTGATGCCACCCACCGTATTATTAACGACAATCTCTGTATTCCCGGTCAACGTACCACCGCTTTGATTCCCACCATAGATGTTCCAAGTTCCTGAACCTGTCGCATTTAGCGTGATCGTCGGGTTTCCAGTAAGGTCGCCATTGTTGCTTCCCCCATAAATAGCAAGGCCATTGCCGGTGGAACCACCGTTCAAGGAAAGACTATGCCCATTCATGTACATTCTCGTACCCGTATAGTTGAGGTTTCGAATCACTACATCAGAACCGAAGTAGATGTCCGTACCAAAAGGAACGGTTCGACTACCCGAAGTCAACGTTGTTGCATCTGTGATGGGATCATCACTATGTCCTGTGATGATCAAGCGACTGATTTTTCCTTGTAGTGCATAAAAAGTCATGTTTGTATTATCGACTGTGTCTGGAATCGTCTTTGAAGTCAGATTTGTTGGCAAAGTCGTTAAAGCTGAGCCAGAGCCGACATACAAAGCAAATTCTTGGCCATTGCCGTTTTGATACATATCAAACAACGCTTGACGAATCCCTTCAGCACTATTGGTATATTCCGCATATGCTAAACCATCTCCAGCTGGACTTGGTACAGCGATCACTTTCGTTTTATCGGCTTCTGCAATGATCTCTTTGATCGATTGTTCTGCTAACGAGATGTTCGCTGCTCTTGCCTTAACAGTCGGTTTAAAAACAGCAGTTAAGGTTTGATTCTCCGTGAAAATCAATTCAGTCAACGCTTGGCTCGTGTAAACTGTCCCGTCTAACGCCCATCCTTCAAAATCAGTATCATCCTCAAAAACTGGTAGTTCACTTTTTTCTATTGCTTCCCCTATGTTTTTGCTGACCTGAATGCTGGTTTCCCCAGTAGCAAATACATGCTCAGTATCTGTCAAAAAAGTCAATTGTACTTCTTCTACGGTTTCAGATGACTCTTCGGTCTCTGACGAAGATGTCTTCGCAGTTGCTTCTGTAGAATCTGTCGAAGCAGGTTCGCTAGATGCTTGCATTTCCGTTCCGTTCGTCTCTTCCAGACTGTCGATCGATGAAATGACAGAGTCAGCAGAAGACGTACTTTGTTCTTCACTTGTTTTTGTAACACTTTCGGCTTGTGCCACTACCATTGCATATGAAAAACACGGACCTGATGTTAGTAGAAAAACAAGTAAAGATGTTAAAAACCGTTTCACTTTATCCCTCCTATCTTAAAAAATTAACGTATCGCGCAGTGCACGCCATGTGTTACAACTCTTAGTTTAGCGATTTGAAGGAAGAGAATTGTAATTCTTTTTTTCTCCCGTTCAAAATTATGATTATAATTATTTTTTCATAATTCCAATTTTAGTAACTTCCACATCTTACAGCTATCTGTTACTCATCGATTGAAAAAATCGCAAATTATCAGGATGAATCATCGATTCTTTTCGAAAAACTGCTTTTCTCCTTCATAAATAATACAAAAAACGAGGGATAAATCAACACCAAAAATTAAATTAAGATGAGAAAAATAAATAAAAAGATAAAATATTTGACAAAATCCCGTGAAGAAAAAAGCTTTTCTATCTCCCAAAAATGATAAGTTAAAAGAACGCTTCCCATCTTCTCTCTGTAGATAATGATAAATGTTATAAATCAAAAAAATGAAATAAAAAACGTTATTTAAAAAAATCAGTACATAATAAAATAACAAAATAAAAAATATTATTTTTTTATAAATCACTGATTTCGATAAAATAATTAAAGTTATTTTGAAATAACGCAAAAAAGAGACTGTGACAAAAGCCCATAAAAGAAAGCCGCAAGAAAGGCTCTATAATTTATGGGACTGATGAATCAGAATTGATTCTTCAGCCCCATTTTCGTTTTAGATATAAAAAACATATCGTTCTCTAATATGATTAAATCAGGACAAAATAAACAAACTAAGAGGACGATAAGTGGTATGAATGATTCTATCAAATATGAATACAAAACAAGGAAAGTAATATTCAAAAAAATCTGAGCTAGAATGAGTTTCATCCTGCTCAGATTTATCTTTTGCATATTAGCCTCTATTGAAAATAGCTATTATTCTCCAATGACTTGTGCGTATACATCGTTGCAAGATGTTGCCTCTCCATTAGCAAATGATACTGAATAGATGATGCCTCGGCTTCATTTGTTGCAGTAAAGTTTGTTGCTCTTATTGTAATTCCATCAAGTTCCTTTTCCATAATCTAATCTGGTGGAATTGACGTATAATTCGCAATAAATAAATCAATTTTTTCACTTAGATCTGATACTTTTGGAGAATCAATTGATGATGTCGTTTCTGATGAATGAGTTTCATTAAGCAAAGAACTGTAAAAAGTTTCTGTTTCACTTGCTATTAGACTTTGTGAGGTTGACTCTTCGGTTTTGTTATACGAATCTTCAAAGGATGTTTTATGTAGTTTTACATTATTCAAAAAACCATCTATAGCCACAAAGTACTCAATTGATTCTTCATCATCATTCAGGAAAAATGTCATATTGTTTTTATACTTAAAGTTTATTAATTCGGGAAAAATATTTTTTAGCTCATCATCAGACACTTCAATATAAAATCCATTTCCAGACTTTTTCACTATGTAAGGAGAACCAGGTGAATTATAATCATCATTCCATAATCGATTATTTTTTTCTTTATCTATTCTAAAAGAAAACTCTCCTCCCCCTCGTTAGCAACACCATACCAATCACCATAGAAGTCTTTAGCTGGATCTACAGATAGAAAATAGCCCCCTACAAATCCAATTATAACCAACAAGATAAACCCTAATATTTTTATACTTTTTTCATAAATACCCTATTATGTTCCTTTTTTAATAATACAGAATAACGAATATTATGCATTGAAAATCAAGTTTGTGCCGCAAAGAACGAAGATTTACTTGCATATTATTGTATTCAACTTTGTTCAATTTTACATCCTTTCCTATATATTACAAAATTGTCAGGATATAAATATAACTTAAAATGTTTTTTATATATTATAGTATGGTATATTAAATTTGTTAGTAAAATAATAATTAAAAAGGAAATTAAAACAATGAAGAAGTTTTTAATTAGTGTAGTGTTTGGTATATCAGTTTTAAGTTTTGGTCAAATAAATGGTTATGCAGATGAGAATGGTTTTGAGATAAATGAAACTAATCAATCATTAATTAATGAGGCAATATCCAATGAAGAGTCCAATAGAGATTATATTGATGGTGTAATTAGAATGTTTGAAGATTCTGATAGTGCTGAAGAGTTCAACGTATCTTTAAATGAGAGTTTAACAGTTTTAAATTCCTATGATGCCGAACAAGATGCATTGTTGGAAGAGTATAAAGCGGACGTTGCCGAATCAGTTGATCCTTTTTATGTTGAACCAAAGTCTAAGATAGGTGCTAGATCATCGGTAACTCCTGCAAATCCAGTTTATGCGGCTGCAATTGCTGCATACAATAAAGGTATATCAATGGTTAAGAAAAAAGGTCACAATCAGACTGCTGCTTATATGAAGCACGCCATTATTTCTGCTGAGAATTACTATTGGAATCCAACATGGAAACCTTCGACATATGTTAATAAAAACGATAGCTGGGCAAAGACTGTAGACGGCGAGGAGTTAATGACCGCTTATTATTCTAGACTTAAAAAAGAAGCATTTTCTACAGGTAAAAAATCTGGTTCTTTCTCAGGAAGTTATACATTTCTAAGCGGCCAACTTCACACAGCATTACGTGGAGTTAGTTACACAGTAACTTATAAGAAACAAGCCAATGGAAATTATTGGACTCAAGTAAAGGTTACGGATATATTTGATTTCAAATGGGAGCTAAATGGTTATGATGGCAACTTCGAGGTGGGATTTGGAAACAATTATTGTTACGCAATGCAAAGAGCAGGATTTATCATTCCTTATAAAATCGAAGTGATCCACGAAGTTTCTAGATAGTATAAAAAGAGATGAGCTTTACGCTTATCTCTTTTTGTTTAAGATATATATAATGGATTTTACTAGTGCACCCAAGAAAAGTATCAGGGCTAATACCTTAAAAACTACACCAAGTTCCCAGTTGATTGATCCTTCTCTTAAAAGCTCCTGTTTTTGGGATTTGCTTAGTCCTTCAACGCTTACAGGAATCCAATTTACACTTAAATAGACACCTATAAGTAGCGAAATCATTGAATATATATATAGGATTCTTATTTTTAAACCTTTTAAAAAGTTAATCATCTTAGCACTCCTTTACAAACTATTATATCAGAAAGCTAGCTTTAAATAATTATCGCTAATATAATTTAATAATTTGTGAGTACTTTTTATAAGAGGTTACTTTTGTCCGACCACTTGGTTATGTTAGCTATTTTAATATTCCTAATTTTATCATAGCCAACCTTATTACCACCAACATATATTTCTAGTTCATCATGCCCCCTAAATATGGCCAACTATATCAGGAAAGTAATTCCCATCTCGATCATGCGCTTCAATTTAGATAGCTACTGATTTGTTCTTGAGTGTTACCTGATTTAAAGTTTCGGCGATCTCATTAACATCCATCTAGAACTTTTGAATTGGTTTACTTCTTTCAATAGTTCTTTCTCTATCAATTGCTTTGGTATGTTCTGTAAGATAAAATCCTCCCCATTTCACCATTCCTTTTTCAACTATTTTTCCTTTATTGGATCGATTAAATAAATGATCCACCATCCACAAAAGTGGTATAAATATGCTCGTCCGCCACTGGTTCCCCTTGGATCGATTGGACGATTTTCTCAGCTGCCACCATGCCCCATCGATGTTTCGAATAGGAGATCGTCGCTAAGCGCGGCTGCACAAAAGCGCCTAATTCCGTATTATCAAACCCGATGATGCGGATCTCTTTTCCGATGCGATAGTCGGTCTCGCGGACATATTTGTAGACTCCGATTGCCATTTCATCATTGAAGGCAAAGATATCAATGGGAAACTGAGGATCATTTGCTAAGAGCTGTTTTGCTGCGCGATAGCCAGAAGGTTCCGTGAAGTCACCAGGAATCACTTCATAAGGAATACCAAAGCGCGTCAATTCTTTCGTACTAGCGTCTAGCCGCTCCCGACTGTCGTAGCCTTTTTCTGGCCCTGCTAAGAGGAAGACTTTTTGGCTTTGTCCAGCGATCAAGCGATCGATCGCCAGCGCCGCCCCTCCTTTATTGTCTAACAAGACTTGATGGATATTTTCATGAGACAAGACACGGTCTAACACGACGATTTGATGTCCTCGTTGGGCGTATTGCTCGATTTCCTTTGCTGGAAACGTCCAATCCAAAATGATGGCACCGTCCACCATCCGCTCAGGAATAAACAAGTGTGATTTCTTGCCGCTGCAGACGATCATTTCATAGCCGAAAAGTTCCAACCCTTTCTTGATGCCATCTAGCAATTCCCCATAAAAACTTCCGGCATAATCGGCGAGATAAACACCGATGATGTTTGTTTGTCTGCGTTTCAGTGTGCGAGCAGCCATGTTCGGAACATAGTTCAATTCGTTTGCGATCGCTTGAATCCGCGCGCGGGTTTCCTCGGTCACTTTTGGACTGCCATTCAATGCATACGAAACGGTGGATATGGAGACACCCGCTTTTTGGGCAATATCTTTGATTCCTACCATGGCTTCTCCTTTCTTAACGATAAATATCGATCGTATTGGTGTGGTTTTCGTTTAGTTTGGCGCAAAGTGCTGCTTTTTTCAGGACAAACGCACCTTGACGGTAGCGATTTTCCGCAAACTCAGTGGATATTTCTTCCCCGTTGATCAATACTTTCGGCGTACTTGCCGAATGATAGACGATTTCGACTGGCCGATCAAAAAGTCGATATGTCAGAGTCAATCCTGCTAACTCCGCTGGCAAGACAGGATCAAGTTCAACATGATCAACAAAGGTACGAATGCCTAGCACATTGCTGATCAACTGATTCATATAGATCCCTGGACCACTAGAATAGATGCGCCAGCCGCCTTTGACGCCGACTGCTGCCTCCTTAAGTTTACCAAAATTTTCTTGGGCTTCAACCCTTGTTTTGAAATCGCCATCAGAACTGCTGAAATACGCATTTGCTTGACGGATCTCCGCGTTTTCGACCCGTTGAGCGATCTGGATTGGATTGATGACCCCAAGCGCTTGCCAAGTCTCTTCTTCGCGACCTAATTTCGCCATCGCTTCGGTAAAGCGGATGTGGGCGTGAACGTACTGCAAACCGATTTCTCGTCCAAAGTTGGCTGCTTGTTCTGCTCGCTTGAAATTGGTGCTGACACCACCCGCATAAGTCGCTGGACGATTCATCAAACGCACCCCATCTGGAAATTGCAAATGCTCCTTGATGATCGCCACATGATGATCGGCTTGTTCGGGAGATAACAGCTCACCGATCATGCTTTGCTGCATCGGCAGCAAGCGGTATTGGATACCGGTTTTCTTGTCAGTCGGATGGACCATCAGTTCCACGTGCTCGCTATCTTCCATATAGACAAATCCTGGCAAAGTGCCATCAGCTAACATGTATTTTTCAAAGTCGTGTTTGATGCCCGCAGACAGTTCTGTTAAATGTTTGGCATACTCTGGGTCAACCGACTGCAACTGGCTGGCTAATTTTTTCAATACTTCGTAGGTCAAGGCAACGGTCCAGCTGCTGGCCATTTGTTTCTTCAACTTACTGTTATTTGGCTGCAAGGTGTCATCCCAATCGCCATCACCATAACAAGACAGGTACGTTCCTTCCAAGAAGTTCGCTTCGATATACGCCACTTCTTTTTTCAAATGATCAAACAACGAAGCTTTGGTCTTGGTTTTCAAGAAGGTTGCGCGATCCGTATAAGGCAGTTCTTTTTCCAAAATCGCGAAATCTTTGGTTTTTTCGAGATAGTCACTAACGACTTTCATTGGCCAGACGATCACATCTCCGTGGCTCTCATCGGCTTTTTGTTTCTCATAGCGATCAAACATAAACCATTGTGGCCAGTTGCCGTCATCTGCAAATTGATTTTCAAACAAATGCTCGATGATGGACGCCACCATCTCAGGACGATTAAGTGCTAAGAAATACTCAGTCGGTCCTTGAGAAACGTCTCGAGTCCCCCAAGCAGCACCACCGTACTGTTCAAGACCATGAGGAGACAAGTAATGAACAAGCATATTGTGGGTGTACCAACGTGCCAAGTGATTGAAGGATGCAACGTCTGCCTGCGAATGTTTCAATTCAAACTGATTCAACAAATCATCGACAAAGGCCGTATAGGCAGTGTCTTCTTGCTGGCGATCTAACGTTTCGGAAACAAAGGGTTCACCAGTCAGTGTGCCTTGGATCACGAAGGAAACCGTCGCCTGTTCTGCAAAGGTCAATACGGTCGTGCTATCGTCGGCTGCCACATTGAAAATCGTTTCATCGGTCAGTTCAAAAGGTTGAGCCGCATGGAGATAATACGTCAATTCTGGATAAGTTTCCGCAATCGGTGAATCCGCTGTTCCTTTGATGGTGAGCAATTGTTGATCTTGCGAAATGGTAGCAGTCGGTACCGCTTCATCGATCCCCATCACAAATTGATTAGTGATGGCCCATGTGTAGGCACGACCTTGTTCACTAGTGATGGTCGTTGCAATCGTGCGTCCATTTGCTTTCGTGAAGGTCGTTACTTGAATGACATCATCGGCTGTTTTGTAGTACCACGTCGCCGAATTCAAGCCCATTTCAAAGGCAGATGGCATCGTTAAAATCCGCCATTGATCGCCGTCTTTCAAATAGATCCGCTGACCGGAACGTTTGAAAAGATTCAATGAGTTGCGGCTATTGCTCAACAATTTGTTCATGTTCGTATTGCCTAATACGATTTGGGAGTTAAACATCCCCGTCATGTAAACGGTCGTGCTCAAAATGGGTTGATCGACGATCAGATCTTGTCCGCTCATCAAAATATGTCCATGGGAGCGTTCCATCTGTGCTTCCTTTTCCTTCAACACGACATGGTGATAGTCAGGGGTAAAAAAGGAATACAGCTGTTCGTCAACGATTTCCACTGCTTCTTGCTGAGCAAATCGCTCATTGATTTCTTCTGTGGTAAATGTCAGCCCTGTGAGCGGTCGACCAAAGCTTTTTCGTGGCTGCGCCGTTGCCTGCAACGAGTCGAAGGACAAGCCTTGATACGTTTCTTTCAACGTTTCAAGTGCAAACTGCGGTTCATTGACTGCCGTCGCTTGATTGGCTTTGACCGCTGCGTAAAAAACGATTTCCGTAGGCGTCTCACTTACCGTCAACCATTGCGTTTGTAGTGCCGTATAGGCAAATTCGTATTGATACACTTCATTGGCTAACGTTTCTTGGCTAAGTGCAGCTGGTTGATTTGTTTCTTTGTAGCTGCGACCGAAAAATTGATAGCCATCCGTCGAGAAGCCTTTTAAGGCTTGGAAGCTGCCTTGTTCCACCAATGGAAATTGACCATTTTGTGGTTGATTTTGACGCGAAGAAAGCACGATGCGATCCTTATCATGGCTAACATGATGGTCGATATATTGCGAAACATAGGCTTCATTGGATTGAACAGCCCCTTTGGCGGCATTGCCAAGATCTTGTCCGTAAACCAGTTCCGCTTCCCCAGAACCACTCAATTGAACCCGCCAGAACCAGCAATCTTGTGCCAATTGGAAATCAACTTGGTAATTGATTGACTGATACGTCCCGGTCCAGGTCAGCTGTTTGTCTGAGTAGGCAAAGGCACTGTCGGCATTTGAACCGATCAAGGGAATAAAGGACAATTCCCCTTCTTCACGCAGTCGTAGATAGATTTGATTCAAACTGCCATCTAGCGCATTTCCGTTCAACTGATTGATCATCACACCGTGACTTTGGATCTCATATAAATCACCGTTTGGTAAAAACGTCACGGTCGTATTTGCGTTATTCATCACTTTTTTTTTCGTCATAGAAACCTTCCTATCTTACCTAACTAATTGCAGGGTTGTTTGTTGGGTGTCTCGGCTGTTCCCACCAATCATGATGTGGAATTTCCCTGGATCACTGCTTGCTTGTTGGTTGCTGTGGACATAGCGCAGCAGTTCTTCCGTGATCTCAAATTGAACGGTTGCTGATTCGCCAGCCTCTAGCCAAATTTTCTTAAAGCCTTTCAGTTCTTTCACTGGGCGAACCACTTCACCGACTAAATCGCGAATGTAGCATTGGACCGTTTCCCAGACCGCTGCTGTTCCTTGGTTCGTAACCGTGATGGAAGCCGTGACCGTTTGATCTTTGGTCATAGTTGGCTGATCCAACGTCACCGCAGAATACGCAACTGGGCTATAACTCAAGCCAAACCCAAATGGATATTTGGCATAATTGGAGACATCCAAATATTTTGAGACATATTTTTCATCCGGTGCACTTTCATAAGGACGACCGGTATTGTCAACGTTGTAATACACAGGGACTTGTCCAACGGTTTCTGGGAATGACATACTCAAGCGGCCGCTTGGATTGTATTCTCCCCATAGGATCTGAGCAAGTGCGTTTCCGCCTTCGGTTCCAGGGAACCAAGCCTCGACGATTGCTTTGGCTGCATCCACACCTTGCAAATCAAGAGGACGACCGTTATAAAGAGTTACGATCAATTGCTCGTTGTATTCTTTCAAGGTTTCAACCAAGGACAATTGCGCTTGCGGCAAGCGAATGTCGCTGCGGCTGGCAGCTTCGCCGCTCATCCATTCCTGCTCCCCTAGTGCTAGGACTACTTTATCCGCTGCCTTCACTAATTCGATCGCTTCTTGGATCGCCGCTTCAGATGGTGCAAAATAATCAAAGGGTTCTTGACCAATCAACAGATCCGCACCCAAGGCTTGAGCACCCTCCACTAAAGTCACTACTTCTTCTTGTTTCCCTTGCCAAGACCAAGCCCCTAATAGATCACGGGAGTGAGCACCTGGGCCTACGATCGCCACTTTTTCGGTTTTCTGCAACGGCAAGACACCTTCATTTTTCAACAACACCATTGATTTCTTTGCAATATCGCTGGCGATCTCTCGGTGTTCTTGAGACAAAACAGTGGCTGCTTCAGCGGCTTCATCAGCGCCGCGGTATGGATTTTCAAATAGCCCCAGCTCATTTTTTAAGGTCAAGATTCTTAGCACCGCTTCATCGACTAAGGCTTCCTCAACGGTGCCTTCTGCGATCAACTCTTTCAAGTTATCGGTGTAGCAAGTCGTCATCATCTCGATATCGACCCCAGCTTTGATGGCTAGTTCAGCGGCATGTTTTTCATCCTCCGCTGCGCCATGAGCGATCACTTCTTTGATTGCTGCCCAGTCAGAGATCACAACGCCTTCAAACCCGAATTCTTCTCGCAAAACATCACGGAAAAGCCAGCGATTGGCCGTGGCTGGAATGCCGTCTACCGTATTAAAGGAGGTCATCACCAGCTTGGCACCAGCATCAAGGGCTGCTTTATAGCCTGGCAAATAACTTTCTCGCAGTTGGCGTTCTGACATATTGACCGTGTTGTAGTCGCGACCGCCGATAGCCGCACCGTAAGCCGCAAAATGTTTGACGCACGCAGCCACGCGGTTGAAATCCGTTCGCAGATCATCCCCTTGATAGCCTTTGACAAAGGCTTCAGCGAAGCGACTGTTCAAGTAAGGATCTTCCCCTGTCGATTCCATGACACGGCCCCATCGTGGGTCTCTTACTAAGTCCACCATCGGTGAAAAGGTCACATGCAAGCCAGAAACAGCTGCTTCTTTGGCAGATACTTCCGCCATCTTCTCCGCTGCTGCCAAATCCCATGAACTGCCTAATCCTAATGGAATCGGGAAAATCGTCCGAAAGCCGTGAATGATATCCGCCATCAATATCGTCGGGATATTCAAGCGGTTATTGGCGATATACTCTTTTTGGACGCGGATCGCTTCTTTCGCACCAGAAACACCTAGCGTTGTTCCCGCATTGTTGATGTTCTCTTGTGTCAGTCCTAAGTCGCCCATTGGGCCGGTTTTCTCTTCTGCTTTATCTGAATAAAAAGCCGCTGCCAGTTGCAGCAACTGATCGATTTTTTCATCTAAGGTCATTTCTGAAAGTAGTTCGGTTAATTTCTGCTGTTCCATTTTTATTCATCCTTTGCTTTCTTCAAATTGGACTTCTGCTTCTAAAGGGAAATGATCGGAGGGAAAACGACGATCACAAGAATCCGTTAGACAGGCGGTTTTGACCACCGTGAAGCCTTTCGTATAGATATAATCAATTTCTTCTAATTCTTGCCATGGTAACGTATAAATAAAATTTTGATAGGAGCCTTTGGGTCCGTGATGCGGCTTTTGCCCATGTTCTTTGGCATTTTGAAAATGCTGCTCTAAATACCGATGCACCCGCTCCGTTGGCTCCGCATTCAAGTCGCCCATTAGTAATACTGGATAACGTTCGATCTGATCTGCCAGTTGCTCAAAGATCACTTTCATCCCTTCAAAACGAGCCATTTCTGAAATATTATCTAAATGGGTCGTGATGACAAGAAACGGCGGATTCTTTTTTTCCTGTAAGACTGCCCAAACACATAAGCGTGAATAGGCAGCTTCTGGATGAATACTGGGTTCAGTCGGTGTCAATGACAACCAAAACGAACCTGAAGCTAATAACTCGAAAGTCTCTTTTTGATAATACAGTCCGATGCCTTCGCCCAAGCCATCACCGTCACGTTCAGCCGTGACGGAAGCATACTGCGCTAGCTTTGCTAAATCTGCAAATTGACTAGGTCGGGCTTCTTGGATCGCCAGAACATCCCAGTCGTAGTAATCGATCAAGGAGCAAACCGCCTCCGATCGATAGTGCCATTGCCATTCTTGGTCATAGTCGGTATCGACTCGTAGATTGTAGGTTGCTACTTTCATCTTCATTCATTTCCTTTGAGTAATTTTGTGATTTGCTGCATTTCACGACGGATTTGTTTCGCTTCGCCGCCGCCATGCCCTTTATTTAAGTAAATACGCAATTCTTTCGGTCCAGGAATCTTTTTATAGGAAACGAAGAAATCTTCCATGGGGCAGATCGGATCAGCACTGCCGACCGATGTATAAACAGGACCAGTTATCTGATGAGCAAAATACTTCAAATCAAAATAACTCATGACTTGATAGATCGTTTCCCGCGTTTCTGGAAATTGTTCGATATACTCTTGAATCACCTGATAACTTCCTGTTTTTTGTTCGATCCGATGGACAAGATTGGAGTGGCTTGGCACATCGGCAAACGTCGCAAAAATCGAGACGTTCGTTAATGCGTTGACCAATAAGGCGATGCCGCCTCCTTGTGAGCCGCCTCTTAAAATAATGCGCTGCGGATCGATTTCCGGTATCTGTTGAAGGACTTCTAGTGTGCGCAAACTATCTGCGACCAATCGCTTCATATAAAAATCTTCTTTTTTCAAGATGCCGCGTCCAAAAGGTGCTTCATGCTGCGTGGTTTCATAAGGAACTTGATCTTGCGTGCGTCCCCCTTGTCCGCGATTGTCGATGACAAGACAGCCGCAGCCGATCAATAACCAATGAGCGAATTGGAACGGTTCTTGCACATGATTCATATAGCCTAAAAAATCAATCACGATTGGACAATCTGCCGCTTGTTCTGGCAGCAGCAGATGCCCATAGATCGTTTCATTACCAAGACTTTGAAAAGAAATCGTAAAACAATCGATCCCTTTCAGCAAAGGTGCTTGTTTGGTTCTTTCAAAGGCTAGCGGAAGGGCGTCAAGTTCTTGTTGGACCGAAGCCCAAAAACAGGATCGATCAGTCGCTGTGGATTCAGTCATTTGTCTCTTCCCCCTTCGCTAATACTTTATTGAAAAACAACACTTGGATAAAGGCTGAGCCTGAGATCCCTAAACAAACAAATAAGAATAGGTTCACTTTGCTGCACAATACAAAAACAATGATTGGGATCACCAGTAAAATGATCGCATTCGCCGTACTGCTAAGAACCGCATACGCCGTTTCTTTCGCTGTTTCTTGCAATGATTGCGTAAACAAGCTGTACAAGAGGACGAACACGAAAAGATACAGCGCAGCCAAGCTGACGAGGATCACAGCTAGAACACCAAAGTAAGGTGTAATCATCATCAAGGAATAGATCAACCCAGCAAAGACTGCCACATACGCAATAACAAGACCTTCTAAGAAGAGCCCACGTTTGAGATTGCTTAAGAATGCTTGCTTATATCGTTGCCAAATCGGGACATCCCGTTCCTTGTACAATTGATCGATCGTCTGATACAGCGCGATCAATGCTGGTCCTGCGAGAATCAGCGTCATTGCTGGAATCATAAAGAGAAAACTAACAATGATCATATCTGCTAGAAAAGCAAAGACCCGATAGTACCATCCTTCATAAGAAAATAGTCGATTCATTATGATCCTCCAATCAAAACTTGCTGATTTGTGCTGTTAGTGCTGCGTAGACCTGTTTCTTGCCTTCTTGTGATTTTGGGTCGTTTCTCAACGTACAGTTTTCTGGGTTGCAGGTCTCACTACGTGAGCCAATCGCAGTGATTCTTTGTACGGTCACTACGCTCCCTGCGGTCGCCTAGTACTTTGAAACATCAGATTTTGCGCAAAGTGTGCGCAAAACCTGTGTTTCTTTGGTTGGTCACTACGCTCCCTGCGGTCGCCTAGTACTTTGAAACATCAGATTTTGCGCAAAGTGCGCGCAAAACCTGTGTTTCAAAGCAAAGGAGAGGAAAGGTCTTTTTTTTTGGCTTCCTTTCCTCTCCTATGGGGGTTATTTTAGTCGTTCGCGGTTTTCGGCCATTTTTTCAGTTTTAATGTCTTTGATTGCATCCCAGTTGTTTGAATCTAAGAAGCTTTCAAAGTCGGTTAGTGTGCTGTCAAATGTTCCTTCATCTTTTGAACGGATCAATGAGATGATCGTGCTGTTGATTTTGGTTTTGATGGCTGTGTTTGAACGTGCTTCAGCAGTTCCGGCATCTGGATCCGTATTTTCGATCACAAAGTGTGGATACAATTTGCCTTCACCCCATTCTTGCATTTGAGTCAACGCATTTTCGGTTTTGACTTTCAGTGCATTGACACGGTCATTGTTAAAGTAGTTGAACCGGCTGATACCATATTTTTTGTTGTAGCCTTCGTTGTCGGTTTGTTCCATTTCTTTGATTTCTGGCAAGTAATCGATTTTGCCTTCATCGTTGTATTCATACGTCACGCCTTCAACACCGAATTTTGTCAAAATTTGTCCTGGTTCATCGATCAAGTACGTGAAGAGTTGGGTTACTTTTGCTGGATCCGCCGCATCTTTTGTGATGTAGTTGATCAACCAGCCAGAGATTCCTGTTTGGTTCAAGGTTGCTTCACGACCAGACGTGCTGGCAGGGCCATCGATTGCGATGTAGCGTGTGTCAGAGTTTTTCATGAATTCAGTGAAGTTCCCACCTTGTCCGCTCGTTCCTGCGACTAAGATCGTTGCATAGTCCCCTTGTTTTACTTTTTCATCATAGGTTGGGCCGTCATCAGTAAAGCTGTCATCACTGATGTTGCCGTCACGATACACTTGATTGAAGGTTTTCAACCATGAGATATATTCTTCATCTAAGTTACGGTCGTAGAAAGCACCATCTTCATCTTCTAATGGAACACCTAAGAAATCTTGCAATTTATCTAAGAATGGTCCTGCTGTTTCGCCGATCGTTGTGAAGCCCATCGGTGTCAAATCAGGGAATTTCTCGCTGATTTCTTTCATGACTTTCACATAGTTTTCTGGAGTCGAAACATCTGGTTTGCCTAATGCTTCATAGACATCTTCACGGATCACAAAGTTGTCATTGACGGGAATATTGCCGCTTTCGTAGTCCGCTGCAGTGTTGGAATAGTTTGGATAGCCATAAGTTTTGCCATCATCTAAAGCAAACCATTTGAAGGTATCTTCGGTCACGACATTCATCAAATACGGATCGTATTGTTCCGCTAAATCGTTTAATGAGTATGCCCAGCTATCAGCTTTTGTGGCTGCTTGACTGGTTTTATCCATCAACGTCACGATATCAGGCATATCACCACTTGAAATCAAGGCATTTAATTTCGAATCATCCCCTGAAATAAATTCAATATCAATGTTCAAATCTTTTTTGATTTGGGCTGTCGTCACATCTTCACCAAATGGCAAAGCTGTCCAGTCTGAATTGATGTACCATGTGATCTTGGTTGGTTCTTCTTTGGTATCGAGTTTCCATGCTGGTGTCTTTTCATCTAACTCATACCGATCTTTGATAGAAAAATCCGAACTGCTGGCATTGTCTGAGCTGCCGCCACATGCCGCTAAGCTGAGTAATGCTGATGCTGCCAATAAACCGCCTACTACTTTTTTCATGTCTATCCCTCTTTCTATTCTTTTACTGCACCGGCCATCATACCGCCGATAAAGTGTTTTTGAAGCAATGGATATATAATTAAAATTGGCACTGTCGTGATGACGATCGTAGCCAACTGAACCCCACGGGTCGTTGCTTGGACGATAAAGTCGGTACTACCGCTTTCAGTCATCGTACTCAAGTTGGATTGGACGATGATTTCATAAATCTTCATTTGCAGCGGATAGAGATACTCTTTTGTGATATACAGTTTTGTCGTCATAAAATCATTCCATTGGCCAACCCCGTTGAACAAGATGATGGTTGCCAATGCCGGTTTCGTTAATGGTAAGAAGATTTTATAGAAGATTTGGAATTCACTTGCACCGTCGATCTTCGCCGATTCTTCGAGTGAAGGCGGAATCTCACGGAAAAAGTTCATTAAAATCACGACATCATAATAGCTGAACAAAGCTGGAATAATGTAGACCCAGAAAGAATCCAGTAATCCTAGCGAGCGAATCAGCAAGTACGTTGGAATCATCCCACCACTGAAGTACATGGTGATGACCCCCATCGTTGTATAGATGTTGCGGCCAACCAAGCGTGATTTACTCAATCCGTAAGCCACGATCGCACAAAACAAGGTATGGGTCGCAGCCCCAAGAACCGTTTTTAACACTGAGATCAAGAAGGCACGAGGGATACTCGCGTCGGAAAAAACTTTCCGATAGTTTTCCCAGGTAAAGCCTTTGGGCCATAACACGAGGCCGTTGCCCGCTAATCCAGAACTAGAAGACACGGAGGAAACCAAGATATTCCAAATCGGTACGATGATCATCAATGAGAATAAAATCAAGATCACGGTATTGAAGAAGTAAAACCATGTGTTTTCTTTTGCTTTTCTTTTGATCATGTTTTTTCCTCCTATAAGATAACTGAATTGCCGTTGTTCAACTTGCGGGTCACTCGATCCGTGATCACCAATAAGATGACGGAAATGACCGCGATCCCCAAGCCGACAGCAGTTGCATAAGAGAAATCACCTTGCGTCAACCCCATTTTATAAACAAAGGAGTTGATGACTTCTGAACGGTTTTGGTTCTGTGAATTCATCAAAACTAATGTTTGATCTAGGTTTGACCCTAAGATACCGCTCACATTCAGAATCAAGTTTAAGGAGATGATCGGTGTCAGTAATGGCAATGTGATCGAGCGAATCTGTCTTAGCTTGCTGGCACCATCGATTCGTGCGGCTTCATAAAACGTTGGATCGATCCGCGACATCCCTGCCAAGTAAAGGATCGTTCCCCAGCCGACTTCTTTCCATAGATCAGAAAGGACCGCGATCCACCAATATTTGCTTGGATCCAATAGATGATTGACCCCTTTGTCCATCAATCCTACAGACATCAGCACTTGGTTGATAAAGCCGTTCGTTGACAGCCAAGAAATCATCATCCCACCTAGCACGATCCATGAGAAAAAATGGGGAATGTATGAAACCGTTTGAATAAATTTCTTCAAGCGGCCATCTTGCATTTCAAAAATCATAATGGCTAACACAATCGGGATCGCAAAACCTAATCCTAATTTCAATAAGCTGATGGCTAACGTATTTCTAACCGCTTCCCAGAAAAAACTGTCATTCATAATGATACGGAAATTCTCTAACCCGACCCATGGTGCTGATGAAATCGTGTCAATCACCGTATAGTTTTTGAAAGCGATTATAATTCCGTAGATCGGAATATAATTAAATACGATCATAAATGCCACGCCGGGAAAAACCATCCAGTGAAGCTGCCGTTGACTATAAAACTTTTGCAGTTTACTCATACACAAAATCTCCTTCTTTCTATCCTCGTAACACTACGTATATCTCCACAATTCGGTGAAACGTTTCTACAAAAAGATTATATCCGCTGCCATTCGAAAATGCAAGCCTTTCCAATTATTTTTTTCAGCTTTTCTTTTTTCACAAATCTTGTTGGGTTCCTCACAAATATAAAAGCTTTTATATCAATGTTTTAAGATGAAATTATTTCCCTAAGAACTTCTAATTAATCAAATTTCACAAATATCGCATTTTCCCAACATCGATTACTCCTCAGAAATTATTAAAAAATAAAAAGAAACGTTTCACCAAATGCACAAAAAAGCAGCAATCATTGCTGATTGCCGCTTCCTTCTATTCGCTTCTTTGCGGATAGCCAAAATGGTCATACGCTAACGGTGTTGCGATCCGCCCACGTGAGGTCCGTTTCAAAAATCCTTTTTGGATCAAAAACGGTTCGTACATATCTTCCACTGTTTCGGTTTCTTCCCCGATATTGACAGCGATCGTACTTAATCCCACCGGGCCGCCTTGATACAATTCGATCATCGTCCGAATCAATTTCTGATCGATATAATCCAAGCCAGCATGATCGACTGCCAAAAGCGCCAATGCCTGATCAGCAACGGTGCGATCGATCAAGCCATCTGCTTGCACTTGCGCATAATCGCGAACTCGTTTAAGCAACCGGTTGGCGATCCGCGGGGTGCCTCGGGACCGACGGGCGATTTCGATCGCCCCTTCTTCCACGATATCCGTTTCAAAGATGGACGCAGTCCGCTGCACGATCTCTTTTAAATCATGGTCTTCATAATATTGCATATGCGAAATGATCCCGAAGCGATCCCGTAGTGGTGCCGAGAGCATCCCCGCCCGCGTCGTTGCGCCGACTAAGGTAAATGGCGGAAGCGGAAAATGAACTGGGTGAGCCGTTGTCCCTTGCCCCACCATGATATCCACATAAAAATCTTCCATTGCCGAATAAAGCATTTCTTCGGCGACACGAGGCAAGCGATGGATCTCATCGATAAACAGAACATCCCCTGGCTGTAGCTCATTCAAGATCGCAATCAAATCCCCTGGTTTTTCGATCGCAGGACCGCTGGTCGTCTTGATTTGCACCTGCATCTCGTTGGCGATCACCATTGCCATCGTCGTTTTCCCTAAGCCTGGCGGACCATATAAGAGGACATGATCCAACGCTTCTTCTCGATTTTTCGCCGCTTGGATATAAATCGAAAGCTCCTGCTTGACTTTGTCTTGTCCGATATATTGGGCAAGGGTTTGCGGACGCAAAGATTTTTCGATGATCTCTTCTTGTTCAGTACTTTCTGGCGAAACAATTCGTTCATCCATCGTCTACTTGCTCCTTACTTTTTCATCATCAATCGGAGAGCTTCCCGCAAGTACTCATCCGTCGATTTTGTCGTATTCGCCGCTAATTGTTTTTCGGCTTTCTTGACTTCTTTTTCGCTATACCCCAATGCTTTCAAGGCTTCCATCGCTTCATCTAAAGCAGTCGTTGCCACGCTTAGAGGAACGATCGCTTCTTCTCCCACCAGTTCAGCCACTTTGCCTTTCAAGTCTAGGATCATTTGCTGCGCCGTCTTTTTACCGACACCTGGGAACTTAGTCAAATAGTTGACGTCCCCATTTTCGACTGCCGTGATCAACCCCGTATGGTCTTCATTGGCCATGATTGCTAACGCACTCTTTGGTCCAATACCTGAGACACTGATCAATTTTAAAAACAACTGCTTGCCTTCGATCGTGGCAAAGCCGTAGAGACTATGGGCATCTTCACGAATCACTTGGTGCAGATAGATTTTTACTTCTTGGTTCAACTTGCCGCTAAATGAATACGGATTGCCAAAAGCGATCTGATAGCCGATGCCATGGGTCTCAACGACGATATACGCCGGAAAGATATCCGTTACTTTTCCTATGATATATTCGTACATGTGCTTTCCTTTCTGTACATACGTTCCCTTTATTGTAGCACAGACGAGAGGGCAAAAAAAGGACTGTGAACGAAGGAAAAGGCTTAGCAGGAAACAAACGGAGGAAAAACCGTTGTTTCAGTCGCATTTTTTCAAACGAGACATGCTGCTGCGTCTTTTTTTCGCACACAGTTCCTAATACTTACTCAACGAGTGATTTGAATTCGCCATAGCCTTTTTCATCCATTTCTGCCAAAGGGATGAACTTCAATGCTGCCGAGTTGATACAATAGCGCAAACCGCCTTTGTCCTGAGGACCGTCTGAAAAAACATGTCCTAAATGAGAGTCAGCTTCTTTGCTGCGGACTTCTACTCGATGCATGCCGTGAGAAAAATCGGCTTTTTCTTGAATATCTTGGCGACTGATCGGCTTCGAAAAGGACGGCCAGCCACAACCAGCGTCATATTTATCAGTAGAAGCAAACAATGGTTCTCCGTTGACGATATCAACATAGATCCCTTTTTCATAAAAATCATCATACTCGCCAGTAAAGGGGCGTTCGGTTGCATTTTCTTGGGTCACCGCATATTCGATCGGCGACAATTTTTCTTTTAATTCTTTTTTATCTGTCATTTTTTCACCTGCTTTTCCTCTAGACTCATCCTGTATGCTCTATCATGCCTTTTTTCTTAGCGAATGTAAAATGACTTGCTCAAATTATTTAAGGGTTTTGCAGCTTTTCCCAACGAGTCGTTGGTTCCGCAAAATGGTAAAACTGCGGTTGGTCTTTTGTATAGATTTCTTCGGTTAAGACAGCTTCTGGCAAGTTGCCAAATAACCCAGCCGCAAAAAAATAGGTGTGTGTTTCTTTGAGGTAAAAGAACAGACTCGAGCCGCATTGACTGCAAAATCCTCGCTGTGCCCACTCAGAAGAATCGTAACGTCGCAGCCACTTCGCTCCTTGAAGAGCCATCTGGTCCTCAGCGCATGGCGCAAGAGCGAACATTGGTCCGCCGTGAAATTTCTGGCAGAGACTACAATGACAAACCGTGATTTCTTTCGCAACTCCCGTCAAGTTGATCGTGACTTTGCCGCAAAGACAACTACCAGAAACATCCATCCTTATTCCTCCTCCGTAAACTCTTGCAACAACTGATAGACCGTAGCGACAGGAAACCCTACGATCGTATAAAAATCGCCGGTTATCGATGAGACAAATACTTTGGCCGCCCCTTGGATCCCATAGGCGCCCGCTTTGTCTTGGTACTCATCTAAGACAAGATACTTGTCGATCTCTTGATCCGTCAAAGGACGAAACACAACTTCCGTCGAAACCACTGCTTGGCGTTGCTGTTTGCCTTTTTGTAAAACGACGGCGGTATGCACCCAATGGGTCCGTCCGCTCATTTTTCGCAACATCGACCGAGCATCTTTACGGTCTACTGGCTTTCCTAAGATTTCTTCATCCACCACGACCGTCGTATCGCTCGCGATCACCAGATCTTCAGGATATGCTTGCGTAATAGCCGCCGCTTTTTCTGCTGCCATCCGTTGGACATAAGGGATCGCCGCTTCGTTCGGTCGGACTGACTCGTCGATATCCGCTGGTATGACCGCAAATTCCGGGACTAACTCCGCTAATAATTCTTTGCGCCGCGGCGACTGTGAAGCCAAAATAATCATTCCATGCCACTCCTTGCTCGATGAGGATCTTGAATTCGTTTGAACATCCGCTCCATGTCGCTGTTGGTGAAATGGATCAGCACCGGGCGTCCATGGGGACAGTTGAAGGGATTCTCGCATTTCGCTAAGTCTTGCAACAAGATTCGCGCTTGTGCTTCATTCAAATAGTGATTGGCTTTGATGGATCGTTTGCAGCTCATCATGATCGCTGTTGCTTCACGAAACTTTTTGACACTGACACTTCCTGTGGTCAATAACATATCGATCATTTCGCGGATGATGGCTTCTTCTTCACCGCTAGGATACCACGTCGGGTGCGCCCGGACGATGAAACTATTGGTCCCAAAAGATTCCAGATGGATCCCGACTTCTGCCAGCTTGTCACTTTGTTCCTGCAATTGCAGTGCATCGCTGTTGGGATAATCCAAAACGATCGGCACTAACAATTCTTGCAGATCATTGGTCACTTCGCCGATTTTTTCGCGGTAATACTCATATTTGATTCGTTCTTGTGCCGCATGCTGGTCGACGATATATAGCCCCGCCTCGCTTTGGGCAAACAAATAGGTCCCATGCATCTGCCCAAAATAATCCAGTTGGGGAAAACGCTCCTTCGCTGGTTCTTCTTCCAGCAACCGTTCGACCGTTTTCAGGTAGTTGCGGTCATCCCCATGCATTTCCGGGTGAAGAGTCGCTTGACTTTGCAGATCTTGCGCCGTAAGCTCTGGCGTCTCATCTGGAAGAAAGGCAGGCGCTTCTGGCAGCGGCGCTTTTGTTTCCGTCTGTTCTTCCACAAATGGTTTTCGGACAGGCTTATTTGGCAACGTCTCTTCCAAACTGCGAAAGGTTTCCTCAGTTTCTTCCAACAAGTTTTCGCTAGATTCCTGTGGCATTTCTGGAAGTTTTCCACCTTCCTCCACAGGCTTTTCCACAGAGTTATCCACAGTCTGTTGATAAGTACTGCCCTGCACCTCAAATTTCCCGGTTTCGCGATTATAAGACAACCCAGAAGTCGAATTTCCTGCTGACTCCAGTTCCAAGCCAAGCTGTTGGGCTTTTGGCTGATCGGCAACTTTTTTCTTAAAACGCAGATTGTCAGCCGCGTTAGGAATCAAATTGATTTCCCGCAGCGCCTCATTGATGGCTTTACTGATTAGTTTGGTCAGTTCTTCTTCTTTTGACAAGCGAACTTCTTGCTTAGTCGGATGAACGTTGACATCGACTAATAAGGGGTCCATTTTGATTTCAAGGACAGCTAATGGAAAACGACCGACCATCAATTTTGACCCGTAACCAGCAACGATCGCTTTATTCAAAGCAAAGTTGCGAATATAACGACCATTGATGATCGTGGATAAATAGTTGCGGCTAGCTCGGGTGACTTCTGGCAGTGACACAAAGCCAGTGACTTTAAAGTCGAGGTCCTCAGTATCGATCGCGATCATTTTTTTGGCGGTTTCCACCCCGTAGATCCCGGCGATGGTTTGTTTTAACTGCCCACTTCCAGTGGTGCTCAACATCTTATTGCCTTCATGAACGAGACGAAAAGCCACTTCTGGATGGCTTAGGGCGATCCGATTGACGATATCGCCGATATTTGCTAGTTCCGTTTGCAGCGTCTTGACATATTTCAAGCGTGCCGGTGTATTGTAAAAGAGGTTTTCCACAGTGATCTTGGTTCCTTGCCGCAAGTTGGCAGGCAAATGCTCTTCAACAGCGCCGCCTTTTAAGCGCACAAAGGAGCCTTGTTGGGCGCCTTTGACTGCCGTTTCAATCGAGAGGATCGAAACCGAAGCGATACTAGGCAAAGCTTCCCCGCGAAACCCGAGGGTACGTATTCGAAACAAGTCATCTCGATTGTGGATTTTACTGGTGGCGTGGCGTTTAAAGGCAGTCAAGACATCCTCTTCTGCAATTCCTTCGCCATTATCGATGACCTGGATTTTACGCAAGCCTGCTTCTTCAATAAAAATATCGATTTGGGTACTGCCGGCATCCACGGCGTTTTCAACTAATTCTTTGACGACAGAAGCTGGTCGCTCAACGACTTCTCCTGCCGCGATTTGGTTCGCCAGACGTTCGGATAACTCTTGGATCTTTCCCATCTGCTGACCTTCTTTCTAAATTCGTTTTTGCAGCTCGTACAATGTATTCAGAGCATCCATCGGGGTCATTTCCAACAGATTCAATTTCTTCAACTGATCGATAACGCCGATTTCTTCCGTAGATACTTCGCTAAACAACGACAACTGCTGACTTTCTTCGACGACTGGTTTTGGCTGTACCGTCGGTTCATGTTCTTCCAGCGCTTTTAAGATCGTGGCTGCGCGCTGTAAGAGTGCACTTGGCAGTCCAGCGATTTTGGCTACATGGATCCCATAGCTTTTATCTGCGGGCCCTTCCATCATCTTATGCAAGAAGACGACTTCGCCTTCTTTTTCAACGGCACCAACATGGACATTGCGCAAGTGTGCCAATTCCTCATCTAAAACCGTCAGCTCATGATAATGGGTAGAGAAAAGTGTTTTGGCATGAACTTCTTTGTGGATATATTCAATGATGGCTTGTGCCAATGCCATCCCATCATAGGTCGCAGTCCCACGCCCTAACTCATCAAACAAAATCAAGCTGTTAGGCGTTGCATGACGCAGCGCTTGGTTGGCTTCCATCATCTCCACCATAAACGTACTTTGACCGGCGATCAGATCATCGCTGGCACCGATGCGAGTAAAGATCCGATCGAAAATCGGCATCTCTGCAGATTGTGCCGGTACGAAGCAGCCGATCTGCGCCATAATGACTAGCAAGGCAAACTGCCGCATGTACGTACTCTTCCCAGACATATTTGGTCCTGTGATCAACAGGATCTCTGTTTCTTCATCCATCACGATACTATTCGGAATGTACTCTTGGTGACCAAGGACTTTTTCCACTACAGGATGACGGCCGTCGATGATCGATACCGCTCGTTTTTTCGCTACTGTCGGCCGCACGTATTGGTAACGTTCCGAAACCGTGGCGAAACTTTGTAAGACATCGACCGCACTGACGGCTTTGGCTAACTTTTGTAGACGGGTGATACTCTTTTTCACTTCTTCACGAACGTCAAGAAACAGGCGGTATTCCAAATCCACCGATTTCTCTTCGGCTTCTAAAATCAAAGTCTCCAGTTTTTTCAACTCGGGTGAAATAAACCGTTCCGCATTGGCTAACGTTTGCTTGCGCTCGTAGCGAGAGGTATCTAAATTCACTAGATTGGCTTTCGTGATCTCAATGTAATAGCCAAAGACGCGGTTGAACCCAACTTTCAAGTTTTTGACCCCCGTCGCTTGGCGTTCGTTGGCTTCTAATTCCGCCAGCCATTGCTTGCCGTTACGCATCGCTGTACGGTATTCATCTAATTGTTGATGGAACCCATCTTTGATGATGTTGCCTTCTGTGATCTGCAACGGGGCATCTTCATCGATCGCCGCATCGATCAGTGCAACCAAATCATCTAGGGGCGTTAATTCCAGCAGCAAGTCATTCCACTCGCCACGGTTGATGCCTTGCAACAATTGCGCGATCAAAGGCACTTGCTCCAAAGAAGATTTCAACTGCAGCAAATCGCGGCCATTGACATTTCCGAAGGCAACCCGTCCGACTAAGCGTTCCATGTCATAGACTTTCGTCAGCGCTTCTTGCAGATCTGCTCGCTCAAAGAAACTGTCTAGTAACGATTGGACCATTTCTTGGCGGGCAGTGATTTTCTTTGGCTGGATCAAGGGACGGTCCAACCATTGCTTTAACAAACGGCCACCCATTGCGGTTTTTGTCTCGTCCAGCAACCACAAAAGAGTCCCTTGTTTTTTGCCAGTTCGAATCGACTGCGTCAATTCTAAGTTGAATTTGGAATAATGATCCATTTTCAATGCATGATCGGGCTGATATTCCACGGCTTGTTGAATATGCGCTAAACTGCGTTTTTGGGTGATCGCCAAATAACTTAGCAACTTCCCTGTGACTACTTTTTCTAACCCTTGGGAGAGAGGTTCTGTTAAAAATTGAAATTCGGCATTTTCTTCCAACGTTTCTTGCTTAGAAAACACGACATTCAAGCGATTGGTCAGTGTTGTTTGCAATGACTCAGGGATCTCGCTGCACAAAACGACTTCTTTCGTTTGGAGAGCGGCTGCCTCATTGACGACAGCTTCTTCATCTTCCAATTGCGCTGCTTTTAATTCACCGGTACTTAGATCGACATAGGCAAAGCCAAAACGCTCCCCTTGTTGCAAAACAGCTGTCAAAAAGTTGTTTTCTTTGGCGGATAGGCCTTTACTGTCCATCACCGTTCCCGGCGTGATCAGTTGAACGACTTCGCGTTTGACCATTCCTTTGGTGGTTTTTGGATCTTCCACTTGCTCACAAATCGCTACTTTGTAGCCTTGCTCGATCAAGGTGTCGATGTAATTGCTGGCGGCGTGGTAAGGCACCCCACACATAGGGATCGGTTCCTCCGCATTTTTGTTGCGGCTGGTTAACGTCAATTCTAAAATTTGTGCTGCCTTGACAGCATCCTCATTAAATAATTCATAGAAATCCCCTAAACGATAGAATAAAAAAGCATCTTGGTACTGAGCCTTGATGCTTAAATACTGTTCCATCATCGGGGTATTTTTAGTTTTTTGAGGCATTGGTTTCATCCTCCTCGATGGCTTTATTCATTTTCTTTTGGATCTCCGTCGTGACATATTGCAGCAATTCATCTGCTTGCAGTAACGCTTGACGATAAGCAACCACTAAAGGATGCTGCTCGTATTCGTTTGTCAATGACGCATAACGCTGCTCGGCAGCTTTTTTTGCTTCAGGCTTCTCATAATGCTCAAATTGAACGATCTCTTTTTGCGCTTGCTTCAGCGCTTCTTCCAGCTCCAATAGCCCTTGGTTTTGCAAGGCTCGTGCTTGGATTTCTTGAAATTCTTGAACGATCGGATGATCAGACAAGAGCCTTTGCAAAGCAGCCAGCTCTTGGGCAACGTGTGGTTCCTTGGCTAATTGCTCTTCCATGCTTCTCCTATTCTGTAAACGGGCGATCTTCACTGATTTGGATCGGACGGATCGATTTTGCTTTACCAGTGGCTTCATCAATCTCAAGCAAGCAAGCCGACAAAATACTGCGGCCTTTTTCAATCACTTCAAATCGTTGCGGCAATGCCGTCAAAAATTTCTCAATGACTGGTTCGCGTTTCATTCCCAATATCCCATCATAAGGACCGGTCATACCGACATCTGACAAATAAGCCGTTCCTTGGGGCAAAATCCGCGCATCATTGGTCTGGACATGGGTATGCGTGCCAACGACTGCCGAAACACGGCCATCCAAATACCAGCCCATCGCTTGTTTTTCGCTGGTGGTTTCCCCATGAAAATCCACAAAGATAAACGGTGTACGTTTGCGGGCAATCGCAACCAGTTCATCCATTTTGCGAAACGGATCATCAAGGTCGACCATGAACGAGCGAGCTTGCATGTTGATCACCGCCAATTCAATGGTGTTGACTTTCACAAATACCATGCCGACGCCCGGTGTTCCTTCTGGAAAATTGGCTGGACGAATCATTTTCTTCGCATCGCCAATAAATTCAAAAATGTCACGGTTGTCCCATGTATGATTGCCTAATGTCACGACATCGACACCATCTTGCAAAAATTTCTTATAGATTTTACCAGTGATCCCACGACCCGCCGCTGCGTTCTCACCGTTCGCGATCGTCACCTGTGGTCGATACACCTTCTTTAATTTTGGAAGGTACTCCGTGATCGTTTCTCTTCCTAATGAACCAACTACATCTCCAATGAATAATACCCGCACACATTTTTCCTCTTCTCTTTTAGCTTCTTTTCTATTATAAGGGTTTTGGTCCAGAAAAAAAAAGGTTCTTTCACTTGCGGTTCTTCCCTGCAGCAAAACAAAAAAACACGCTAGACTCTTTCGCATGGGTCTAGCGTGTCGCTCGATTCTCTTAGGAAACAGTGGTGTCCTCTTGTCCTACATGTTCCACGATCGCCACGATCAAATCACGGGCTTTTTCCATCGCTTCCACAGTAATAAATTCATATTGTCCATGGAAGTTTTCACCACCGACAAATAAGTTCGGTGTTGGAATGCCTTTATAGGTGATTTTCGAGCCATCGGTCCCGCCACGAAACGGCGCTTCGATTGGCGTCACACCAATCGCTTGCATCCCTGCTCGGGCAGCTTCGATACTGCGGGGATCTTTCTTGATCAAATCCCCCATATTGTAATATTGGTCATACAGCGTATAGGTGATACGTTCTTGCCCATAAGCTGTGTTCAATTCGTCAATGATCCCCACGATGTTGGCTTTTCGCTGTTCAAAAAGCGCATGGTCATGATCACGAATGATATAAGAAACTTCTGCTCGACCAATATGTCCCGTCAAATTGTGCAGTAGGTAAAAACCTTCATACCCACGAGTGCGTTCAGGAACTTCCTCTGCTGGTAATGCATCGTCGATTTGATGCGCGATTTTCAAAGCGTTGACCAAACGACCATAGGCAGTCCCAGGATGCACACTCGTACCATCGATTGTTATATCAATACGAGCAGCATTAAAGGTTTCATATTCCATATGCCCCACACGACCACTGTCCATCGTGTAAGCAAATGCCACTGGAAAATCCGCCGCATCAAAGCGATCAGCACCAGTCCCGATCTCTTCATCAGGACCAAAAGCAACCCAGACATCGCCACGTTTATGCGCATCCATCGTTTGTAAGATGCGCAGCGCGTCAATGATCTCTGCGATACCAGCTTTATCATCTGCCCCCAGCAGGGTCGTTCCATCCGTTGTGATCAACGTTTCGCCGATATAGTCTTTGAGGTTCGGAAATTCAGCAGTTGTCATATAAATGGCTTTTTCTTTATTTAAACAAACATCCTTGCCATCGTAATTTTCATGGATCTGTGGCTGAATATTTTCAGCTTCGAAATCTGCCGTATCTACATGGGCAATAAAGCCAATCGCCGTTTTTTCAGGATTACCAGGTAGACGTCCGATCACAAAACTATTCTTTTCGTAGTAAGCAACATCCGCTACCCCCATCTCGATCAACTGATCTTTCAATAAAAGAGCCAACTCAACTTGTCCCGGCGTCGTTGGGATGCTCTGACTCGTCGCGTCCGAGCGAGTATTCATTTTTGCATAGGTCAAAAAATCCTTTAAGATTGCTTTCAATTCTGCACGTCCTTCCTCTTCAATTATTTTGTTCTCCCTATAACGACAGGGGACGATTGTCCGTTTCGTGGATCACTTGTCGAAAATCAGCAAAGCCAGCTGCTAACCCGCGCAGCAAGATTTCTGCCGTTCCCATATTGGTGGCTAAAGGAATCTCGTATACATCCGACAAGCGAATCAATGCCGTTACATCTGGTTCATGGGGTTGTGCGGCTAAAGGATCGCGCAAAAAAATCACCATGTCCAAGTCATCTTGCGAAATCATGGCGCCAATTTGCTGATCTCCTCCCAGCGGTCCTGATTTGTAGCGGTGGACAGGCAACTGGGTTGCTTCTTCAATTCTCTTTCCCGTAGTTCCTGTTGCAAAAAGTTCGTGCTGCGCTAAAATTTCTCGATAGGCAGTCACTAATTTTACCATTACATCCTTTTTTCGATCATGAGCAATCAATGCGATTTTCATTTGCTGCATTCCCCCTTTTTTTCTATTGTACCAATTTATTTTCTTTGCGACCGAGAAAAAACAAAAAAACATAGCACAGATGCCGCAAACCGGCTGTGCTATGTCTAAAGGATTCCTTTTAAATCAGTTGTAATTCTTTTAAGGCTAACCAGATGCCATCTTCATCATTGCTAGCGGTCACCATATCTGCGACTTGTTGGATCTCAGGGACCGCATTGCCCATGGCCACACCGACACCTGCGGCGGTCAGCATCTCACGATCGTTTTGGCCATCACCAAAACAGATCACATCTTCTTGCGCTATCCCTAATTGTTCCGCGACACACAGGATCGTTGCTGCTTTGGAGCCTTCTTTTGGAACGACATCCACACTGTTTTCATGCCAACGCACAAAACGCAGTTTGCTGTATTTCTCGTCAAAGAAATGCTCATACTCTTTTCCGTAAAAAGCCAATGCTTGATAGACTTCTTTTTCTTCGGGAAAATCCATGTCCAACTCAGGAAGTTGGGCACCAAAGGAATGCATCGCTGCTTCCATTTTAGCAATATCCAACGAAGACGCTCGTTTCGCTGTATCCATCCCGACAAATGCCGTGTCAATCCCAAGCTCTTGGGCTTCTGCCACGAAAGCAGCCAATTGCGTTTCATCGAGTAAGTTTTTATATACCTGCTGATGCGAAAGAAAAGCAGCTGCCCCATTACATAAAATGTAATTATCAAAGGACAACGAACGAATAATATCTTGGGCGTGGAAACGACTGCGCCCAGTGGCAACGGTCACGAAATGGCCGGCATCTCGCAGAAGATCAAGGGCTTTTAGCGTACTGTCTAGTGGCTGTTTGTTCGAGTCAAGCAAGGTTCCATCAATATCAAAGGCAAAGAATTTCCGATTCATAAAAGGTTAAGGCTCGCTTTCTATTAAGAAGTAACTAAGATTTTGGTCTTGGTTGCTGTCATTTTTACAAAAAACAGCAAGAAAAACCGTACATACTTATTCTTAACATAAATGACCGCTGATTTCAACGCTCCGTTAAGGGATGATAGCTTCTTTCAAGAGAAATTTCAGAGAAAAGAAAAAAGAAGCATCGCTGCTTCTTTTTATAGGTTCTGATTAGTCGACATAGGTCGATTTTGAGTTGTTCAACCATGCGTAACCCAGCCCCATGACCAAGCCACCGCCGATATAGTTGCCGATAAAGGCAAAGACTAAATTATGGATCACACTGCCGACAGTCATACCTGCCAAGTGTCCGCCTGAAGCCCAGAAAGCTAAAGTAAATGCTGGGAAGTTAGCAATAACGTGTTCAAAGCCTAAGAAAGCAAAGATAAAGATGATGAAAATGATGGCCGCTATTTTTCCGGCGTCATCTTTCATCCGCATACTTACTAACACGGCTGTGTTTACTACGATATTGGCAAACATCGCTTCTACTAAAATTTGGATAGTGGATTTTTCTAATTTCGCAGTGATCGAGGTCAGCATAAAGTTATCTGCTGTCAGTCCTTGGAACGGACCTGTCAGCGCAACGATCGAGCCAAAGATCACGCCGCCGATCAAGTTGAATAAGACGCACGTAAACAAAATTTTCAATGCCAAAGGAATACTTAGACGTTTCCGGTAAACCCCAACAGTCATATATAACATATTCGATGTTCCTAATTCTGCGTTCATATAAAGAATCATGACTAAAGACCAGCTAAACATAAATGCATACAAAATTTTTCCTAACCCGTGAACCATCGATTCACCTTTCATAGCGATCGCAAAAGCAATAGCTGTTCCGAGGGTCAAGAATAAACAAGCCATCATCGCACGTACAGCGTAACGCAAATAACTACTCTTGATCAGATCGATTTTCTTTTCTATGGAAGAATCGATCTTCTCAAATAATGGGGATACTGGATTCATTTTTTCTACTCCTTTTATGAATAATTTCACTTCGTTATCATTTGCACAATACTTTCATATTCTAATGACGAAAAGCTGTTTTGTAAAGAGATATTTGAAAATATAAGTAATTAATGAAAAATTTCAAGATTTGTTTTCATCAAATCCAAAGTCAGCTCCATCTTGACTTTTGCCCCTAGTTTGTCGTATACTATTCCTTGTGTAAAATAATGCAGCAGGAAAATAACAGCTCGTCACCAGTTCGTTGCCCCTCGGGTGCAATTGCGTAACCGCGGCTGCAAAGGTGAAGATTGAAGAACGAACTGCACGAATGTGAGTTTTTCAACGGATTATTTTACTCCAAACTATTTTATTGGAGGAACTAAATTATGTCTCGTTATACAGGACCATCATGGAAAATTTCTCGTCGTTTAGGAATTTCTTTATCAGAAACTGGAAAAGAATTGGCACGTCGCCCTTACGCTCCAGGTCAACACGGACCAAACAGCCGTGGCAAAAAATCAGAATACGGCATGCAATTAACTGAGAAACAAAAATTGCGTCATATGTATGGCATGAACGAACGTCAATTCCGTACATTGTTTATCAAAGCAAGCAAAATCAAAGAAGGTAAACACGGTGTTAACTTCATGATCTTGTTAGAACAACGCTTAGATAACGTTGTTTACCGTCTAGGTTTAGCAACTACTCGTCGTCAAGCACGTCAATTAGTAAACCACGGTCACGTTTTAGTTGATGGCAAACGCGTTGATATCCCTTCATACCACGTTGAAGTTGGACAAGTCATCAGCGTTCGTGAAAAATCACAAAACATCTCAACAATCAAAGAAGCAGTTGAAGCAACAGCTGGCCGCGCGTCATTTGTAAGCTTTGATAGCGAAAAATTAGAAGGTTCATTAACTCGTTTACCTGAGCGTGATGAATTGTCTGCAGAAGTTGACGAAGCACTAGTCGTTGAATTCTACAACCAAAAACTTTAAGATTTCAACCGACACGATTCCTTTTTGGAATCGTGTTTTTTTGTGGAATCAACGGATTTACGGATCCTCTTAAGAAGACCCTTGAAAAAATACTAAAAAAACCGACAATGATACATCGCTGTATTCATTTGCCGGTTTTGTTCCTATTATTTTATTAGATAAAGTTCGCAACAGATTCGCCTTCTTCTTGCTTTTGGCGATAATTAAACATGAGCAGCTCTGTTTGGCGTCGTTTGAAAATGATCTTTCGTAAGTTTCGTGGCACGAATTTACGAATATCTTCTTCATTGTACCCCACTTGGAGCTTGTTCTCATCTAAGATAATTGGTCGTTTCAATAAGTTCGGGTATTTTTCGATCAATGAAAGTAGCTCTTCTAGCTTCAACTCTTCTAAATCAATGTCTAACTTTTGGTACACTTTCGAACGAGTAGATATAATGTCTTCCGTTCCATTTTTCGTTAAAGAAAGAATCTCCATTAGTTCATCACTATTTAATGGATCGCTAAAAATGTTTCTCTCTTTAATGGTAGTTCATTTTCGGTCAACCATGCACGGGCTTTACGACATGACGTACAGCTGGGTGTTGTATATAGTGATATCATTTGTTCATTCTTCCTTTCTCTTTGATGTACTTCGATTTTTTGTCTGGTGCTCAACCTTCGATTTGATCGATCGTTTCCTGTTTGACGATATCGGCGATTCGAATATTGATCTCTTTGACTTTCAAAGAAGTCAAGCGGCTAATTTCTTCTAAGACCACTTCTTGGACTTGTGCAAAGAATTTGGGGATATCTTTGCCGTAAGCCACGATTACTTCCAAATCAACTGCAACCTCTTCTTTGCCAACTTCCACATCAATACCAGAAGCGACTTGCGGCTGTTCTTCAAGGTTTTCGGTCATATCTGAAAGAAATCTGCCATTTACACTAATCAAGCCATCAATTGACTGCAAAGCGACACCAACAATTGTTTCAATGACTTTCTCTTCAAAGGACAGTGGACTTGCTTGCGCTGCTTCATTAGACACATTCGTTGTTTGCTGATCGTCAGTCATTTTTCACACTCCTTGGTTAAATAAGAAAGGATACTAGAGACATCGCAAAGTCGCACATACGACCTTGTCTAAAGTGGACATTCCTCTTGGGAATTTTTTTCCCTACCTTTCTAGCATAAATTCTTTTTGTTTTTTTTACAAAGAAAAACACTTGTTTTCGGAATAAATTTATCATGCGAAATAAAATGAATGCGCTAAAAAAATCTCAAAGCATAATTTTCTTGAAATGATTCGTTTTTCTTGACAAAAAAAAGAAAGCAGCTACACCGCTCTCCTTTTTTCTTTGTTATTTTGACAAGGCATCTAATGGATCAATCAGTTGATGCCGGGCTAAACTAGGTGAAAGACTAACTTCAAAATGCAAGTGAGGACCTGTACTGTTCCCCGTACTTCCCATGGAAGCAATCACTTCGCCTTGTTCCACCGTCTGCCCAACCTCTACTAAATTGCGGTGATTGTGAGCATACAGTGTCGTCAAGCCATTTTGATGTTCGATCGCTACATAATTCCCCCAGGAAGCATGATATTCTGAGCGAATCACCGTTCCTGAAAGACTAGCCATGATCGGGGTTCCTTGAGGTGCTGCAAAGTCGACCCCACGATGGAATCCGCTACCCCGTGGACCAAACATTGATGAGATGACCGGATCACTAACCGGATAAATCATTTTTTCATTACCCGTTGGCAACTCTGCTTTCTCTTTGTCATAACTCGTCAACGCATAAGCTTCGATCAAAGCGTTCAATTTTTCATTGTATTGCGTATCTGATGCATACCGTCCCGTCAAATATTCCGTGGCATCTTCATAGGTTTCGGTTTCTGACTTCCAAGCGCCTTTATAAAAATTCGGATTGTGAGCCAATCCTTCTTTCAACAATTTCGCATAATCTTTTAAAGAAGATTCGATGCTGTCATACTGACGGAAGGTCGAACGGATGGTGTACAAATTGCCGTTTCCATCGTCTTCTTGTGTTGGGAAAGAAACCCCATTTCCTTCATATAGTCCTTTGATCCCAAAAAGATTATAGAACGGCTCCTGACTCAACTGACTTTGCCCACTACCGGATTCTAAGATTGCTTGGGCAATCATCACAGATGCGTAAAGATCTTCTTCTAAGCCGACTTTACGGGCATCCTCACCAATCTCCATAATAAAGTCCCATGTTTCTTTGACTGGGGTGACTTCAAATTTTGACGTGCCACCAGTCTGAGGTGTTGTGATTGTCAATTCAGGTACATTGGGCACTTCCTTGATCTCAGGCGTTGGCTGGCTCGGGTTCGTTTCTGGTTTTGTCGGTTGACTTGGTTCTCCCTCTGGATCTTGTTCCTCCGGTGCTGGTTCCGGAATTGGCGTAGGCTCGGGTTCTGGTGTCGGTTCCGGAGCAGGCTCAGTTGGTTCTGACGGTTCTGGACTTGGCTCTGGTTCCGGTGTTGGTTCCGGACTCGGCTCCGGTTCTGGTGTTGGCTCCGGGCTGGGCTCTGGTTCCGGCGCCGGTGCTGGTTGTGCCGGAACAGCTTCATCATTTTCAGCTGGCGTTCTTGGCACGTCAGACTCTCCGGTCGATGCTTCTGTAGTTGCTCCTCCGTCTTCACTTGACACAGACATCAATGCACTCGTTTGATCAACATTTGATTCACGACTCACAGCAGAAGCCGCAGCAGAAACCGGCAATAGGGTCAACAATTGACTGGAAATGACAGAGATTGCCATCCATTTTTTCATTTTCATTAAATAAGTCATCCTCCTTTGTCACACCTTCTATCATACCTAAAAAGCACCTAATTTTATAATCATTTTTTGCATCTCTGTGTGAAAAAAAGGAAAACACTGATATAGTGACGTTTATAACAATTCTCTTCACCAAATCTAGCATTTTATTCTCTTTTCTTCTATAAAAAATACGCCAAAAACCTGCTTTATTTATGTAAAATGTGCTTTTCCTATGAAAAACAGCAGCGAGCGTCCTCCCTGCTGTTTTGCTCTACCTTGATTCAATATCAATATACTCCCGATCATTTGACACTTCTTTATAGGCGGGGCGCATGATTTTTTGTGCGTTGACCAGCTCTTCGATCCGATGGGCGGACCAACCGACGATCCGTGCAATAGCAAACATTGGTGTATACAGTTCTTCTGGTAGATCCAACATGTTATAAACAAACCCGCTGAAAAAGTCGATATTGGCACTGACTCCTTTGTAGATTTTGCGCTTTTCATTGATGACTTGAGGAGCAATACGTTCCACCATCGTATACAATTGATATTCTTGCCAAGCTTCTGATCCTTTTTCTTGCGCCAGTTTTGCCACATAATTCTTAAAAATCGCCGCACGGGGGTCGTTGTCGCTATATACCGCGTGGCCCATGCCATAAATCAAGCCTTTACGGTCAAACGCCTCTTTATCTAAGACTGCTTCCAAATAGCTGCGGATTGCCTGTTCATCGGTAAGGTCAGCAACGTTGCGCTTCAAATCCCCCATCATTTCCGTCACTTTGATATTGGCGCCACCGTGTTTAGGTCCTTTCAAAGAACCTAGCGCTGCAGCAATCGTTGAATAGGTATCCGTCCCACTGGAGGTAACGACTCGTGTCGTAAAGGTTGAATTATTCCCGCCGCCATGTTCCATATGCAAAACAAGTGCCATATCCAATGTTTGGGCTTCTTGGAAGCTATATTCTTTCGTTGGGCGCAGCATAGTCAAAATCGTTTCAGCTGTACTCAACTCTTCGGTTGGGCGGTGGATATACATACTCTCCCCTTGATTGTAATGATTGTAGGCATGATAGCCGTAGATTGCCAAGAGCGGAAAGACACTGATCAGCATCAGACTTTGTTCCAATACATTTTCAATGCTGATGTCATCTGCTTGTGGATCATAACTTGCCAGTGTCAAGATACTGCGAGACAAACTGTTCATGATATCAGAAGAAGGGGCTTTCATAATGACGTCACGAACAAAATTGGTCGGCAAAGTACGTTTTTCTGCTAATAGGCAATGAAACGCCGCAAGATCTGTTTTATTTGGCAGTTCGCCAAAAAGTAATAAATATGCAACCTCTTCAAAGCCAAAGCGTTTTTCATTGACGAACCCTGCAACTAACTCATTGATGTCAATTCCGCGATAACGCAGTTCGCCACACGCCTCGATCGGTTTTCCGGCAATGATTTTTTCTGGATAAATAGTCGAGATTGTCGTTAACCCAGCTAATACACCAGTTCCATTCAAATCTCTTAGTCCACGCTTAACGTCATATTCTGAATAAAGATTCACATCGATCAAATTGTATTTCTCACATTGCGATGCCAGATATGCCATTTTCTCTTTCTTTTCTAATCTTTCCACGGTGATGTTACCTCCAATCTTTCTCCGAACTAGCTACTTAAATGTTATTTAACCGTATACAAACATCGTTAAAATAACCATCCGATAAAATCGCTGCTTTTTAACAAACTTTCACACATTATAGCATGATGTCGAGAAAATGAAATATTTTTCATAAATTTAATTGATTTTTTAAATTATCAACGTATAATTATTCCTAATAAGTACGATTATCTTCGTAAAAGGAGGATTCTTATGAAGTGGCAAACTCAATTAACCGTCAATGACACGCAATACACGTATATTGACTTAGCGAAAATCACCCAATCTTTAGGAGCTGATTTATCTCGCTTGCCCTACTCCATTCGAGTTTTATTGGAAAGTGTTGCTCGTCATCAAGACGAGGAAATTACAGAGGATTATTTACCATTTTTAGCGAATTGGCAGGCAGAAAGCCCTACTGGCGTCGTGCCATTCAAACCAGAGCGGGTCGTCTTGCAAGACTTTACTGGGGTACCGGCAGTCGTTGATTTGGCTGCCATGCGGGATGCGATGGTCGCTTTAGGCGGTGCCGCAGAAGACATCAATCCTGAGATCCCCGTCACACTCGTCGTCGACCACTCTGTGCAAGTCGATCAAGCCGGTACTCCTGGGGCGATCGCTTTTAATACGGAGCGGGAATTTGAACGCAATGCAGAACGCTATCAATTCTTGAAATGGGCGCAAGGTTCTTTCGACAATTTCGAAGTCGTACCGCCTGAAACAGGGATCATTCATCAAGTCAACATCGAATCGTTGTCTGATGTGATCTTGCAAAAAACACACGAAGATCAACCACTGCTGTTTCCTGATACATTGCAAGGAACCGATTCTCACACCACGATGATCAACGGCTTGGGGGTTCTCGGTTGGGGGGTTGGCGGTATTGAAGCGGAAGCTGCGATTCTTGGCGAACCTTCTTTCTTCCCTACGCCTGAAGTCATCGGGGTGAAATTTATCAACGAGATGCCTGCAGGTACCACCGCCACCGATTTAGCACTAAAAGTAACTGAAGTGCTGCGGATCGAAAAAGTGGTTGGAAAATTTGTCGAATACTTCGGTCCTGGCTATCGTCATTTAAGTTTAGCTGATCGAGCAACGCTAGCAAACATGGCTCCCGAATATGGTGCGACTTGCGGCTTTTGTCCGATCGATCAAGAGACCTTGAACTACTTAGCAACGACCGGTCGCTCCACCAAGCTGATCGAACTCGTTGCCGCTTACGCCAAAGCCAACCATTTCTTTTATGATGAAACGACCGTGCCGACCTATACTAAGACGATCACCATTGATCTAGCAGAAGTTCAGCCGGCATTAGCGGGCCCCAAACGCCCGCAAGATCGGATTTTGCTTCCGGCGGTCCATCATGATTTTGAGCAATCTGTCACGGCAGCCGTTGGTCCTAAGGGCTTTGGTCTTTCGGAGGATGAATGGCAAAAAGAAGCCACCGTTGCTTGGCCAGATGCTGCACCTGACAAATTAGCGACCGGCGATATCGTTTTGGCGGCAATCACTAGCTGTACGAATACTAGCAATCCTTTCGTCATGCTCTCTGCAGGCTTATTGGCCAAAAAGGCCGTTGAAAAAGGTCTGACTGTTCCGCGTACGGTCAAAACCTCCCTTGCACCTGGCTCCCAGATCGTGACCACCTATTTGCAAAACAGTGGTTTATTGCCGTATTTAGAGCAACTCGGCTTTTATTTAGTGGGCTACGGTTGTACTACCTGTATCGGAAATTCCGGTCCTTTAGAAGCGCCGGTCGCTGAAGCAATTGAGGCAGAAAATCTATTGGTAGCATCGGTTCTGTCAGGCAATCGGAATTTTGAAGGAAGAATCCATCCACAGATCAAAGCCAATTATTTGGCTTCACCGCCGTTAGTAGTTGCCTATGCGATTGCTGGCAGCATTCGCAAAGATCTGACAAAAGAACCATTAGCTATCGTCAATGACGAGCCGGTATATTTGTCTGATATTTGGCCTAGCAATGAAGAAGTCAATGCTTACGTTCAAGAATACGTCGGACCAGAAGCATTTCGCGCTGCCTATGAGCATCTTTTTGATGCCAATGAACGCTGGAATGCGATCGAAACCACCACGAGCGCATGTTATGAATGGGAGGAACAATCTACTTACATTGCTCATCCGCCCTACTTTGAAACATTGACCAAAGAATTGCCTAAACCAGATGTCTTAGCCGATCTGAAAGTCTTGGCAAAATTGGGTGATTCCGTCACCACTGACCATATTTCTCCTGCTGGCAGCATCAGTATGGATTCTGCAGCTGGAAAATTTTTACAAGAAAAAGAGGTTCCGTATCGTGAATTCAACTCCTTTGGCTCGCGGCGCGGCAATCATCAGATTATGATGCGGGGAACTTTCGGCAACATCCGTCTGCAAAACCAGCTGGTTCCTGGCAGTACTGGCAGTGTCACGCATTATTTTCCAACTGGGGAAACCTTGTCGATATTTGACGCCGCTATGAATTACCAAAAAGCCGGCCAAAGCTGTATCATTTTAGCTGGTAAAGATTATGGCATGGGTTCTTCTCGCGACTGGGCCGCCAAAGGAACACAATTGTTAGGCGTTAAAGTCGTTTTAGCAGAAAGCTTCGAACGGATCCATCGCAGCAATTTGGTCATGATGGGGATCATTCCTCTTGAATATCTGGCTGGTGAAAGTGCCGCCTCGTTTGATTTGGACGGCAGCGAAGCATTCTCGATCGCTTTGCCAGAAGAGCCAGTAGTCAAGCAGCTGATCGAAGTCACCGCTCAACGGACCGACGGAAAGACTGTTTCCTTTATGACCCGCCTGCGCTTTGATGCCCCTGCAGATATTCGCTATTGGAAGCATCAAGGTATTTTGCCAATGGTCATTCGAAAAAAAGCGGAATTAGGAGGAGCTGCCCATGCCTAACCAAACAACCCATCAAGCAACGACGATCACCATTCCTTACATTGCAGGAGACGGCATTGGTGCCGAGATTTGGCAGGCTGCGCAACCTGTGATTGATGCAGCTGTGAATAAAGCCTATGAAAATCAGCGCCACATCGAATGGCTAGAAGTTTTAGCTGGAGAAGCCGCCTTTGAACAGACGGGGGAATGGCTGCCGCAAGCAACCATCGATACGATCAAAGCCCAGCAATACGCCTTAAAAGGACCGTTGACTACCCCAATTGGCGAAGGCTTTCGCTCCTTGAATGTCACCTTGCGGCAAACGCTAGATCTTTATGCCTGTGTCAGACCTGTTCGCTATTTTACAGGAGTCCCTTCGCCTTTAAAACAGCCAGAAAAAACCGATATGGTGATCTTTCGAGAAAATACTGAAGATGTTTATGCTGGCATCGAATTTGCCAAAGACGACGACGCAACACAGAGTTTGATCCAGACACTGCAAGCAGACTTTGCCGTCAAGGCGATTCGTTTTCCTAAAACTGCCGCTATTGGCATCAAGCCGATCTCTTTAGAAGGCAGTCAGCGCTTGATCGCTGCTGCCATTGAGTATGCGATCGCTCAAAAGCGTCCCACGGTGACACTGGTGCATAAAGGTAATATCATGAAATTTACAGAAGGCGGCTTTAAAAACTGGGGCTATCAGCTTGCAGAGACCACGTATGCCGCCCAGTGTTTTACAATGAATCAATACAACAAAATCAAAGCAGAAAACGGCTCAAAGGCAGCCGAAGCCGCCCTTGCCTCGGCAAAAGCGGCTGGGAAAATCGTTGTTAACGACGTGATCGCCGACAACTTTTTACAGCAGATCCTTTTGTATCCAGAAAAATTCGACGTCATTGCCACTTGTAATTTAAACGGCGACTACATCTCTGATGCACTGGCTGCACAAGTCGGCGGCATCGGGATCGCCCCCGGCGCCAATATCAACTACGATACCGGAGCAGCCATCTTTGAAGCTACCCACGGAACGGCACCGGATATCGCAGGACTTGGCAAAGCCAATCCTTGTTCCCTGTTGCTATCGGCGTGCATGCTATTAGAACATTTGAACTGGCCGGAAGCTGCTGCGATACTGACGCAAGCCATTGAACAAGCCTTGCAAAGTCAGCACGTCACTGCCGACTTCGCACAGTTGATGCCCGAAGCAGTCTGTTTAACGACACAAGCGTTTGGTGAACACCTCCTTCAGCTGATCCATTCGTAAACTCAAGCTGTGATTGAGTCGGCATTCGCCTGCTCAATCACAGCTTGATTGCGTTTCCACCTTCTGAGAAACTATACTTAGAGCATGAAAGGGGGAATTCATTTATGAGTGAATTCAACATGAGAAAAATTGGTCAGCAGATCGCTACCAAACGCAAAGAAAAAAATCTGACCCAAAGCAACTTGGCAGACCAGTTACTCGTCAGCTATCAGGCGGTCAGTAATTGGGAGCGGGGCAACTCACTGCCGGACATTGAAAAATTGCCGCAGCTAGCAGCGATTTTAGACTTATCCATCGATGAGCTGTTAGGGAAGCCAGCAGCTGCGGTTCAACATTATCAAGCAGGAACCGCACAGCCAGAAGAAATCGCCGAACTAGCTCCGCTGATCAAACCGCAAGAATTGTCGGCATTGATTCAAGAAGAGCCGTTTCAAGAAACTTCTTTAGACCTAGACTTATTGCCTAGACTAGCACCTCATTTGACCAGCGCCGACTTACAACACCTGTTAAATGGCGCCGAGAATATCCCAGAAGATGTCATGGAAGAACTCTTGCCGTTTTTGAAAAAGCCCCAAATAGAAGAGCTCCTTACAGGCAACCACTATTCCATGGCTTTTTGGGAAGAGGCGACGCCCTTTTTACCCCCCAGCTTTTTGGCGGGAGAAATCAAAGGCTGGCTTGAAACCCCTGACTTTCGCTTTTCTGAGATTGAAGAACTGCTGCCCTTTTTACCTGCACCGTATCTGGATGAGCTCCTGCTGACCGCCCTGGAACAGCCAAACGTTGTCGCTTCAGAGCGCTTATCTTATGATGAAATCGAAGAACTGCTGCCGTTTCTGACAGAAGCAACGATCTGCCGGCTTGTTCAAGCACTGCCCTTCTCAACAGATGAGTTGGAAGAAATCGCCCCTTTCCTCTCCTCAAAGAACTTACTTGTCCTATTAAAAAAAGGACACTAAAAAAACAAGATTCTTCTTTACTTTTGGTAAACCACCGTTTATAATTTCGTTAACCAAATAAATCGTTTTTCAGGTTAACGAAATTATTATGAGAGAGAAGGATTCGATGAAATTATCATTACGTGAACAAATCCATGCCGCATTATTTGCGATCATTATTGCTGGTCTTTCCCAATTGACGATTCCGTTAGGTTTGATCCCATTGACAGGACAAACCTTTGCGATCGGCCTGGCGGTGACTTTCCTTGGCGCGCGAACAGGAACAATGGCGATCATCATTTACTTGCTGTTAGGATTGATCGGTTTGCCCGTTTTCGCTGGTTTTTCCAGCGGTATCGGTGTTTTGTTAGGACCAACTGGCGGCTATTTAGTCGGCTTCCTCTTTAACGGATTACTTACTGGATTGGTCGTAGAAAAAACGGCGTTTCGCTACACAGGAGCAGTGATCGGCAATATTGTCGGTGCGCTGGCAACTTTGTTGTTTGGTACATTATGGCTGAAATGGAGCACGGGCATGGCATGGCCGGCTGCTTTTAACGGTGGTTTTGTTTTGTTTATTATCCCCGGGATCATCAAAGCCGTTGCCGCAGCTTATCTAGGTATCTTTTTAAGAAACCGCTTGGCGCAACCATTGGCTTTGCGTTAATAAAAAAACACTCGCGTCATATGCAGCGATTCCCATCAGTTAGCTTTTTCGTCTAACTTTTGGAAATCGCCGCATCACGCGAGTGTTCTTTTTTAGTTGTCGATCTCTTCAATCGACAACTGCGGCCAAATTTTCTGCCACTGCTTGATCGCTTGGCGTTGTCGGTAAACCGCAAGGTACTGTTCATTTTGGGCGAAATGCGGTGTTGGCCGCACCCGAAAACTGCAAACATCCTGCCAACCAAAAGGCGCCATCAATTCAAGCTTGCCTTGATTCATTCGTGCCGCCACCGCTGTACAACGCTCTGGAAATTTCGTTAAAGCATCGGAGGTACTTGTATAAGGCGGCTCCTCGGCAAAATTGTGCTGGTGCATCACCGCTTGATTTCGAACCTCCCAAGGAAATTCAGGAAACGAACGGCGCAGTTGCGCTTCGATCGCTGCTGTTTCTTCTACGCTTACAGTCGGATCATAAAACACGACATCAATATCGGTTATTGGCACCTCCGCTATTTTCCCACTGAGAAACCCCCATAAATAATTCCGCAGGTACCCAGCACACAGCCAGCAATCCGACAGCTGCAACGCTTCAATGATCGTAAGCAGTTGTCGACATTCACGATTTTTTGCAAGCAAGTGCTGGATCGCTTGTTCCTTCATTGGCGTCCTCCTCTAATGGGTTCAGGCTAGTTATTTCAAGGTCCAACCACCGTCGATGGGCACGATCGCCCCCTGCAAGTAACTAGCTTGCGGACTGGCAAGAAAAAGGGTCAGTGCTGCAACTTCTTCTGGTTGCGCCCAACGCTTGACTGGCGTCTCTTCTGCCACCCATTGCGCCATTTTCCCGTCACCGGCAAAATCAGCCGCATTCATCGGTGTTTGAATCGCACCTGGCGCGATGCCCTTCACCGAGATCCCTTGATCTGCAACATCCAATGCCAACTGTTTGGTAAACCCGACGATCGCGTGTTTTGCGGTTGTATAGGCGATCCCGCCCCCACCTGCGACCATTCCAGCGATCGATGCCATATTGATGATCGTTCCGCCGCCATTGGCTTGCATCAGCGGCAAAATTTCTTTCGTTAAATAAAACATGCTGGAGACATTGGTTTGAAATATCTCCTCCCACTCCATTGAGGTCGTCTCAGCGATCGTATGATAGCCGTCAAGCTTTCCTGCTGTATTTAACAAGACCGTGATACCGCCAAAGTGCGTCACACAAGCTTGGACCGCTACAAGACAATTTTCTTTCACCGCTAAATCACAACATGTGCCGAAAAAGCGGGGCTGGGCTAAAAGCGTATCAGGAAACGATTGGCAGTCAACACCAAATACTTGGGCGCCTTCTGCAAGAAACGCCTCTGCTTGCGCTTTGCCGATACCTGAAGCAGCACCTGTGACAAACACAATCGTTTTGTCATCGATCCATGCTGCCGTCATTCCACGATTTTCCAATCTTCCGCAAGAATGTCGCAAACAGTCGGTGCGAAACTCGAGAATCCCTCATCTGCTGTTTTGATCAAAAAGTAAGGGGTGACTGGTGCATTGTCGTAGACTTCTCCTTCAACGAATGTCACATAAAGTTCAAAGCCGCCCCAACCTTCGCGAATGATTTTTTTGCCGGCTTTTAATTCTGGTAAGATTTCTTCAAATGTCATGATTTTTCTCCTTTGTGTGTTTCTTTTGTGTTTTAAAATGCGTGGGAATTCAATTACGAAACCAAGCAGGACTCGGTTGCTGCGCTAATACGGCAGCAGCGTGATCGCTTGCGCCAATTCCTCTACAAGATGCGCCGTTTTATAGTCCTCAAATGCCTCATGATGGTTTCGCAGCAGCGTCCGAACTTTCGTTGGCGAATATGCTTCTGCTAAGTGGTTTTCCAAAACGAAGCGTCGGGTCAACTGCCATTCATAATAGTAGCCGAAGGGACGGCAATAGTAGCTGGTTCCCGCAAGCTCTTTTTTCTCAAAGCGTCGATGGGTATGCCCAAAGACGACTGCCCGCACATTGGCGTACCGATCGATCACTGCGCCAAAATCAGGCGACCCCAAAAACGCATTTAGGTGGTTCCAGCGGGCGTACTTGCCGGTCTGCCGCACAATAAACGCTTCTTGAGGCACAAAATGGGTAGAAAGAAGAATTTCTTGGTCTTGCGGCAAATGGGCCAATGTTTCCGCTAAACGCTCATTGATGGCTTGGCTGATCTCCTTATCCGATCCCTTTCGTTGAATCATGCGGTCATACCAAAACAGATTTTTCAGCCGCAAGATCTCAGCTTCACTGGTCAAATCAGAATATTGGTAGTCATACCAGCCATTGATTCCCAACAGCAGTGTTTTTTCTGATAAGCGATACGTCTGAAAATTAAGAAAGGCGGGATCATCGAAAGCCTCGATCTCTTGTTCCGTCAAGTCCACCATTTCATGATTGCCCCAGTGAAAGGTTGTTGGCATCTGTCGACTTTGAAAAAATGCGACCACGTCTAATAGCCGTTGCTTTTTATTCGCCACATCTCCTGCCAGATGCAGATGGGTCACCTGATTTTGCTGCAAATAATCAGCGATCAGCTGCAGATGGGGGGCGAATAATTGGTTGATATCGACGTGCAAGTCGCTAATAACCGCCAGCGTGCCCATATCAGCGGCCTGCCGTCTGCTTTTCGATCCGTAACAATTGAACATCATTTGCTAAGATCCCGCTATTTCCCACCAATTGCAACCGTTGATAGGTCGGTTCCACCTGCATCCGAGTCTGTTCTTCTAAATATACCTGAGCCCCTTGCTTCAACCAAATCGTGCCTAAGGGTGTCGTTAAAGGGGTGTCGTAGATCGCCAATCCTTCTTCTGGATAGCTCTGCGGAACGATGATCAGGCGAAAATGGATGTCCAAACGGCAGGTGATCTCCGTTGCAGGAAACGGACCGACGCCGTCTTCAAAATCCAAATAGAGACGATCATCTGGCTGCACATAAGGGGTTATTTTTTCAATTGCTGCTGGCTCAATGTTCAGTTCCATGACGAGAGCCCTCCTTTACATGATACGTTTTTTCCATTCCTCTAGGGTGATGCCGCGCGTGACTTCATCGATGATTTCTTCACCCGATTTGCGGGCAGCTGGGATCGTTGCTTCCAATTTCATCCCAATTTTCTCCATGACCCGTCCAGACTTGGGATTTCGAGCATCATGTCGAGCAAAAATTCGAATCAATTCGAGTGTTTCAAAACCGAAATGCAGCAGTGCCATTGCCGCTTCTGGCATGATCCCTTGTCCCCAATAATCGCGACTTAATGTATAACCGAGCTCAGCGATCTCTTTTTCTGATTCTACTCGCAAATCGATGGTCCCAATCATTTTGCCTGAGTCTTTTTCTTCGATCGCATATTTTCCTAAGGGTGCAGCAACAAAATACTCGGCGATGCGTAGTTTTGTTTCTTCAACCGACCCATGTCTAGCAAAGACGAAGGTCGTCGTTTCTTCATCATTTGCATAGGCAAACATGTCCGCTGCATCTGCCAAGGAAACAGGACGCAAGAGCAGCCTCGGTGTCTCCAACCGTTGATTTTCTGCTAATAATAACAAATGTCGTTCTTTTGTTGTCATAGGATCCCTACTTTCTATCAAAACTCTCTCACGATCGCCCCCCTCTTTTGCTATTTGCTGGATATGCTATAATAAGCATAAGTAAACGCTTTGAGGAGGATACTTCAATGTCAGACGAATTAGAAAAACGCCTTGATACAGGAATGTATGGGACGCCTCGCGTCAACCCAGATGAACAGCGCAAGTATTTAGGCACGTTTCGTGAACGGTGTTATCTTAGTATGACAGTAACAGAAATGAAGAAGAAGGACAACCAGAAAACGCTCTTGAACGCCTTACCAGATTATCAAGGAGCGCTCGTGTTGCTTAACGGAAAATTGCCAGAATCGATCCAGACCGATTACATCACTTTACTGACTCAACAACAGATGGAATTTCGGATCGTCTCCGATGCACAAGATGCCGGTCCAGACAGTATCGGCTTGCTGATTGCCGGGAAAGAAGCCGTCAATCAAGACGTCATCGATATCGAACAAAAATACCCTGCAGCTACTACGCAATCGGATAAAGAGCACGAACAACCAGAGAAAACGTCATTTTGGAAACGTCTTTTCCATTAAAAGGAGGAACTATCATGGAACAATCAACACCGCCCTACCTTTCATTAAAGAAAGAACTGCTTGATGCTTTGGATTTGCATATCGATTTGTTAAAAACGGCCCCTACGATCGAATCGAGCCATCTGGATGGCGTATTGTTCATGATGCGCAGCTTGGGTTTTATGCTGGATCGCGCTCCGAAAGTACTCCTACTGGAGGATCAGAATGAAATGAACTTTATGATGTTTCAATATTATAGCCTCCTGTCGGAACTGAAGTACAATCTCGTTTTAAACTTTCCCTATGCCTCGATTCAAGGCGTACCGTTATTGACCTTGATCCAACGTTTTCCTACCACGTATGAAAAAGAAATGAAACAATGGTGGGAAGCCCGAACAGGTCTCAAGGTGGAAGAAACAAAACAAACGATTGAGATCGCTGCTTTTGAATCCTAATAAAAAAGACTGCACACTTTCGAAGGGAATCCCCTTCCAGAGTGTGCAGTTCTTTGCTCTCTAGGCTTCCATCAGCTCTCGAAGACTTCAGGGAACAACAGGCGTAAAACAGACATAGTTAAGCGTCGGCCTTTCCCGCTGTATGGATAAACGTGCATATGCATCGCTGGGTTGAAATTGGCTTCAATGATTCCATAAGCCCCCGGTTCATTGGCTGGCTTGGTTTTATCTGGAATAATCAGATCGATTCCACTGATAGATGCTTGTAATGCGGCTACCGCATCGACGGCTACTTGTTTGTAGTCATCGTTGAAGTCATCCGTTACATCGATAGAATCACCGCCAGTACTGATATTCGAGTTTTCTCGCAAATAAACGATCTGCCCCTCTTCTGGCACTGAATCAACTTGATACCCTTGCTCTTTTAACATCAGTTGTTCCAGTTCCCCTAATTGAATCAACTCTAATGGGGTCCGATGATGGGTGCCGCGCAATGGATCGAGATTTTTCTCTGCGACGAGTTCCGCGATCGTACGCTTGCCGTCACCCACGACATTGGCTGGGATACGTAATAAAATCGCATCAACTCGCCCATCGATCACGAAGAACCGATATTCCGTCCCTGATAAAAAGGTCTCAATGAGGATCGAATCATCTTCCGCAAAGGCAATGGCAACCGCCGCTTGATAATCCGCTAAAGAGGCGCCTTCTTTGAAAATCGAGATACCGATCCCATAGTTGGTGGTTTTCGGTTTTACCACAAACCCGCTGTGGGCGATCTGAGGATAAAACGCGATCGCTTCTTCTGCCGAAGCGAATTCAGCACCACCTGGTACATGAAAGCCATTTTCGGCTAAGATTTTTTTGGTGACCGTTTTATTCGCCATGATCAATGGGACGATGTACTGATCCTTACTGGTCATATTGGCATTTTTAACATATTCAACGTGGTCTTTCACGGCTAATTTCAAGAACTGATCCGTTTCATCCAGTACCGTCACTTCGATACCTTTTTGGATCGCATCGAACAAGAGAATCTGGGTCGACAATTCCATTGCTCGAAAACCAGCCAATTGATACGGTTTTTCCCAAGCAGCATGATGATACTTTTGTCCTAGCAATGTTGCTGTCTGCGCTTGGCTGGTTGCTTGACTCGCTGAGAAAAGACGTCCAGCGAAGGTTCTTTCTGGTTCAGCCAGCATCTCAGAAAGCTGATCCAAAAATGGCGGATGCGGCAGCTCAAGGGCTTGGGCAAAGTCCATCATTTCAGCAATCAGTGCTTGCGCTTCTTGCTGATAAGCCGATGGCGCTAAGGGATGCTCTAATGCGACCTGATCATTTTTCTGATTGCCTTCTTCGATCCACGCATCGGCATCGTTACCTTCTTCTTTTGTACTTAAAAACAATAAAAAGAAATGTAAGAACGCGACTTGCTCTTTGGAAATGCCATAGCGGGCAAAGGGATCGATATCGATATTTCTTAACTCAATATAACGGATACCAGCTGAGGCTAGATCTGCGACCCGTTTTCCCCCACGTAAACGCACTGGCGCATAAAATTCTTTTTCTTCTGAAAGCTTTCCTGTCTCCACTAATTTGGCAATATCTGCAAGATAGGTCTCTAACGAAGCATAAGATACCTTGACGTCTTCGTGATTCGTGTAGCCATAACGGCTATTGCGAATACTACGGACTGGTTCTTGCGGTCCGTTTTCTGTCGTAAAATAATTGGCTTCTGAAGCAGGGGTCGCCCCAAAGAAATACGTCAAAAACCAGCGATAATGCAAATAATTGCGAGTTACTTTCAAATAAAGCGCCGTTTTAAAGGCTTGATAGCTTTCATTCGTTTCAGATAAAGCATACAGTTGCTGCAAAAAGTCTTCCGCAAATTCAAAATTGAAATGTATCCCACTGACCATTTGCTTACGGCGACCATACGTTTTGGCCAAATAGCGGCGGTAGAGCACATCTTCAAATTGGTCTAATTTTGCAATGACGATGTCTTCTTCTTTTTCTGGTAAAGCTGGTGGCATGCTCAAAGGCCAGAGCATTTCTTCTGCTGCCATTGAACGATATGCCACATCGTGGATGGCCCCTAAGAAACGGAACAATTCATCCACTGAATCCGCGACCGGCGTGATCAGTTCCAGTTGATTTTCCGCAAAATCCGTTTGGATATAGGGATGGAAGCGACGATTACCTAGCTTTTCAGGATGATTCGTTCCAGCAAAGGTTCCGTCTAATCGTACCCGCTGTGCTTCTCGCTCAATCCCGTAACGCCCTTTCAATAAATAGGGAAAAAGCTCTTTATGTGATAATAATGTTTTTATTTTCATGCGAATGCCCTCTATGTTCTTCTACTAGATTTTTTCTTATAATCTGTTTCTTTCCATCCATTATAGTGAAAAATGGCGAAAAAAGCAGGGATTTGCTCTTCACTTGTAGTATCTCTGAATAAAATTACCAAGAATTTATAAAATACTTGAATAAATTTGATATTTACCTTCAAAATAAAGTATACTGCTTATAGAACAGTAAAATATTATGTCCATATTACTCTTTTTTGAAAGGAAGAATAGTGAATGAAGCCACTTAATCTTACCAAACGTGAACGTCAAATCATGAATATCTTTTGGAATTCAGACAAACCTCTTTCTGCAAATGACATTGCTGTCCAACAGCAAGATCTAAGCAAGAATACCATTCAAGCAGTCGTACGTAAACTAAAAAACCACGACTTATTGAAAGTAGCAGATATCGGCTACAGCGGTACTGTTTTGACTCGGTTGTATTCTCCGAATGTGACCCAAGAAGACTTCTTAGCAGCAGAGTTGTCTGATCAATCGTTATTGAATTTGATTACGAACTTTATCGAAACCAATAAAGATATCGATACGTTGAACAACTTAGAAAAAATGATCATCGAGCGCCAAGGGGAGCTAAAAAAATAATTTTTTGTAGCTGAGCTTTTCATTTTATTCTATCTGATACTTCCCAGACTTTAGAAGAACGAAAAATATTAGCCACTCAAAAAAATCGTTTTGTGCTTTAAGGCAAATTCGTACATCGCTGTATCCGTATTTGACCTAGCTAAACATTGTAACCTTTCCACCCCAGATTGATCGGCAATAGCTGAACGGCAACTCGTTTGCTATTGCCTTCATTTGAAATAAAAGCAACAATAAAGGAGAGCCATGTGCAGGTATTTTACCTGACACAGGGCTCTTCTTTTTTATTCCTTGATCAAGCCTTTGAATAAGCCGACAACAAATTCATTTGGATCAAATGGCTCTAAATCATTGATGCCTTCTCCGAGTCCCACTAATTTGACGGGCAGCCGTAGCTCGTTACGGATCGCCAAGACGATCCCCCCTTTGGCTGTTCCATCAAGTTTCGTTAAGACGAGACCAGAAACATCCGTCGTTTCTTTAAATTGTTTTGCTTGATTCATGGCGTTTTGACCCGTTGTTGCATCCAACACAAGCAGGACTTCATGAGGGGCCGTTGGGTCCACTCGCTGAATGATCCGTTTGATTTTTTCTAATTCGTTCATCAAATTGACTTTGTTTTGCAAACGACCAGCTGTATCTACTAATAAAACGTCAGCATTTTCTCGTTTTGCGCGCTCCATCGCATCAAACACGACCGCTGCTGGATCGCCTCCGGCATTGCCACGAACGACTTCAACACCAGCCCGTTCACCCCAGACCACTAATTGATCGATGGCACCGGCACGGAAAGTATCCGCTGCAGCCAATAAGACTTTCTTGCCTTCGGCTTTGAATTGGTGGGCTAATTTCCCGATACTGGTGGTTTTTCCAACACCGTTCACGCCAACAAATAAAATGACAGTCAACCCCGGTTGCATATTCAATTCGTTGACTTCACCGACACCCGCTTCCCCATATAGGTCAACTAATTTCTCGATGATGACATTTTGGACATCCGCTGTTTTCTTTACATTACGTAGTTTGACTTCTTGTCTCAATGCATCCGCGATCTTCATCGCCGCATCAAAGCCAACATCTGCACCAATCAACGTTTCTTCCACTTCTTCGAAGAAGTCTTCGTCCACCGTACGGAAATTGGCGAACAACTCGTTCATCCGTTGCCCAAAGGTTTTTCGTGATTTCGTCAATCCTTTGGTGTATTTGTCCTGCACACTTTCCGTCTCTGGCGCTGGTTGAAGGATTGGTTCAGAAGCTGGTGCATCCTCTGATGGTGTGTTCTCGGTCACTTCTACTGGAACACTTGGTGCTTCTTCTCCTTTATTCGCTACCGTTGCTTCTTGCTGTGGGGACGCTTCGGCAGTTTCTTGCTCTGCCTTCAAATCACTGGCGTCGGCGGCATCTGTAGGTGCCACTACTTCTGAAGCTTCTCGTTCAGCAGGTGTTTGTGCTGGCTGGCTTTCTTCTGAAGGCTGATTCTCTGGTGAATCAGCATCAACGACTGGTTTGTCGGCTTCTTGCTCTACTTCTTTGGTTTCTCCAATCAGCGCTTTTTTGATTTTGTCAAAAAATCCCATCTTACGCACCTCCTTTTAAGACATATTCTTCAATCACTGCTGCCACACCGTCTTCTTGGTTTGAAACGGTGACAACGTCAGCCGCTTCTTTAATGATTGGCACGGCATTGGCCATCGCTACGCCAATCCCTGCATAGCGAATCATTGGCAAGTCATTTTCTTCATCACCGATCGCCATCACTTCTTCTTGCTTGATCCCTAAATCTTGCGCCAATAGGCTGATGCCATAGGCTTTGGTGATTCCTTTAGGCATAAATTCTAACAGGTTATTCCGGCTTTTGATGATTTCATATTTCTCGCGGATCTCTGAGGAAATCTCAGGGATCTTAGGATCCAAGACTTCCTGATGGTAGGCGATCACCGCTTTATTATAGAGCATCGATTCATCCAGATCAGCTACGGCAAAAGGACGACAATCCAATAAAGGGTTCAACGAGCCATAAATCGATGGATGCGCTGCTGAAGTCGGTAAACTCAAGACGATCTCTTCTGATACCACGTCTAGAGGCAAATTCAAGTCTTCCGCCACTGAAACCAATTCATGGATATCTGCCAGCTGCATCGCTGCTTTTTCAATAATCTCGCCAGTCTCATTTTTTTGAACCAAACCGCCGTTAAAGGTGATGCTATAGTCGCCGGGTTCTTTCAGCGATAATTCTTCTAAGTACGGACGGATCGCCCGTAATGGACGTCCGGTACAAATGACGATTTTTACGCCTTGTGCTTTGGCACGAGCAAGTACCTCTTTGTTGCGAGGAGTCACTTCTTTTTTGTCATTCAATAACGTTCCGTCTAAATCGATCGCAATCAGTTTAATCATATCATTCCTCCTCTATGCTTGATCTGCTGCAAAACTACCGCCTTCACGCACTTCTTCTAAGCGCACGGACACGGTCTTCGACACTCCAGATTCTTGCATGGTTACACCATACAACACATCTGCTGCCTCCATCGTTCCTTTACGGTGAGTTACGACGATAAACTGTGTATCATTTTGGAAAGCACTCAAGTAATGACCGAAACGAGAGACATTGGCTTCATCCAATGCTGCTTCCACTTCGTCAAGCACACAAAACGGTACTGGACGAACTTGAATAATGGAAAACAATAACGCAATCGCAGTCAGTGCCCGTTCGCCCCCTGATAGCAAGCTGAGGTTTTGCAATTTCTTGCCCGGCGGTTGGGCTTCGATCTCGATCCCAGTGTTCAATAAATCTTTCGGATCTGTTAAGACTAATTCCGCATGACCGCCGCCAAACATATTAGGAAATACTTGTTTGAATTGCAGACGGATTGCATCGAAGACTTCACCAAAACGGGTTTTGACTTCTTCATCCATTTCAGACATCGTATCAAACAGCTGTGCTTTAGCCGACAGCAAATCGTCTCGCTGACTCGTTAAGAACAAATGCCGTTGATTGACTTGTTCATATTGTTCGATCGCATTTAAATTGACTGGACCAATTTGCTCGATCGCATGTTTTAGTTCCTGAATGTCGACTTTGGCTTGTTCTGCATCCTCGATTTCAGGGAAATCTTGCGCGGCCTTTTCAAAGGTGAGATTGTATTCTTCTTGTAAATACAACAAACGATTATCCATCACCAATTCTGCGCGATTTTTTTCGATCTCAACTTCGGTTTTTTCTGACAGCTTTTCTTTTTGCGTTAAGTTTTCAGCACTCAGGGCTTCGTCTAATGCGCCGATTTCTTGTTGAACCACTTGCCGTTGTTCACGAATCACCGTCAATTCCGCTGTTACCTGCTGCTTGGTTTTTGTGAATGCTTCAATTCGCTGAAGAATGTTTTCTTCTGAAAACTCATGATCGCTGACGTTACTTGTCAAGGCAGCTAACTGCCGTTCTAAGGAGTGCTGACGCGCTTCGTTTTCTTCCAATGCTTGATTCGTAGCGGCAATTTTTTGCTGCAAATGCGCCACTTGTTCTTTTTGAACGGCGAAAGCTGCCTGCAAGCGCGCACTTTCTTGTGCTAAGGTTTGGCGTTTTTCCTCGATCAAGTCTTCTTCGGCATTCATTTGATGAATATCTTGATCGATTTTCGCCAATTGCGCCGCAATATTCTTTTGCTGTTCTTCCAAACTCGTCTTCTTCTCATCATATTCTTCAAAGAAGGCTTGCACTTCGCGATGTTCAAAATCAAACACTTGCTGCTCTTGCTTCAAGCGGCTCAGGTCATTCTCAAGATTTTGTAAGCGGCTTTGCAGCTCATGCTCCGTCATACGAGCCTGTTCCCCTTGCGTCCGCAATTCTTCTAGTGCTGCTTGTGCTTCTTTGGTCGCTGCTTCAAAATGCTGGACTTGCTTTTCCGTTTTTAAAAGCCGCTCATCCAGTTGCGCCGCTTGTGCCGTCAATTGTTGCAGCTCATTGCTTTGGCTAAACAAACTACCGGCATTTTTCTTCGTTGCGCCACCCGTCATGGAACCGCCAGCATTCATGACATCCCCTTCTAAAGAAACGACCCGATAGCTATAGTTCAATGCCCGTGCTAACGCATTGGCACTTTGCAAGTCTTCGGCAATCAAGATACTGCCTAACAAGTTATCCGTAATGGTTTGGATGTGTTCAGGCGACTGGACCAATTCGCTGGCAACACCGATAAAGCCAGACACTTGCTTAGCTTGATTGCGGGCATAATCTGGCAAATGACGGGCTTTGATGGTCGTCAACGGTAAGAAAGTGGCACGACCGCCGCGATTTTCTTTCAAATACGTGATGGCTGCCCGTGCATCTCGTTCATTTTCAACGACGACATGCTGTGCAGCGGCGCCTAGTGCGGTCTCGATCGCCACGGTATAGTCTTGTGGCACATCGATCAACTCCGCTACTGCGCCAACGATGCCGCTGATCTGTTGTTTGTTTTTCAAAATCAAGCGAACGCCTTGATAAAAACCGCTATAATTTTCTTGAATATCTTGCAGACTGCGCTGTTTCGCACGTACTTGCTGCACTTGACTCATTAACTGATACATTTTCTTTTGTTCTTCATCAAAGCGTTTTTTGTTGGTTTGAGCTTTTTCTTGAAGATGGATATATTGCTTGCGTTGTTCTTCTAAAATCGCCTTAGCCTGCGTTAGCTGTTCTTCCACGATTTGTGCTTCCGTCGTCTTTTCTTTCAACGACGTATTCATTTGCGTCTGCTTGCTCAACGCCGTTTGATTTTTCGCGGCTTCTTGCTGGTATTGACGCTCCAAGTATTTCAATTCGTTTCCGATCGTTGCCTGCTCTTGCATGGCTTCGACATATTGGCTACGCAATTCTTCAATGATTTCTTTTGCTGAACGTTGGTACTTTTCCTGCTCTTGCTGACACGCCAGCATCGCTGCTTCAACTTCCTGCACACTACGATTCTTTTGTGAAAGCAAGCCGATCAGTTCCGTTTTTTCTTCATTTAAAAGTGTGACCCGTTCCGTGACTTCCTCTAAGGTTTCTTGGTATTCCGCGGAGCTTTTTTGCGTATGTTTTGATCGCTCATCCAAGACTTCTTTTTGTCCTTCAGCTTGCTTCAGTCCTTCGGTGACCTCTAAAAGCTGCTGATTCAAACGCTCCAACGTTTCATCAAAAGCAGTACGTTGTTGCCGCAAAGAATGTAGCGACAGTTCCCCTTGATTGATCTTTTCGGAAATCTGCGCCAGTTCTTGGTTAAAGGTACTTAGTTGAGCTTTGGCTGTCTCCCACGCTTCTTTTGCTTTCGTGATCTCTAAGACCGCATAGGCCACATCAACCGTCGTCAATTTTTCTTTTAACGCTAAAAAACGGTTGGCTGCTTCACTTTGGGCTGCCAAAGGCACCAACTGATCTTCTAGTTCATAAATGATATCTTGTAGACGGCTTAAATTGTCTTCCGTTTCAAACAACTTTTGCTCGGCTTTCTTTTTCCGCTGTTTGTATTTCAATACCCCCGCCGCTTCTTCAAAAATCCCACGACGGTCTTCTGGTTTGCTGCTAAAAATTGCTTCTACCTTGCCTTGGGAAATGATCGAAAATGATTCTTTCCCCAACCCAGAGTCCATAAACAACTCTTGGATATCCTTTAAGCGGCAAGCTTGTTTATTTAAGAAAAAGTCGCTTTCGCCGGTTCTTCTCAAGCGGCGAGTCACGCTGATCTCACTGTAATCCATCGGCAAATAATGATCGCTATTGTCTAAAACGATCGTCACTTCCGCTATATTTAGCGCTCTGCGGGTGTCAGAACCTGCAAAAATAACATCAGGCATTTTGCCACCACGTAGATTTTTGGCAGATTGTTCTCCTAAAACCCAACGAATCGCTTCGGTAATATTGCTCTTGCCGCTGCCATTTGGTCCGACGACTGCAGTCACACGATGCTCGAAATCAATGACTGTGCGGTCGGCAAAGGATTTAAAGCCGGCAATCTCTATTCGTTTTAAATACACTCCGCCAGTCCTCTCTTACTGTTCAAGATCTGCCAAGGCATTCGCCGCGGCGTCCTGTTCTGATAATTTCTTCGATTTTCCTTGTCCTTTTCCGATCAAGGTATCATCGCAATAGACTTCCGTCCAAAAAATCCGTTCATGGGCGGGGCCTGCTTCTTTGATCAAACGATAATTGATGGAAACATCGCCGCCACGCTGCAAGACTTCTTGCAAGCGGGTCTTGTGATCCATCTCATGGGAAAAAGCACCTGCTTTTACTTTTGGAAAAACAACTTTCGTCAAAAAGCCGCTGACACTTTCCAGTCCTTGGTCCAAGTATAACGCACCTAAAAAGGCTTCAAATAGATCACAAAGCAAAGAAGGTCGTTTACGACCGCCAGAGTTTTCTTCCCCTTTGCCTAGACGAATGTATTCATCGAATCGGCAATCTTTGGCAAACATGGATAAACTGTCTTCGCGAACGATTGCCGCCCGTAACTTCGTCAGCTTACCTTCGGGCAGATCTGGCAATTCACGATACAAATACCGTGAAACGATCAACTCTAAGACAGCATCGCCCAAAAACTCTAAACGTTCGTTATCTGACAAGTGCAAGTTGCGGTGCTCATTCACATAAGATGAATGCGTAAACGCTTGTTCAAGCAGATCTACATCATGGAACACAATATCAAACTTTTCTTTTAGTTCTTTCGTTAATTGTGTATTCATTTGTCACATTCCTTCATTAGTTTATCGACACTTCCCTATTATACTGGTTTTTGCCGAATTATGAAATGTTTCCTCCAAATTCTTGGAAAGACTGTAATAAAAATTTATCTACTTAATCTTCTCCTGTATAAAAAAGCCTGTTTTCCTCAGATACCCGCAAAAAAACAGAAAAAAAAGACGTCCCAGAAAGGACGTCTTTTCACCGATCATTGATTAACGAGATTCAGCTGTAACTGAAATTGTTGCCCAAGGATTGTAATTCACATCGTAGGCCCATGTGAAGTCTTTGACGCGGTTTGATACAGGTAACACCGCACTACGATAAAGTGTTGGGATAACAAACGCTTCATCTGCCGCATATGCTTGCCATGCATCAAATGCTTCTTTACGTTTTGCTTCGTCAAACGAATCTTTTGAATCGATTGCTTCTAATAGCTTCGTATTTTCTTCTGATTCAAAACGAGTGTAGTTGAACGCAGAGTTAGGTCCATACAAGCCCATTGGTGATGGGTCATAACCAGTATTCCATGCACCTTGATAAACATCAATCTCAGGATCATCATTTTCCAATTTGTCATAGAATGCTTGGAAGTCGATCAAGCGACCTGTGGTGTATTGTACATCAAGTCCAATTTCATTCCATTGTTGGATGTAGTAATCTGCTAATGGTTGTGCTGTTTCGCCACCGGACATTGAAGCAAAGTTGATGGTTAATTTCTCACCATTTTTGTCTTCACGCATGCCATCACCATCAACATCTTTGTAGCCAGCATCATCAAGTAATTGATTTGCTTTGTCGATGTTTAAAGTGTAGCCTTCTACTTCGGTGTTGTGCAATGTGCCGAATACTGGTGGGATCAATGTCGTTGCATTTGTACGCAAGCCATTGTAGAAACGACTTCCGACAGCATCATTATCTAATGCATAGCCCATTGCTTGACGCAATGACTTGTCAGCCATTTTTGAATCAGGATTATACTCTACTTTTCCTTCATCGGCATTCCATTTACCTAATTTGAAACCTAAATAAGTGTAAGCAGTATCTGTTCGGCCTAAGATTTGATAACCGTCAGTATCTTTATAAGTAGGATACGTATCGGTCGGCATTGATAAAGCCATATCATATTGTTTTGCGTTCATCGCTTCAACAATAGATGAAGTTGGAACTGCTTTAAATGATAATTTATCTAGTTTCGGCTTATCTCCATAATAGTATTCATTTGGAACGTATTCTACGGATTCACCAGCTACGATATTTGACATTACATATGGTCCGAAGACGATTGGATTTTTACGAACTTGATCGCTTGATTCCATATCTTTGACTTCGATTCCTTCAAAGGCGTGTTTTGGTAACGCAGAAGCCCAAATACCGCCGCCGGCTTGCAACATACCAGGGTGAACTTCTTTGTATTGGATTTTAACAACTTTGTCACTTTCTTTGGTGATACCAGAAATAGTATCAGCTTTGCCATCATGGTAGTCTTCCATACCAACAATGTTAGTAAAGTTACTATCATAACGAATACCAGTATAATCTTTGTTACCAATTACTTCGTAAGTGAAGATGATATCATCTGCCGTAACATCTTCGCCATCAGACCATTTCAGGTTGTCGCGTAAAGTAATTGTTGCTGTGTTGTTGTCTTCATCTAGCTCAAGGTTTGCAGCTCCGCCGTCAACAATTTTGAAATCAGCGTCATTGACGAATAAACTTTCATTACTTGGCAACATAAATTGTGCATCATAGTTATCTTGATAAAATTCTGTTTGGAACAACCCTTGGAATTGCGTATCCATCACTACTGCAACATCCAAAGTACCACCTTCGATTGCCTCTGCATCATTGCTAACTTCGATTGGGAAGTTGCTTACATCTTCCGTATCGTTTGCTGCATTGCTGCCGCCGCCAGAAGAATCGGTTCCGCCGCCGTTGCTGCCACACGCTGCCAGTGCTAACACTGACAAAAGAGTGACCATACCAAAAATATTTTTCTTCATCCTGTATCCTCCTTGTTTATCCTAGTCGTTGGCGCGCATCCGCTGAACGCTTAAATGCTTGACCAACGTAATTGATACTCAACATCAAGACTAAAATTAGAATTGATGCGGGTAACCAGATCCACTGTCTGTTGACCAGCACATCACCGCTGCTGGCATACCCGATCAGTGTCCCCAAACTTGGAACATTGGTCGGCAGACCAAAACCTAAGAATGTTAGTGTCGTTTCAATACCGATATTCGCTGCAAAGTTCATTGTTAAGTTGGTGATGATCAATGAGCTAAGGTTCGGCATGATTTCGCGGAACATGATGACAAAGTCATTGGTTCCGAGAGTTTTCGATGCACTAACATAGTCGCGACGGCCTTCTGAAAGGGTCTTACTTCGGAAGAGCCTTGCTTTTCCGACCCAGTAAAAGGCACTCATGACCCATATAAAGGTCCAAACGTTATAACGAGGTACGATCGATACGATAACGATAATGATCAGCATGATCGGTAAAATCATAACGAAGTCAACGATACGCATCAAAATATTATCAATGATGCCGCCGTAGTAACCTGAGATGATCCCTAGTCCGACCCCAACGATCGACGTAATGATCGTGATTGAAAAACCAATCAAGATTGAGTTACGCGCACCGATGATCAATTGTCCCCAAACATCACGGCCACCTTCATCCGCCCCTAAAAGGTAGGTGCCGCCGTTTGGCGAAATCGCGCCAGGTACAGCGTATTTATCAAGGATGCTGACACGCATCACTTGTGATTGATCGATAACTGCCGAGCCGATAAACACGAATAATAAAACTGCGACTAACAAAACTAATGAAAAGATCGCCATTTTATCTTTTAAGAATTCGCGAAAAATCATTTTCAATCCCATAGGCGGGATGCTCTCTTGTTTTAGTACTTTTTCTTTCTTTTCAGACACATTTATCCCCTCCTATTACTGGATTCTGATTCTTGGATCGACAATACTCATGATGATATCTGACAGTAGCGTACCGATCAAGGTCGCTAGTCCTAAGATCAATGTTAGTGAAGTGATCACGGCATAGTCCCGTTGGACGATACTATCGATAAACAGTTTTCCGACACCTGGGTAGGCGAAGATTTTCTCAATGACCACAGAACCTGCGATCAATGACGTGATCTCGTAACCCATTTGTGATGCGATCGGCAACGATGCATTCCGGAAAACGTGACGTGAGAAGACTTTATTCGTTGGTACCCCTTTTGAACGGGCGGTACGAACGAAATCCAATGATTTCGAATCAATGACTTCACTTCGCAAGTATTGGATCGTCACTGCTGTTCCTAATAATGCAGAAGTGATCGCCGGTAATAGTAGGTGATACAAACGACTCCAAAACTCAGCCATGCCGCTGACCCCCGGTGCAACGGAACCACCCGTTGGGAACCAAGCCAATCGGTAACCGAAGATGAACAATGCGATCAACGCAAAGATAAACAACGGTACGGCGAAACTGAAGAAGTTGTAAACAACGACGACTTTATCAAGCAATGAATTTTGGTAACGTCCTGCCCACATCCCTAAAGGAATGGCAATCACGTAAGTCAAAATGACCGTCAATAAAGATAACCACAATGTATTGCTGATACGTCCTGCTAATAATGTTGAAACAGGCAATTTATAGATAAAGCTTTGTCCAAAGTCCCCTTTTAAGGCATTTCCGATCCAACGGAAATACTGGGTATACCATGGGTCATTCAAACCAGCGGCTTCACGCATCCGCTCAATAACAGCTGGATCTTGGTTTGGATTGATCAAACCAGTAAATGGATCCCCAGGCATTGCTTGTGCGATCAAGAAAATCAAGATACTCAAAATAATGACTTGCGGGATCATCAACAACAAACGACGTAGAATTGTTTTCCACATTATTCAGCACCCCCGTTTTTCAATGCGACTTGGTGCGACTCGGTGATTTTACGCAAGTCATACACTCTGCCAGATTCGTCGTAGTAATCTTTTTGATGGGTCACATATTCCAACTCGACCTTGCGGCGGTTTTCTTTGTGAGCATCGCGATTTTTTACGTCGATTTGAGGAATCGCTGATAATAAACGTTTTGTATAGATGTGACGCGGGTCTTGGTAGATATCTTCCCGTGTCCCGATCTCAACGAAGCGGCCTTTGTACATGATGGCGATATTGTCACACATGTGTTTTACGACCCCTAAGTCATGAGAGATAAATAAGAAACTTAAGCCAAATTCTTGCTGGATCCGTTTCATAAAGTTCAGTACTTGCGCTTGCACGGATAAGTCAAGAGCTGAAACCGGCTCATCGGCGACGATCAGTTTTGGATTGGATGCTACCGCGCGGGCAACCCCTAACCGCTGACGTTGTCCACCAGAGAACTCGTGAGGATATTTGTATAGGGCATCTTCTGGCATCCCAACGATATCCAACAAACTTTTCACACGTGTTTTCTCTTCTTGATCGCTTAAGCGTTCAAAGTTGCGCAATGGTTCGGCGATAATGTCTACCACGCGTTTTTTAGGATTCAAGCTGGACATTGAATCTTGGAAAATCATTTGGACATCTTTGTTGTAGTTCATTTTTTTGCGGACGGAACGTTTGGTCACGTCTTGCCCATCATAAATGATTTCACCGCTAGTGATTTTTTCTAACCCAACGATAGCTTTCCCAGTTGTGGATTTACCAGAACCAGACTCACCAACCAATCCGTAGGTTTTTCCTTTTTCAATGATGAAGTCCACACCGTCAACGGCATACACATGGTCCGTGACGCGGTTGAAGAATCCGCTGCGAATAGGATAGTGGACTTTCAGATCTTTGATTGTAATTAATTCTGTCATCTACACTTCTCCTTCTTCGTCTCTAAAATGAAAATGCTTGTAGCATGTGCAACGGACCAAATGATCAGGTGCTACTTCATGCAAGACTGGGTTTGCTTCGTGGTCGCTTTCAGGAATCCAAGGAATCCGTGCGGCAAACCGACAACCGGTCCGAGGCATATTTTTCAAGGAAGGAACCACGCCCTCGATCACATGCAGTTCACTGTCTTGTGAGTTTTCTTGAGGGATCGAGTTAAGTAGTGAGCGGGTGTATGGATGTTTCGGATTGGCAAACAACTCTTCGGCTGTTGCGACTTCCACAAACTGTCCCCCGTACATTACGGCTACTCGGTCGGCCATCTCTGCTACGACACCTAAATCGTGGGTGATCAAAATGATCCCCGTTTGCGTTTCTTCTTGCAAATCTTTTAGTAGATCAAGGATCTGTGCTTGGATCGTCACGTCCAACGCGGTCGTTGGTTCATCGGCAATAATGATTGGTGGTTTACAAGCAATCGCGATCGCAATGATGACCCGCTGACGCATCCCACCTGACAATTCATGAGGGTATTGACGTCCTACTCGCGGTGGATTCGGGATCCCAACTTGTTCTAATAATTCTAATGCCCGTGCTTGGCGCTGTTCGGCATTCATATCTGTATGATAAGACAAGCCTTCTTTGATTTGGTCTTCGATCCGCATCAACGGATTCAGCGCAGACAACGGATCTTGGAAAATCATCCCAATATCATTTCCGCGAATTTTGTTGTATAACGTTTCATTTAAGTTTGACAAATTTAAATCTTTATATAAGATTTCTCCAGTGATTTTCGTGTTGTTTGGGTCATGTAGCCCCATGATCGTTGTAGCTAACGTACTTTTTCCGCAACCAGATTCTCCTACGATTGCTAAGATCTCATTACGATCCAGTGTAAAAGAAATACCATCTACTGCGTCATAGTAATCGTCTTTGATACGAAAACCTGTGTGAAGGTTTTGAACATCTAGTAATTGATTATCTCTGGACAATCGAATACCCCTCTCTACTTTCTAAGATGTCTTGCGTTTTAATGTAAAAAAAGAAGGAACATGCATTTCATTTCCAAAAGCTTTCTTAACATTGTATAATATATTCTTAATAATTATATAGAAATGCTAACAATAATGCAAGTCCCAGAAAACTTAAAACACTGAATTTTCAGAAAATTTACATTACGCTTCCAACGCCGATATGTCAGGTTTAACCATCGTTTTTTAGATTGCATTTTTGAAGAAAAGCCGCCCAAATCACGGCGGATCAATTATGAGAAAGAAAGAGCTAAGTCATCTAGGACTTAGCTCTTATGTCTGTCTTAAGCAAGATGGCTTGAAATATAATCAACCGCTCCACCGACTGTTTCGATCTGCTCGGCATCTTCATCAGAAATCTCGGTACCAAATTCATCTTCTAGTTCAAGGACGAATTCCATCACACTGATCGAATCAGCGTTCAAGTCGTCTTTAATGCTCATCGTATCCGTTACGTTCTCTGCGTCAATTTCAAAATGATTGGCGATCACGACCGCAACTTTCTTGAATACTTCATCTCGTGTCAACTGGCTTCACCTCCACGCGTTTGCACAAAACATAGAATGGCTAACAAACATTGTACTGCTTTCTATGCTTTTTGTCTAGATATTTTTGCAATTTCATTACAATGATTGCATTATGATTGCGTTTCGTCTTTTGCAGTCGGCATTTCTTCAAAATGTGCGACCAATTGGGCCACAACATCTGTTGCTAGCATCGTATGGATCTGCTTGATGGTGTACGCTACCGCTTCTGGTCCTGTCGCCCCATGGGTTTTGATGACTGGTGCTTTCAAACCAAACAATACGGCCCCGCCATGTTTCGCATAATCCATCTCATTTTTTACTTTTCGCAACGCATCCTTCAGTAACAACGCCCCTAATTTCCCTTTGGTACCTGAATCAAGAATCGATTGTTTCAACAACGCCATTAAGTTCAAGGCAGTTCCTTCGATCGATTTCAAAACAGCATTTCCAGTAAAGCCATCTGTCACGACGACGTCAGCTGCACCATCCAATAATTCCCGAGCCTCGACATTGCCGATAAAATGGATCGTAGGGTCTTGCGAAAGCAGTTCAAAGGCTTTTTTCGTCAATTCGCTGCCTTTGGTTTCTTCCGTTCCGTTATTTAACAAGCCGACCCTTGGTCGATTGATCCCGCGAACTTTTTGGGCATAAAAGGACCCTAAGACGGCATAGTTTGCCAAATGTTCTGGTTTATTGTCGGCATTAGCGCCTAGATCCAGCATGTCAAAGCCAGCATCTTTGCCGATCACTGGCATTGTGGACATCAATCCGGGACGGTCGATCCCTTTGATCCGACCAACGATGAACAACCCGGCCGCTAATAAAGCACCGGTATTTCCGGCTGAAAAAATCGCATCTGCTTCGCCATTTTTCACTGCTTGTGCCGCTAAGACCATTGAAGCGGTTTTTTTTCGTCTGATTGCTTTAACAGGTTCATCATCACTATTGATTTTTTCATCTGTGTGGATAATAGTGACATTTTTATCATCCGTCATGTATTTTTTGATTTCATTTTCTTTTCCGTAAAGGAGGAATTCAATCTCTGGAAAATCTTTTTTCGCCAGCATGACCCCTTCTACGATCGCTTTTGGGGCGTTGTCTCCGCCCATTGCATCAACAGCAATCCGCATCTCGCTGCCACTCCCTTCATTTTCCCAATCAGTATAGCATATTCTTTAATCAAAAAATTGTTTGTCTGCTTTTTTTGCTGCTAAATAGTTCGCCAACGCCGAAAATTCTGGCAATAGCTGCCAGCCATTTTTTTGCCAAAGCTGGGTAGCTTCGACTTGAGCCACTTCTAAAATGTGGGCATCCGCGACTAAATCGGCAGCCGCAAACTCTGGCAAGCCCGATTGTCGATTGCCGAAGACTTCTCCTGGCCCCCGCAACTGCAAGTCTTTTTCGCTGACTACAAAGCCGTTGGTGGTTTCTGTCATGATCTTCATTCGTTCGACCCCCGTCTCATTTTTCGGGTTTGCGATCAATATACAGTAAGAAGCATCGGCACCGCGCCCTACCCGTCCACGTAATTGGTGGAGCTGGGCTAACCCGAAGCGATCAGCGTCAATGATCAGCATCACTGTCGCATTAGGGACATTGACCCCTACTTCGATGACTGTCGTGGAAACCAAGATCTGCAGTTGATTTTCTTTGAAGGCTTCCATAATAGTGTCTTTTTCTTGATTCTTCATTTTCCCATGCAGCATCCCTACTTGATAGGTTGGGGAAAAATAACTTTGCAGCTGCTCATAAATCTCCGTGGCATTCTTGACATCCAGCATTTCGGATTCTTCGATCAAAGGACAGATGACATACATCTGGTGCCCTTGGGCCAATTCTTTTTGCGCCCACTCTAAGATCGATTCAAACTGCGGCGGTCGGACCCAGCGCGTCTCTACAGGAATCCGTCCTGCCGGCATCTCATCGATCACCGAAACATCCATTTCGCCATAAGCCGTGATCGCTAGCGTACGAGGGATCGGCGTGGCGGTCATAAAGAGTACATCAGGAAGATAGCCTTTTTCCCTTAAGACTTTTCGCTGATTGACCCCAAAACGGTGTTGTTCATCGGTGATGACTAAGCCAAGATGTGCAAAGTCTACCCCTTCTTGAATCAGCGCATGGGTCCCAACGATGATGTCGATCTCCCCAGCTGCTAATTGTTCTAAGATGACCCGCCGTTCTTTTGGTTTGGTCGAGCCTGTCAAAAGAGCGGTGGTCACTTCTAAGGGGTCAAAGAGTTGATTCAAGCTCTCTAGGTGCTGTTGGGCCAAAATCTCAGTCGGCACCATCAGCGCCCCCTGAAAGCCAGCCGTCATCGTAGCATAGAGGGCGATCGCCGCCACGACTGTTTTCCCACTCCCAACATCCCCTTGCAAAAGCCGTTGCATGTGCTGCGGACTTTTCAGGTCATGGCAGATTTCATTGGTCACGCGCTTTTGCGCATTCGTCAATTCAAAGGGCAGTTTACGAGTAAATTCTTTCAAGCGTTGCACATCGTAATCGATCGCCAAGCCGTTTTTCTCGGCTTTTTCGCTTCTCTTCAGTCCTTGGATCTGCATTTGGAACAAAAAGAACTCTTCAAAAATCACCCGACGCTTCGCTTGATGACTCTCTTGGGGATCTTTGGGAAAGTGCATCGCAAACATCGCGGATTTCCGATCCAACAAGCGATATTTTTCGATCAATGACAAAGGCAAGATCTCGGGGATCTGATCACCAAAATCAAGGAATGCCTGTTTGATCAGTTCGATCAACACACTTTGACGCACGGCTTTATTGACATGATAAATTGGGGCAAAGTCCTCGCCACTTTTGCTGCCAAGAATTTTCATCCCCGTCAGACCTTTGCGTTTGGCGTCCCATTTGCCATAGACGGCGATCTCTTCTGAGACCTCTACTTTGTCCTTCAAATAAGGCTGATTGAAAAAGGAGACATTAAAGACATCGTGGTCTTGCATCATGCGAAATTGCAACCGACTTTTCTTGTAGCCAAAGCGATTGACGACCGGTGGGGAAACGACGATCCCCTTGATCGTTACTTTTTCTTGGTCTTGAATCTCCGCTAATTGCCGTTCTTGAATGTCTTCATAACGAAACGGGTAATACTTTAGCAGGTCTTCGATGGTCTCGATTCCTAAACTCGCCAAGTCTTGGGCGCGTTTTTCTCCGACACCCTTTAATACCGTAAGTGGCTGATTCAGCATAGGTACCCTCCTTTTCCAAAGTGATTTTAATTATTGCAGAGAGTCCTGCATTCATAGAAAAAGACGGAGCCAAAAATCATCTACGATTTTTGCCCCCGCCGCCTAATTTGTTTATTCTGCTGAGAAAAGATACGGATAAACCGGCTGATCTCCTTGATGGATCTCTACTTCGATCTCAGGATGCAGTTCAACGATCGCTTCTTCGATTTTCGCTGCTTCTTTGGCTTTGCCTTCTTCACCGATAATGATGGTCACGATCTCAGTATCTTCTGTGATCATTTTTTCTAAGGTAGTCATAGAAGCAGAGAAACGATCAGGAACAGAAACAACGATTTTGCCGTCGACCATTCCTAAGAAGTCGCCTTCTGTGATTTCGATGCCATCGATTGATGTATTACGGATTGCATGAGTCACTGATCCGCTGACAACACTTGCTAAGACATCGGTCATGGCTTGCTGATTTTCAGCTAGTGTGGACTGCTCGTGGAATGCCAGCATCGCTGTCATCCCTTGAGAGATCGTCCGTGTTTCAACAACCGCTACTGGAATCTCGGAAACTTCCGCTGCTTGCTGCGCCGCCATAAAGATATTTTTGTTGTTCGGTAAGACGATCACTTGATCAGCATTGACTTCATTGATGGCCACCAAAATGTCTTCTGTGCTTGGGTTCATCGTTTGGCCACCACTGATGACATAAGAAGCGCCTAGGCTAGTAAACAATTCTTTCAAGCCTTCCCCCGCCGCGATCGCAATGATCGCAAATGGTGTCCGCGGACGTTTTACTGGTGCTGGTTTTGCTTCTTGCTGATCGTGTTCCAAGATCGTTTCATGCTGAAGGCGCATGTTGTCGACTTTGATTTTCACCAATGAACCAAATTTTTGCCCATAATTCATGACTTCGCCGGGATGTTCCGTGTGAACATGGACTTTGATGATCTCATCGTCGTTGACCACTAATAAGGAATCTCCCAACTCGTTTAAGTAATTACGGAATGTTTCATAATCGAATTCACTATCAACGGTCGGACCTTCACCAATTTTCACCATGATTTCTGTACAATAACCAAAAGTGATGTCTTCAGTCGCTAATTGCCCTTGGATACTGCGATGATGTTCCGCATTGACCATTTCATCCATTGCAGCTGGAGATGGTTCAAAAATTTCATCGGCTGGGTATTCCCCGGTCAATGCATTTAAGAAACCTTCATAGATAAACAACAGGCCTTGACCGCCACTATCTACCACACCGACTTCTTTTAAAACCGGTAATAGATCAGGGGTTTTCGCCAATGACCGTTTTGCGCCATGAACCACTGCTTTCATGACTTCGATACAATCATCAGTGGTTTGGGCTTTTTTCTCGCCATATTCAGCGGCGATGCGTGCCACAGTCAGGATGGTTCCTTCCACAGGCTTCATGACTGCTTTATAGGCGGTTTCTACTCCATGAGTAAAGGCTTGAGCCAATTCTGGTGCAGTGAGTGTTTCTACGGTTGGAATTGCTTTAGAAAAACCGCGGAATAATTGAGACAAAATGACGCCGGAATTCCCACGTGCGCCCATCAATAGTCCTTTTGAAAGTGTAGCGGCAAGATCGCCGACGTTTTCTGAAGTCGCATCTGCGACAGCTTTTGCTCCACTGGTCATGGATAGATTCATGTTTGTCCCGGTATCTCCATCTGGAACAGGAAACACATTCAATGAGTTGACAAACTCTGCATTAACTTGTAGACGAGCCGCGCCTGCCTGCACCATTTCTTGAAACTGACTTGCGCTGATATTCGTTACCTTCACTTAGATAGTCCTCCTTAAAATCATCCGCCATGAACGGATCCCTTGCCTAATCTGGCAGTACACGTACGCCTTGAACAAATACATTTACCGAGTTCGCAGATACACCTAGCATCGTTTCTAAGTTGTATTTCACTTTTTCCTGCACGTTGCGGGAAACTTCGGAAATCTTTGTTCCATAGCTGACGATCGTGTATACATCCACTGCAATGCCGTTTTCTTCTTGGCGGACAACGACACCGCGAGAATAATTTTCTTTTCGTAAAATTTCATTGATGTTATCTTTGATTTGTTTCTTGCTAGCCATACCAACAATGCCGAACACATCTGTTGCTGCGCCTCCGACCACTGTTGCAATGACTTCATTGCTGATTTCAATAATACCTGATGAGGTTTGAATTTTTACAGCCATTTTATAGCCTCCTTCAATGGGCATGACCCATCTTTCTTCTTACATATTTTATCATAGCTGTACCGCAAATAAAAGGATGAGACATATGAAAAGGGGCTTTCTGACCAAACGTCTTGCATTTCGACCTTGTTTAATTTACAATGTTTACCGGGAAAAGTCAATGTTTCTTGAAAATTACTCTTGCTTTTTTCACCTTTCTGTGATAAATTCAGATGGTATGAGCTGAAATAGCGCTCCAACATCAAGGCAAAGGAGGAAATAACCACATGGCTAAAGTTTGTTACTTTACTGGACGTAAAACTACAAGTGGAAACAATCGTTCTCACGCAATGAATGCGACAAAACGTACTGTGAAACCTAACTTGCAAAAAGTTCGCGTTATGATTGACGGAAAACCTAAAAAAGTTTGGGTGTCAACTCGTGCTTTGAAATCTGGAAAAGTTGAGCGCGTATAATTAGACCTTTTCGGCCGTTCGTTTTGAACGGCTTTTTTTGTGCCCTTTTTTCTTTGGTGCGCTTTCACTTAGGTTTTCATTAAAGAAAATAGGTCTTTGTTTTTTTAATCGATTCACCTGTGGTAAACTAAGAAAAAATTGATAAAGAACAGGTGACTTCTTGTGACGAAAATAAAAACATTTGCCAAACAACATTGGCCTTATATGCTTGCTAGTTTCTTCTTGCCGTTTCTTATCATGGCAGTGATCTATTTGACCATTGGCATCTACCCTGGCAGCAGCCGCAGTGTCTTAGCCAGTGATGCCTTTTCGCAATTCTCAAACTTTCATGCCAGCTTCCGCAATATGCTCTTAGGCAAGCAAAGTATCTTTTATACGTGGAACGCCTCCTTAGGCTTAAATTATCTGGCATTGATCTCCTATTACTTAGGCGGGATCTTCACTCCCCTGGTCTTGTTATTCCCGAATCAGCTGATGCCAGATGCGCTGTACTTTTTGACCTTGATCAAGATCGGCAGCGCGGGCTTGGCGTTTTGGTTTTATGCCAGCCAAACCTTTAAGATCCAACGTTGGCAACACGTGACCTTAGCCGTCTGTTATGCCTTGATGTCCTTCATCACCGCCCATTCGGAACTGATCATGTGGCTTGATGCCATGATCTATCTGCCACTGGTGATTTTAGGCATTGACCGTTTAGTGAAAAAGAAAAAACCAGTCGTGCTGTTTATCAGCTACTTGCTGTTATTTTTATCCAGTTTTTACATGGGCTTTATGATTGGTCTCTTTTCCGTGATGTATTTCTTGGTCCAATTGGGCCGCAACTGGAAACAAGCTCGCGGGGCGATCATCCCTTACGGCATCACCTCCTTGTTAGCAGGGGGCGCCTCAATGGTGATCATCTTACCTGCCCTGCTGGATTTGCGGTCGAACGGGGAAGAGTTGACGACGATTTCTTCCTTTAAAACCGAAGCCACCGATGTCTTTGACCTTGTAATGAAAAACATGATTGGAGTATACGATACAACAAAATACGGCTCCATTCCCTTCATCTATATCGGCTTATTGCCGTTGCTGTTATGTATTTTATATTTTGTTTCGAAGAAAATCCGCTTGAAGGATAAATTCTTATACGCTGGCATGTTTGCTGTTTTGATTGCCAGTTTTTATATCGTGCCGATGAATCTTTTTTGGCACGGGATGCATGCCCCAAATATGTTCCTTTTCCGTTATGCCTATTTGTTCTCCTTCTTAGTGATCATGCTGGCGGGATACGGGTGGGAGCAGCTGCAGCAAAAAGATCGTGGATTGTTTCTCATTATTGGTCTTTCTACGATCGTGGTGTTTGCCCTTTCCTACGCATTGAAAGGACCTGGAACCTATGAATATGTTTCCGCTACTTCTTTTGCGCTAACGATCGTATTCTTTGTTCTTTACTTGTTATGTATTGGGTTCGGGCAATTAGGGCTTTTAACACAAAAACGAGTGACGATCTTGATGCTGATCTTCGTCTGCGGAGAAATGGCCGTCAATACCAGCGGCATGGTTCGCGGAATTTTGAATGATTGGAACTATGCTTCTCGCAGTTTGTATACAGAACCTTATCCGGACATCAAAAAACTTGTCACTCAAGCCAACGAAGACAACGATACCTTTTTCCGATTAGAAAACCTTGATCCTGTTTCTTCCAACGACAGTATCAATTATGGCTACAGCGGTGTCAGCATGTTTTCTTCGATCCGTAACCGCAATTCTTCAAGCTACCTGGACAAACTGGGCTTTCGGTCCCGCGGTACCAATTTAAATATCCGCTATCCGAATAATACCTTGCTGATGGATGCTTTTACAGGGATCAAATACAATATCTCCAAGCCAAATCTCACCAAATATGGCTTTCAACGAGTCGGGGAATCTGGTGAATACAAGCTTTATGAAAATCAAAATGCGTTACCGCTAGGTTTCTTGGCTGAACCGACCATCGAATCGATTGAACAGCCGCAAAACGACAACTTGACGAGCCAGAAAAATCTTTTCAATGGATTGGCCGATTTAAATTTAGAGTATTTTGCCTTTCAGCCGATCACGGTGATCCATAGTAAAAATACAGATATCACCAATGACGGCATGTATATGAAATTTACCGAGCAAGAAAGCAATGTCGCAAAAGAAGTGACTTGGCAAGTGGAGGTTCCGGCGAACTCGCAAGCGTACTTGAGTCTCTTCCCTGCCAACTTCGGAGAATTGGAAAGCTCATCTGCCACCGTAACAGTCAACGGCCAGCAGCGAGAAACGCAAATCAGTATCATTGGTCAATACTACGACTTAGGGCACTACGAGACCGATACGACGGTTCAATTCACCGTCAGCTTCTACGGAACACCTGAGATCTCATTCCAAAACCCGCAAGTCGTCACCTTGGATACCAACGCCTACCAACAAGCAATTGATGCGATCCAAGATCGAGGGGTCGCTATGACGGTCGGCAAACGCAGTGCCAAAGCCGATATCACGACTGAAAAAGAGCAGCAGCTTGTGACGACCATCCCTTATGACAAGGGCTGGACTGCTACGCTTGATGGCAAAGAAGTCCCAATCACGGCCTTTCAAGACGGCTTTATCAGTGTGACGATCCCAAGTGGTAGCCATCACTTGGAACTGTCCTTCTTGCCGCAAGGCTTTGTTATCGGTGTTTTCTTGTTCTTCGGCTGCATCGCATTGTTTATCTTGTTTGCTTGGTTTTACCAGAAACAAGTAGCCAAAAAGCAAGTCTTGGCCGAACAACGTCAACTCATGGATCAAGCGCCAGAAAACTAATCGAAAAAGAACCAACTCGTCTTTTTGAGGTGATCCCCTTAAGTTAGAGCAAACGCTGACTTATGGGTGTCCCTCAATGATCGGTGAGTTTGGTTCTTTTTTTGTGCTGGGGTTCCGCAGCTGTTCGCTCTAGTGGCCTTAGCCTCCACTATCGAATAGATCCCCTTCGATTCGAGGCCAAATACCTAGCCCTTAGAGCGTTTAGCGAAACATAAGATAACTGTTAGGTTCTTCCGCATTTTTCTTGATGGAGTGCAACGATCGCTCCCATAATTTAACCATTTTGGTTTGTTTCAAGACGCGAAAGATCGAAAGCCCTTGGTCGAATTTCAACAGTCCTTTTTCTTGATCGCCATAAATATACCAATACCATCCTTGATAGCAAAGGAGATGCGTACTGTTTAGCATGTCTCCGCGATCTGCCAATAATTCCTCCGCAATGGTCAACACCTCTTTTGCCCACTCCAGACGGCGAAAATTGACAAACGTCGTAAAACAACTAAAAATCAAATCCATTTGTATTTCTCGCATCAAGGACAAACCTTGTTCTTTTTTGGTCCGTGAAATAGCAACCTGCAGTAAGTGATAGGAGGCTTCGACAGGAAACAAGAATTGAAAATAGCGAAACAGCAAAATCTCATAGACGCCCCAGTTGTCTACTTTCATAAGGTAGGAGATGACGGGTCGGGTTTTGATGCGTAGCTTTTCCATATATTCATCGGGTGAGCGGTCGGGTTTAGAACCTGAGAGATTGATTTCATGTATCTCCTTTGTAATCTCAAGGTACAGAAAAACAAAAGAATGCTGTTTGGAAGCGGCGATCAGTTCGCTGCGCATTTCCTCCAGCCCTTCTTTGCTTCGCTGGGCGTGGGCGTTACTCAAGTAAGCTTCTTTGTTGATCCCTAAGATTCGATCCAGTAAATCCATAAATTCGCTCGTCATATAGCTAGGGAAACTCATCAGGTTGTCGTGACTTTTTACGCCCTTTTGTTGTGCACGTAAATAATAAAACTCCTCCACCGTAACATGGATATTTTCTAATAGGCGTTCCAATCGATGAATACTGATACTTGAAGCACCTTGCTCAAATTTACTGATAAACGAGCGACTGTTTTGTTCATCCGCCACTTGAGCGATCGTATAGCCGCGCTCTTTGCGCAATTGTCGGTACAGTTTTCCTTCTTCCATGACTATCCTCCTAGCGATCAGTCTGCAAACGCCAAACCAAACCCGCTTCACGAATGAAGCTCCGCAATTAAATTTTACTATTTTAGATTCAACCTTATAAAATGTTGAGGAACAAAATCTACGGTACCCTATTTATATGCCACTCTTTTAGCTGTTAGCCACTCGTGACAGTAACCTCTGGTATGCTCCTGGTACATTTAAATTCCACTATAGTGGAATATTTTCTCTTCCTAGTATAAAGCATCCTATACTGATTTTACAACGTAGAACGTGAAAGGATGATTTCGATGAAAGAATATCAACAAAACAAAGGCTATCGTGCCTTAGTCAACGCCGCCTTACTCAGTGGCATCGGCATGAGTTTATTTAATATCGTCTTTGTAGTTTATGCCAGTACATTACCCTTTAATGCCCTTGCTGTTTCCTTAGCCTCCATGGCCCTGCTGGTCCCTGATCTCTTACGAATCCTGACGGGCTATCTAGCCGATCGTACCAAAAACAAAGTGCAATGGATGATCAGCAGTCGACTATTACAAGGAGTACTTTTTGTGGCACTCACTTTTTTGATCCAATTGCCGCCTAGTTTATGGTCTTTCTTCCTTTTGCTAGGCATCAACATTGTATCTGATTGTTTGGGCGCTTATTGTTCTGGGTTGCAGCTGCCCTATGTTCGCCGTCTTGTGCCTGCTGACGCCTTAGACAGTGCCATGGGTTTTCAAATGGCGTGTCAAACCACCGTTCAAATCGTCTTTCAAGGGATCGGTGCTTGGGGGATCGTTTTACTGAATAATAATTTTGCCGCTTTTGGTTTGATCAATGCCGTGACGTTTTTCTTAGCCGCCATCGTGATCTTCTGGAACCGCTCGCTCTTTTATGCGGTGCCAGGGAAAATCAATCAAGCGCCAACACCACTCTTTCAGAATTTCTCGGAAACCTTTAAATTATTGACTGGTACAGCTTTTCTTAAAAAGATGATCCTCTTTGCCTTACTGATCAATACCTTAGCAGCTAGTACGAGCGGTCTACTAAATCTCCAGTTGTTGGATGACCTTGCGCTTTGGTTTGCCACTTATGGTAACACCGTTGCGATGGCAGGTATCGCTACTTCGATCGGTATGGTCGCTGGTGCCTTGTTTGCTGCCGACTGGTTCAAGAATACCGGTCTGGTTCGCTTGATTGCGTATACCTCTTTCGTTTTATGTCTGTTGACCTTGAATTTTCTCTTCCTGCATAACCGTTGGCTCATGATTGCGCTGCTCTTTGCTGAAGGCTACCTGATTGGGAAAATCAATCCCCGCTTTTCGGCACATCTGATTCGTGAGATCGATGAAGAACATCTCGCCATCAGCAGCGGGATCTTTTCCACCATTGTGATGATAGGGGGCCCCGTCGGTCAAATGGTCTTTTTAGGCATCGGCAATCGCTATCACGTTGCTTGGAGCTGGCTGCTTTACTTGCTTTTTGCATTTTTGGTAGCCATCGCCGCCTTAGTCGCTGCCAGTACCTTGGAAAAAACACCCACCACTGCTGCGCCTAAAATCGCGACGGAAAGGACTGAAGATTGGCAAGAAACTACCCCTGTTTTGCCTGAGAAAAAATAAAAACACAAGCTTTCGCTTTCTCTTGTTGGACAAGAGCAGCGAAGCTTGTGTTTTTTCCTTATTCATAGGCAACATGAACCAAATACAATCCTTCTGGATGAGCTGTGGGTCCTGCCGCATTTCGGTCTTTTTGCGCAATGATTGCAGGAATACTGTCAGGTGCGAGGCGTCCATTGCCGATTTTCAGCAATGTGCCCACCATGATCCGAATCATCTTATACAAAAATCCATCGCCGCGAAAGTTAAAAATCAACTCATCTCCAGCGTCATTGACCGCCATGGACGCCTCATGGATCGTCCGTGTTTTGTCATCGACGGAACTGCCCGTCGCACAAAAACTGGTAAAGTCATGGGTGCCTAAAAAATCTGGCAACGCCCGTTGGATTTTTTCCAAATCTAGCGGATACGGATAATAGCTGGCATAATGGCGGCGGAAAGGACTGCGGGGTTTCCCAATGTCTACCCGAAACTGGTAGGTTTTTTCAATGACTAAGTAGCGGGCATGGAAGGTATCGTCAACGATCTCCACCGATTTTACCGCAACATCTTCTGGCGTTTGGGTATCTAAACCAAAGCGCATTTTTTCCAGTGGACGCTTTTGAGGGAAATCGAAGTGGATCACTTGCCCTTGCGCATGGACCCCCGCATCGGTGCGGCCAGAGCCATGAATCTGGATCGGCTGCCCATTGTTCATCTTCGTTAATGTCTTTTCAATCTCTTCTTGAACCGTTCGTCCATTGGGTTGACGCTGAAATCCTTGAAAATTCGTACCATCATAAGCGATCGTCGCTTTATAGCGGACCATTGAATCACCTGTTTCTTTCTATTTTTTCAAAAAAAGGCCTATGAGAAAAGTCTGATCGATCGACAGGCCTTTTCCAACCAGCCGCTGGGATTGCCAGCAGTCTCGTTGCTTCGTTAAGAACCTTTCGTGGGTTGACTTTAATCATAGGTCTTCGTTTATCCTCTTAAGAACACTAACGCTACTGTAAAGAGCGCAAAAACGATGACAACCAATGTGTCCCGTTGATGCCAGTGCAAAATACGATACTTGGTACGCCCTTCGCCGCCTTGATAGCCTCTGGCTTCCATAGCGGTAGCTAGATCTTCCGCACGGTTAAAGCTGCTGACAAATAAAGGAATCAACAAAGGAACGATCGCCTTCATCTTCTGCAACAGTCCCCCTTCGCCGAAATCGACCCCACGGGCACGCTGGGCGTTCATGATTTTTTCTGTTTCATCCATTAAGGTTGGCACAAAGCGCAACGCAATCGACAGCATCAGTGAGATTTCATGGACAGGGAAACGGATCGCTTTTAAAGGACGCAAAATGTATTCGATCGCATCTGAAAGCTCTAATGGAGGCGTCGTTAACGTCAACAAGGTCGACATGAAAATGATCAAAACAAAACGGCAAAAAATAAAAATCCCGTTTTGGACACCAAATTCTGTGATGTTAAAGATCCACCAAGACCAGTAGACGTCGCCGCCGGTAGTAAATAAAATCTGTAACGCCACGGTAAACAAAATCAGCCAAATCAAAGGACGTACGCCGCGAATAAAGAAGCCAAAATCAATTTTTGAAAAGGAGATACAAAAAAGCGTAAAAACCCCCGCTAATAAATAGCTTTGCCAATTATTTGCCAAAAAGATAATCGCGATAAAATAAAAACTAGCAATCAATTTGACCCGTGGATCTAAACGGTGGATCAAGGAGTCCCCGGGAATAAAACGACCGAAAATCAGTTTATTCATCATGGGCAGTCGCCCCCTTTGCTACTAAAACATCTGCCAGTTCATCAGCCGTTAGCGGCAACTGCTCAAATGCCAATCCTCTGGCTTGGAGTTGCTCCGCAAATGCGGTTGCTGTCGGTACCCCTAACTGCTTTTCTTGCAACCAGGCAGTATCTTGAAACACAACGGACGGCGTGCCGGCTTTGACGAGACGGCCCTTTTCTAACACATAGACATAATCAGCATAGTTTGCCACATCATCCATCAAGTGGGTCACTAAAATGATCGTCATGTTCTTTTCCCGATGCAGGCGATCAAACATTTCCATCATCTCTTTGCGTCCTTGTGGATCTAAGCCCGCTGTCGGCTCGTCTAAGACCAAAACTTCTGGTTCCATAGCCAAGACCCCAGCAATCGCTACACGGCGCATTTGGCCCCCTGAAAGGTCAAATGGTGAACGTTCCAGAAAACTCTCATCTAAACCTACCAATTGAATGTATTCTTGGGCTAATCCTTTGGCTGCTTCTTCGGAGACCCCAAAGTTTTTCGGTCCAAAAGCGATATCTCTCGCCACGGTTTCTTCAAATAATTGGGATTCAGGAAATTGAAAAACGATCCCAACTTTTTTACGTAACGGTTTTAGATTTTTGTTGTCTGTCTCGGGTTTGATGACTCGCTCACCGATCGTGACCGTGCCAGTCGTTGGTTTTAATAATGCATTCAAGTGCTGCAGCAACGTAGATTTTCCGCTACCTGTATGACCGACTAAGGCGGTATAAGAGCCTTCTTTGATCTCTAAATCGATATCGAACAAAACCCGTTGTTCAAACGGAGAATGCGGTTGGTAGGTGAATCCTACTTGTTCAAAACGGATGTCCATAGCCAATCCACCATCCCTTCTTCAGTTAAGTACGCTTGCGGTACCGTGACGCCCCGCTGTTTTAGTGCCGCCTTTAATTTTTCAGGAAATGGCAGATCTAAGCCTAGCTCAATCAGTTCTGGACCTGCAGAAAAAATCTCTGCGGGTGTCCCTTCGCGGACGAGCTCTCCTTGACGCATCACCAGCACCCGATTGGCATTGGCTGCTTCATCGATATCATGGGTGATCGAAAGCACGGTCAAATTGTTTTTCTCTTTGATTTTTTTGATCGTTGCGATCACTTCTTCACGGCCTTCTGGATCTAGCATACTAGTGGCTTCATCAAGAATGATGATATCTGGGCGCAATGCAACGACGCCAGCAATGGCTACCCGCTGTTTTTGACCACCAGAAAGACGCGCGGGTTCCCGGGTCGCAAACTCGCTCATCCGTACTTGTTCCAGAGCGTCTTTGACACGAACCAGCATTTCTTCTCGCGGGATTCCTTGATTTTCCAAACCGAAAGCCACATCATCTTCCACCGTCGAACCAACGAATTGATTGTCAGGGTTTTGAAAGACCATACCGACCATTTTTCGAATATTCCAGATATTTTCTTCATTCAAAGGCAATTCGCCGACAGAAACACTGCCTTCTTGTGGCAAGATCAAGCCATTGATGGTTTTTGCTAAAGTTGATTTACCAGAGCCGTTATGGCCGATCAACGCCACCCATTCCCCTTTGTTGATGGAAAAGGATACGTTATTTAACGCGGCACGCTCTTCTTCGCTATAACGCACAGTAATAGCATTCAATTCAATGATTGGCTTCATGATAGACTCCTTCATTTGCGATTAATTCTTTCTAACACTACCAAAAAAGCGCACGTTTTTCAATGATTCACGCACGATTTGTCTCCAGATCTTTTTTTCACTTGCCATCACCTGTCTTGACAGGTAATCGAAAGTAAAAAAAAAGCACTTTATGATGAGTGCGTACACCTCGAAATACATCGAGGTGTAGGCGCTGAGCTAGACTCGGAAAGTTTCTTCCAACATCATAACACTCTTAGTAAACATCTATAAAGTGATGATAAGTGTGATTTTAAACAAGTTCTAGGATAACCATTGGTGCAGCATCTCCGCGTCTTGGTTCTGTTTTCAAGATACGAGTATATCCACCTTGGCGATCTGTGTAACGAGGAGCGATATCATTGAATAATTTTTGTAATGCTGATTCAATAACTACTTCTTCGTTTTCTTCACGTACACTTGCAACTTCATTACGAACGAATGCTGCTGCTTGACGACGTGCATGCAAATCACCACGTTTACCTAAAGTGATCATTTTTTCTGCAGTTGAACGAACTTCTTTCGCACGAGCTTCAGTCGTAACGATACGTTCGTTAATGAATAAATCAGTTGTCAAATCACGCAACATCGCTTTACGTTGGCTAGATGTGCGTCCTAGTTTACGATAACTCACGTGGTTTCCCTCCTTCACTTTCGAATGTTGTATCGGTCAGACGAACCGAACTAACGTAATCGAAAACGGTTTAATCGTCTTTACGTAGTCCTAAACCTAAATCATGTAATTTCACTTTGACCTCTTCAAGAGATTTACGGCCTAAGTTTCTTACTTTGATCATTTCTGGTTCAGATTTGTTTGTCAATTCTTGTACAGTATTGATTCCTGCACGTTTTAGACAGTTGTATGAACGAACAGATAAGTCTAATTCTTCGATCGTCATTTCCAACATTTTTTCTTTTTGTGTTTCTTCTTTTTCAACCATGATTTCAGCGTTTTTCGCTTCATCCGTTAGGTTTACAAAGATGTCTAAATGTTCAGTCATGATCTTCGCAGACAAACTCATTGCTTCCAATGGTTCGATTGAGCCATCAGTCCATATTTCCATCGTTAATTTGTCGAAATCATCCCGACGACCGACACGTGTGTTTTCTACTTGGTAGTTGACACGACGTACTGGTGTATAGATTGAATCGACTGGAAGAACACCGATTGGCATGTCTTCTTTTTTGTTTTCGTCCGCTTGAACGTAGCCGCGGCCAGGTTTCACTGTTAAGCGAGCATGGAACGTAGCACCTTCAGAAACGGTACAGATATACATATCTTTGTTAAGGATTTCTACATCACTATCAACGATGATATCGCCAGCAGTTACTGTAGCAGGTCCTGAAATATCAATTTCAAGGGTCTTTTCTTCATCCCCGTACATTTTCAATGCAAGACCTTTAATATTCAAGATGATTTGAGCAACGTCTTCCCGAACACCCTTAACAGTTGAGAATTCGTGTAAAACTCCATCGATTTGAATATTGGTGATTGCCGCACCAGGTAAAGAAGATAATAAAATACGACGTAGGGAATTTCCTAGTGTAGTTCCGTAGCCTCTTTCAAGAGGTTCCACGATGAACTTGCCATAATCTTTGTCTTCATCAATCTTTGCGATTCTTGGTTTTTCGAATTCAATCATTCTTATCTATTACCCCTTTCAAAACGAAAAGTGTCTTGTTCAATGACGTTTTTGTTACACTCAAAATGAGCAGCACTCATTAAACACGACGGCGTTTTGGAGGGCGGCATCCATTATGAGGGACTGGAGTCACGTCACGGATCGCACTCACTTCCAAACCTGCTGCTTGTAATGAACGAATTGCTGCTTCACGTCCAGAACCAGGTCCTTTAACTGTTACTTCAACAGTTCTTAATCCGTGTTCCATTGCTGCTTTGGTAGCTGTTTCTGCTGCCATTTGAGCGGCAAAAGGAGTAGATTTTTTGCTTCCTTTGAAACCTAATGAACCAGCTGATGACCATGCTAATGCATTACCATGAGTATCAGTGATCATTACGATTGTATTATTGAATGTTGAGTGAATATGTGCAATACCCGCTTCAATATTCTTTTTCACACGGCGTTTACGACTCACTTTTTTTGCTGCCATGAAGTTTTAACCTCCTTCACTTAGGAATTATTTTTTCTTGCCTGCGACTGTTTTAGACGGGCCTTTACGAGTACGTGCATTGTTTTTCGTGTTTTGTCCACGAACTGGCAATCCACGGCGATGACGGATCCCACGGTAAGAACCGATTTCCATCAATCGTTTGATGTTTAAGTTCACTTCACGACGAAGGTCACCTTCAACTTTTAATTTATCAACTTCTGCACGGATAGCATCTGTTTGTTCATTCGTTAAATCACGAACGCGAACTTCTTCAGACACGCCAGCGTCAGCTAAAATTTGTTTTGCAGTCGTGTTACCAATACCATAGATATAAGTAAGTGAAACGACCACACGTTTATCACGAGGAATATCTACTCCTGCAATACGAGCCATATTTGTTACACCTCCGATTATCCTTGACGTTGTTTATGTTTTGGATTTGCTGGGCAAATCACCATAACGCGTCCTTTACGACGAATTACTTTACAATGTTCGCACATTGGTTTTACTGATGGTCTTACTTTCATGATAATACCTCCTGTGGTTTTACGGAGTACAATTATTTAAAGCGATAAGTAATGCGGCCACGGTTCAGATCATACGGGGATAATTCCACCGTCACTTTGTCTCCAGGTAAAATACGAATGTAGTGCATCCGGATCTTACCAGAAACGGTCGCTAGAACTTGGTGTCCGTTTTCCAATTCTACTTTAAACATTGCATTCGGCAAAGTTTCGACGACTGTACCTTCGACTTCAATCATATCTTCTTTTGCCACGCACAGTACCTCCTTGTACTTGTGATTTTCACACGATAAAATGGCGGAAACTCGGTTCCCACCTGATATTCTCAAACTATGCTCCTACTTAATAAAAAGTAGAAGTCGGACTGACATATTCTATCATATCCTGTCAAAGATTTCAAGAGAAAGTTTTAAGCTGCAAGTTGGACTCGGGCAATCTATGATTAGTCAATGATCTTTTGAACATCTTCGAATACAGCGTCGATGTCGCGATCCCCATCAATCGATTGCAATAACCCTTTGTCTTTGTAATAAGTCAAAATTGGTTCACTGCTTTTGATATTGACAGCTAGACGATTTTTGACCGTCTCAGGCTTATCATCTTCACGCTGGTAGAAGTCATGACTTCCACAACGATCACATGTTCCTTCCTCTTTTGGAGGATTGAACAATTTATGATAAGTTGCCCCACAATTGCGGCACATGAAGCGGCCGGCTAAACGTTCTACAAGAACTTCTTCAGGAACATGAATATCAATAACGGCATCAAGTTTTTTGTTAAGGTCAGCTAGCATCTCATCTAACGCTTTTGCTTGATCCAATGTACGAGGAAAACCATCTAATAAGAAACCTTTCTCGGTATCAGGTTCAGCTAAACGTTCTTTAACGATCCCATTTGTAACCTCATCAGGAACTAATGCGCCTTGATCCATGTATGATTTTGCTTTAAGGCCTAGTTCTGTTTCGTTCGCCATCGCAGCCCGAAACATATCGCCTGTTGAAATATGAGGAAGACCGTATTCAGCAACGATACGTTCTGCCTGAGTACCTTTTCCAGCACCAGGTAATCCCATTAAAATGAAGTTCATTCTAATTCCTCCTGTAAGTTTTTGAATAGTGTTGAGGAAATCCTCAACACTTCAATAACTTTAATTGATGAAACCAGTATATTTCCGTTTCAGCATAAGCCCTTCTAACTGCTTGGCAGTATCAAGTGCCACACCGATAATGATCAATAGACTCGTTCCACCTAGTCCGATCGATTGCGGTAAATTCCAAGCCATCTGAGCGATGATTGGAAGTAAAGCAACCAATCCTAAAAAGATCGATCCAACCGTGCTTAATCGCATCAACAAACGCGATACATATTCTTCGGTTCCTTTACCAGGACGCACACTCGGAATGTAACTTCCTTGTTTTTGCAAGTTTTCCGCTAATTTCTCAGGGTTCACTTGAACAAATGCGTAGAAGAAGGTAAACGCAACAATCAAGACAGTGTAGATGATCGCACCCGGTACAGTGTTGTAACTAAAGATCGTTTGCACCACTTCGTACCAAGTTTCTCCTCTATATGAACTACCTAATGCTTGAATGATCGCATTTGGTGTTGTAATAAAAGAACTGGCAAAGATAACTGGGATAACCCCGGCAGCATTTACTTTCAAAGGAAGGTAACTGCTGGTAGGCGCTCCTGCTACCCGTTTTGTATATTGGATCGGAATCTTGCGTTCCGCTTGTTGAACATACGTTACTAAAGTAATGACGATCAACACAGCGATCACAAGCAGCGCCATAAAGATAGCATTCAGCCAGATATCCGATTGATCCACGTTAATGAAGTAATCTTCAATCAATTCTTTGATGCTTGCTGGTAAGCGTGAAATGATCCCTGCAAAGATGATCATTGACACACCGTTTCCGATACCACGCTCGGTGATCTGCTCTCCTAACCAAGTGACTAACATCGTTCCGGCTGTTAAAATCAGACCGATCACGATATAGGTTGCCATATTAGGATTGTTTACAAACCCGAGTTGAGTGTAATAGTTAAATCCAGCCGTTAATGTCATGGATTGGACAAAGCCCAATACCAATGTCAAGTAACGTGTTGCCTGATTTAATTTCTTACGACCCACTTCACCTTGCTTCGACCATTCAACAAATTTAGGAACGATATCCATCTGCAACAACTGAATGACAATTGAGGCAGTGATGTAAGGGGAAACCCCCATCGAGAAAATCGAAAATTGTTGCATGGCGCCACCACTTACCAAGTTCAACATGTTTAAAAATGGTAGATCCGCGATGGTATTTAGGCGACTTGCGTCTACGCCTGGCACAGTAATATGTGTTCCCAGACGAAAGACAAACAAGATTAAGACGGTGAACAATATTCTGGATCTAATATCCTTAACCTTAAAGGCATCCTTCAATAGTCTGATCATTAGATCACCTCGATTGATCCACCAGCAGCAACGATTGCTTCTTCAGCTGCTTTTGAAAATTTAGCTGCTTTCACAGTCAATTTCTTCGTTAATTCTCCGTTAGCTAATACTTTGATTCCAGCTTTTTCGTCTTTGACGATTCCAGCTTCGTGTAAAGCAACAGGTGTTACTTCAGCACCGTCTTCAAAGCGGTTCAAGACATCAAGATTGATGACTGCATATTCTTTGCGGTTCACATTTGTAAAGCCACGTTTTGGTAAACGACGGAACAATGGTGTTTGTCCACCTTCGAATCCTAGACGTACTCCGCCGCCTGAACGAGCTTTTTGACCTTTTTGTCCACGTCCAGCTGTTTTACCGTTACCAGATGAAGTTCCTCGACCGACACGGTTACGTACTTGGCGTGAGCCTTCTGATGGTTTTAATTCATGAAGTTTCATAGGTTTGGCACCTCCTTAATCAAACTAGATCTGCTGATCCTTAGACCTCTTCAACGTCCACTAAGTGAGAAACAGTGTTAACCATGCCTTTGATTGCATCATTAGCAGGTTTTACAACTGTTGAGTTCAACTTTGTAAGACCTAACGCTTTTACAGTATCACGTTGGTTTTGGGGACGTCCGATAATACTGCGTTTTAAAGTAATTTTCAATTCAGCCATTATAGTGTCCTCCTTAACCGATTAATTCTTCTACTGATTTGCCGCGAAGTGCTGCCACTTCTTCAGCGCGTTTTAATTGTTTTAAACCTTCAACTGTTGCGCGAACAACGTTGATTGGTGTGTTAGAACCTAAAGATTTAGATGTGATATCAGCTACCCCAGCTAATTCCAATACGGCACGAACTGGTCCACCAGCAGCTACCCCAGAACCTTCTACAGCAGGTTTCATAAGGATGCGTCCGCCGCCGAATACACCGATAACTTCGTGAGGGATTGTAGAACCAACCATTGGTACTTCCACCAAGTTTTTCTTCGCGTCTTCGATTGCTTTACGGATTGCTTCTGGTACTTCTTGTGCTTTACCAGTACCGAAACCTACGTGTCCGTTTTTGTCACCGACAACAACTAATGCAGCAAAACGTAGACGACGTCCACCTTTAACAACTTTAGTTACACGGTTGATCGCAACAACGCGGTCTTCTAATTCCAAATGTTTTGGATCAATATAAACCATGAATGGTGTTCCTCCTTCTCTTAAAATTCCAGTCCATTTTCGCGAGCTGCTTCAGCTAAAGCTGCTACACGGCCATGGTAAAGGTATCCACCACGGTCAAAGACTACTACTTTAATACCTTTTGCTGCTGCACGTTCTGCGACTAATTTACCGACAGCTTGTGCTTGTTCAGTTTTTGTTGCACCTGAAACTTCTTTGTCTAAGGCAGAGGCACTTGCTAGCGTCACACCCGCTACGTCATCAATTACTTGTGCGTAGATGTTTTTGTTCGAACGGAACACGTTTAAGCGTGGGCACTCAGCAGTACCAGAGATTTTGTTACGTACACGACGATGTCTTTTCTGACGTGTCTTGTTTTTATCTGGTTTTGTAATCACAATTTGTCACCTCTTTTAATTTTGCTAGCCTAAGCTGCTAGTCGTAAAGAATTACGACTATTTACCAGTTTTACCTTCTTTACGGCGTACAAATTCGCCAACATAACGAATTCCTTTGCCTTTGTAAGGTTCTGGAGGACGAACGCCACGGATATTGGCAGCCAATTCGCCAACGACTTCTTTATCTGATCCTTTAACGATCACAGAAGTGTTTGAAGGAACTTCGATTTCGATTCCAGCTGGCGCTTCGATTTCAACTGGATGAGAGTAACCAACGTTCAATACAAGTTTTTTTCCTTGTAATTGAGCACGGTACCCAACCCCGATTAATTCTAACGCTTTTTGGAAACCTTCAGAAACACCAACAACCATGTTGTTGAAGTTTGCACGGGTAGTTCCGTGGATAGTTTTCATTTCTTTACTATCATTTGGACGAGTGAATGTTACTTCGTTTCCTTCGATATTCATTGTGATATCAGAAGAGAAAGTACGTGTTAATTCACCTTTAGGTCCTTTAACTGTAATGTCGTTTCCGTTTTGCTTGATTTCAACACCAGCAGGAAGAACGACGATCTTATTACCGATACGACTCACTTAGAGGCACCTCCTTGTGGAATATTTTAAATTACCATACATAAGCGACTACTTCGCCGCCAACATTTTTTGCTCTAGCTTCTTTGTCAGTGATTACACCGTCAGAAGTTGAGATAATCGCGATTCCTAGACCATTCAATACTTTTGGTACTTCGTCAGCTTTGACATAAGCACGCAAGCCTGGTTTAGAGATACGTTTTAAGTTTGTGATAACACGTTCACCGTTTTTACCGTATTTAAGAAATACGCGGATCACGCCTTGTTTGTCATCTTCAATGTATTCAACATCGCGGACGAAACCTTCACGTTTCAAGATTTCAGCGATATCACGTTTGATTTTTGAAGCAGGTACTTCTAGGCTTTCGTGTTTAACCATGTTTGCGTTACGCACGCGCGTTAGAAAATCTGCAATTGGATCTGTCATGACCATGGGATAATTTACCTCCTTTATGCGAGTATAGTTTACCAGCTAGCTTTCTTCACGCCGGGAATTTGTCCTTTATAGGCAAGTTCGCGGAAGCAAATACGGCAAAGATGAAATTTACGATAAACTGAATGTGGACGTCCGCAACGTTCACAACGAGTGTATTCTTGCGTTGAGAATTTAGCAGGGCGTTTGTTTTTAGCAATCATTGATTTTTTAGCCACGTAGTTCGCCTCCTTTTTTTATTTTTGGAATGGCATGCCTAATTGTGTCAACAATTCACGAGATTCTTCATCTGTGTTTGCTGTTGTTACAATCACGATATCCATACCACGTACTTTGTCGATCAAATCATAATCTACTTCAGGGAAAATCAATTGTTCTTTGATACCTAAAGTGTAGTTTCCGCGTCCGTCGAACGCTTTTTTGCTCACACCGTGGAAGTCACGGACACGTGGCAATGACACACTTACTAGTTTATCTAAGAATTCATACATTCTTTCGCCGCGTAGTGTTACTTTCGCACCGATTGGCATTCCTTCACGTAAACGGAATCCTGCGATAGATTTTTTCGCTTTTGTGATCAATGGTTTTTGACCTGAGATCAATTGTAATTCTTCAACAGCTTTGTCTAAGTTTTTAGCATTAGAAACAGCGTCACCGACACCCATGTTGATAACGATTTTATCAACTTTTGGTGCTTCCATGATTGAGCTGTAGTTAAATTTGTCCATTAATGATGGGACAACTTCTTTTGAATATTTTTCTTTAAGGCGGTTCATCTGTTAGCCCCTCCTTCCTTCATCAGATTATTTATCAAGAACTTCTCCGGTTTTCTTAGAAACGCGGACTTTTTTGCCGTCAACTTCTTTGTAACCGACACGCGTAGCTTCACCGTTCGATGGATCAACCACCATCACGTTAGAAACATGAATTGGTGCTTCCATTTCAACGATTCCGCCTTGAGGAGCAGTTTGAGAAGGTTTTTGGTGTTTTTTGACAACATTGACACCTTCAACAACGACTTTGTCTTTTTTAGGAAACGCTGCTAGCACAACGCCTTCTTTGTTTTTGTCTTTACCAGTGATAACTTTAACTTTATCGCCTTTTTTAACAAACATGTTTGTTTCGCACCTCCTTTAGATAAGAATCACTATTACAATACTTCTGGTGCTAGGGAAACGATCTTCATAAAGTTGCCTTCACGCAATTCGCGGGCAACTGGGCCAAAGATACGAGTTCCACGAGGGCTCTTATCGTCACGGATAATAACCGCAGCATTTTCATCGAATTTGATGTATGAACCGTCTGTACGACGAGCTCCTGATTTAGTACGAACGATAACGGCTTTAACGACGTCACCTTTTTTGACAACCCCACCTGGCGTTGCTTGTTTAACCGTAGCAACAATCACGTCACCAATATTGGCAGTTTTACGACCAGATCCGCCAAGGACTTTGATCGTTAGAATTTCACGGGCACCTGAGTTGTCCGCCACTCTTAATCGGCTTTCTGCTTGGATCACGATGTGTATCCTCCTTTCAGATTTTGCAATTCACAATCTATATAGGAAAATCTCGTGTGATTAGATAATCACTGCCTTTTCAACAATCTCTACTAGACGGAAACGTTTCGTAGCTGATAATGGACGAGTTTCCATAATTTTCACGATATCGCCAACTTTTGCTTCGTTGTTTTCATCGTGTGCTTTGTATTTCTTAGAATAGTTCAGACGTTTGCCGTAGATAGGGTGGTTTTTCTTTGTTTCAACGACAACAGTGATAGTTTTATCCATTTTGTCTGATACCACGCGACCTTGGTAAACTTTGCGTTGATTTCTTTCTTCAGTCATACGCTAAATGGCCTCCTTCCACTATTACTTAGCTTGTTCACGCAATACTGTTTTAATGCGTGCAATCGATTTACGTACTTCTTTGATACGTGCAGTGTTTTCTAATTGACCTGTTGCTAATTGGAATCTAAGATTGAACAATTCTTCTTTCAATTGTTTTTCTTGATCTAGCATTTCGGCAGTGGTTAATTCTCTGATTTCTTTAACCTTCATTCGATTCACCACCCATTTCCTCACGTTTTACGATCTTCGTTTTCACTGGTAATTTGTGAGAAGCAAGACGTAGCGCTTCGCGCGCAACTTCTTCAGGTACACCGGCAATTTCAAACATGATTTTACCACGTTTAACTGGTGATACCCATCCTTCAGGAGCCCCTTTACCAGAACCCATACGTACCCCGATAGCTTTGGCAGTATAAGATTTGTGAGGGAAAATTTTGATCCATACTTTCCCGCCACGTTTCATATAACGAGTCATTGCGATACGGGCAGCTTCGATTTGACGGTTTGTGATCCAGTGTGATTCAACAGCTTGTAAGCCGTATTCACCGAATGCTACTTCTTTTCCGCCTTTCGCTTCGCCACGCATTTTTCCGCGGAACTCACGACGGTGTTTTACACGTTTAGGTACTAACATGTTTATTTCCCTCCTTTCTCAGTGTTCTTTTTAGTTGGAAGAACTTCTCCACGATAAATCCACACTTTAACTCCTAGTTTTCCGTATGTTGTATCTGCTTCTTCCCATGCGTAATCAATGTCCGCACGTAATGTATGAAGTGGAACGGTTCCTTCTGAGTAACCTTCTGAACGCGCGATATCCGCACCATTTAGACGGCCAGAAACTTGTGTTTTGATTCCTTTAGCGCCAGAACGCATTGTGCGTTGGATCGCTTGTTTTTGCGCACGACGGAAAGCAACACGGTTTTCTAATTGACGTGCGATTCCTTCGCCTACTAATTTAGCATCTAAATCTGGTTTTTTGATTTCAACGATGTTGATGTGAACTCGTTTGCCAGTTAGGCTATTTAATTCTTTTCTTAGGTTTTCGACTTCAGATCCGCCTTTACCGATAACCATACCTGGTTTAGCTGTGTGGATTGAAATATTCACGCGGTTTGCTGCACGCTCGATCTCAACTGTAGACACAGCGGCATCAGCAAGTTTAGATGCGATAAATTTACGGATTTTCAAATCTTCATGTAGAAATTCAGCATACTCTTTTTCAGCATACCATTTAGCATCCCAGTCACGGATGATGCCTACACGCATTCCAATTGGATGTACTTTTTGACCCACTGATTGTCCCTCCTTATTTTTCTGATACGACTACAGTAATATGACTTGTACGTTTGTTGATCGGTGAAGCTGAACCTTTCGCACGTGGACGGAAACGTTTCATCGTTGGTCCTTCGTTTACGAATGCTTCAGAAACAATCAAGTTTTCAACATCTAAGTCAAAATTATTTTCTGCATTGGCAATAGCTGACATCAAGACTTTCTCGATGATTCCAGCTGCTTTATTTGGTGTGAACTTTAAGATCGCGATTGCTTCAGCAACGCTTTTCCCTCTGATTAAGTCAATAACTAGACGAGATTTACGAGGAGAAACGCGGACTGTTTTAGCAGTTGCTTTCGCTGATGTGATTTGTTCTGCCATTTTTGGATATCCTCCCCTCAAAATTAGCGTCTTGTTTTCTTATCATCGGCAGCATGTCCGCGATAAGTTCTTGTTGGTGCAAATTCACCTAATTTGTGTCCTACCATGTCTTCTTGGATGTAAACTGGTACATGTTTCCGTCCATCATACACAGCAATTGTAAATCCGATAAAATTAGGGAAAATTGTAGAACGACGTGACCAAGTTTTGATCACTTTTTTCTTTTCAGCGCCTTCTTGTGCTTCGACCTTTTTCATCAAATGGTCATCGACAAAAGGTCCTTTTTTCAAACTACGACCCATGGTGTACCTCCTCTCAAAATGTGCGACACACGGTCAAGTATATTACTTAGTTTTACGACGACGAACGATAAGTTTGTCTGATTTTGCTTTTTTGTTACGTGTTTTGTAACCAAGTGCAGGTTGTCCCCAAGGAGAAACTGGTGCTTTACGTCCGATTGGTGCTTTACCTTCACCACCACCGTGTGGGTGATCATTAGGGTTCATTACGCTACCACGTACAGTTGGGCGTTTGCGCATCCAACGAGAACGACCGGCTTTACCGATGTTGATCAATTCGTGTTGTTCATTACCAACAGAACCGATTGTTGCACGACATGATGCTAAGATCATCCGTACTTCACCAGAGTTCAAGCGAATCAATACGTATTTGCCTTCTTTACCAAGTACTTGAGCACTTGTTCCAGCTGAACGAATCAATTGTCCACCTTTACCAGGTTTCATTTCGATGTTGTGGATAACAGTACCGACTGGAATGTTTTCTAGTGGTAATGCATTCCCTACTTTAATATCTGCATCTGGACCAGAAACGACAGTCATGCCAACTTCTAATCCTTTAGGTGCTAAGATGTATGCTTTTACTCCATCCTCGTAATGTACTAACGCGATGTTAGCAGAACGGTTTGGATCATATTCAATCGTTTTAACCGTAGCAACGACGTTGTCTTTGTTACGTTTGAAATCGATCAAACGGTATTGACGTTTGTGACCGCCACCTTGATGACGAACCGTGATACGTCCGTTGTTGTTACGACCAGCATTGTTTTTCAAAGGAGCTAACAATGTTTTTTCTGGTGTTGAAGTTGTGATTTCAGCGAAATCAGAACTTGTCATATTACGACGGCCGTTCGTGGTAGGTTTGTACTTTTTAATCGCCACGTCTTTTTCCCTCCCATGTAAAGTTTATGCGTGAGTTGCTTATTCAGCAGCTTCGAAAATTTGGATTTCTTTAGAATCTTCAGTTAAAGTCACAACAGCTTTGCGACGTTTTTTTTGTATATCCTGCATATTTACCCATGCGTTTGAATTTCGGACGAACGTTGATGATGTTCACGTTTGCCACTTTCACTCCGTCAAAGGCAGCTTCTACAGCTTGTTTTACTAAAGTTTTGTTAGCTTTTGTGTCCACTTCAAAAGTGTATTTCTTGTCATCCATGGCAAGCATTGATTTTTCAGTGATCACTGGGCGTTTAATAACGTCTAGTAAGTTCATTATGCAAGCACCTCCTCGATCTGAGTAAGAGCAGTTTGTGTCACTAACATTTTGTCGTTAGAAACGATGTCTAAAACACTAATGTTATCAGCAGTAACTACAGAAACTTTTGGCAAGTTGCGCGCAGATAAAGCGGCAAAGTCGTTTTCAGATTCTAAAACTACCAATACTTTAGAGTCAATTGTCAAGTTAGCTAAAACTTGTTTGAATTCTTTTGTTTTTGGAGCATCAAAGCTTAATCCTTCTACTGCTACCAAGTTATTTGAAGCAACTTTTTCTGACAATACAGATTTCATTGCTAAGCGACGAACTTTTTTAGGAAGTTTGTAGCTGTATGAACGTGGTGTTGGTCCGAAGACTACGCCACCTCCACGCCATTGTGGTGAACGGATTGAACCTTGACGGGCACGTCCAGTTCCTTTTTGGCGCCATGGTTTACGGCCACCGCCACGAACGGCACTGCGGTTTTTCACAGCGTGTGTTCCTTGTCTTAATGAAGCGCGTTGCATGATGATTGCATCATAGACAACTGATTCATTTGGTTCGATTCCGAAGATTTCTTCGTTCAATGTAATTTCGCCATTTTGGCTTCCATCTTGTTTGAATAATGCTACATTCGGCATTCCTTAGTTCCTCCTTTCTTCCTATCTACTTATTTAGCTTTCACAGCTGATTTGATTGTAATCAATGATTTTTTCGCGCCAGGTACATTACCTTTGATCAAGATAACGTTGCGTTCTGCGTCTACGCGTACGATTTCCAAGTTTTGGATCGTGATGCGATTTCCGCCCATACGTCCAGCAAGACGTTTGTTTTTGAATACACGGTTAGGTGCAACTGGACCCATTGATCCAGGACGACGGTGGTAACGAGAACCGTGAGCCATTGGTCCGCGGCTTTGTCCGTGACGTTTGATAACGCCTTGGAATCCTTTACCTTTCGAAGTGCCGGTTACATCGATGATGTCTCCTGCTTCAAAAATATCAACTTTGATTTCTGATCCTACTTCTAAGCCCTCTAGCTCTACATTCTTGAATTCGCGAATGAAGCGCTTAGGAGCCGTGTTTGCTTTTGCAACATGACCTTTCGCAGGTTTGTTAGACAAAACTTCACGCATATCTTGGTAGCCGACTTGAATTGCTTCGTAGCCGTCATTTTCGATTGTTTTCACTTGTAGCACTACGTTTGGTGTAGCTTCTACTACAGTTACTGGAATCAATTCGCCAGATTCAGTGAAGATTTGAGTCATTCCCACTTTTTTCCCTAAGATTCCTTTGGTCATGATTACACCTCCATCTTAATTATTATAGTTTGATTTCGATATTAACACCGCTTGGCAAGTCTAGCTTCATTAAAGCATCAACAGTTTTTGGTGTTGGATTCACAATGTCGATTAGACGTTTGTGTGTACGCATTTCGAATTGTTCGCGTGAATCTTTGTATTTGTGCGTCGCACGGATGATCGTGTATAAGCTGCGTTCAGTTGGTAATGGAATTGGACCAGATACGCCAGCTCCAGTTCTCTTTGCAGTTTCTACGATTTTATCCGCTGATTGATCTAAAATACGATGTTCATACGCTTTTAAACGGATACGAATTTTTTGTTTTGCCATTGTTTTCCCTCCTTCGCCTATTTTGAAAAGTAGACATAGCTCCACGAAAATTTTCCGTCACGCTCGTCCATGGCAAAGCGTCCGGGCGTGTCGCAACCTCTCGTTTCGTAGCCGGCAGAAAATTTCTTTGCTGCCAGTGTGACTTACGTATTTACGTAAACAGCACCTTTATGATTATATTACGGATAAACATTGATTGCAAGCTTTTTTTATGGAAAAACCGGGATTCTTTTGCATTTCTTTCAGAAAATTTTCTTTTAGTTTCGAAATAAAAAAAAGAAGCGTTGACCGCTTCTTCATTTCCTATTTATATAGAAGAAAACCTGCTATTGCGGCGCTTCCTCATTCATACGGCTTTGGGCGTGAGTATAGGCACCATGCCACACATGGCCCACATAAGGATTGATGACCACTCCTTCTTTGATTGCCGCTGTGACAAAGGCTTTCGCTAAGCGAACACTTTCCACGACGGGTTTGCCTTTTGCAAGACCGGCAGCGATTGCCGCTGAAAAGGTGCAGCCTGCCCCATGATTGAAATCAGTAGCGATTTTTTCACTTTCCAACAGGAGGAAGGATTCTCCATCATAAACAAGGTCGATGGCTTTTGCTCCTGGCAATCGATGACCGCCTTTGATCACGACGTATTTAGCACCTAATTGATGGATTTTTTCAGCAGCTTGCTTCATGGCTTCCACACTCGTCAAGTCCCCCAAACCTGAAAGAATCCCCGCTTCTACTAAATTAGGGGTGACAACATCTGCTAAAGGCAACAAATGCGTGATGATGGCATCGACACTTTTCGGCTGTAAGATTTCTGCGGTCCCTTTACAAGCAATGACGGGATCGATCACCACATTTTTGACTTGCTGCTGTTGGATCATCTTCGCTGCCTGTACAATATTGTCTTCATTGCCTAACATCCCCGTTTTAAGGGCATCCATCGGATCACCTGCAAAGGCGGAGATCAATTGTTTTTCGACAAGCGCTGGTTCCATTGCTGTTACTTCATGGCTCCAACCCGCTTGTGGATCCATCGTGACGATCGAAGCAATCGTGGCAAAACCAAAGACACCATACTCCTGAAACGTTTTTAAATCTGCTTCGATCCCGGCACCACCGGTTGAATCAGACCCGGCAATTGATATGACTTTTTCCATCTTCTTCATCTCCTTGTGCTTTTTGCTAAGTATAGTCAATCTTCCCCTTGACGAAAAGAGCCATTTGGCTTATTTTTAAACCATCCAATTGAAAAAGGTGGTGCAGGATGGCTTCATCAAGTATTGACAAACAAAAGAAACAACCGATTTACCAGCAGATCGTGACCCATTTTATTGAAGAGATCCAAGCAGGAACCTATGGGCCTGGGGATCGTTTACCACCAGAGCGCAGCCTTGCTCAGACTTTTGACGTCAACCGTTCCACCGTCGTCAAAGCGTTAGATGAATTGAAAAGCTTAGGATGGATTGAACGAAAACAAGGCAGTGGTTCTCGTGTGTTAGAAGGTCGCTGGGGGAACCGCCAAACCCCACTTTCTTATTTACGCTCGTCTTTAAGCAGCCCTTACTTGCAGCAAGACCCTTACCTTCAACAAATCCAACATTTACGTGCTGAAAAAGATGTGCTGGATCTGTATACAGGTGATCTACCTGCCGATCTGATCCCCGACTTCACGTTTCCTGCCTTTACATGGGAAGAGATTCGCAAAGAAAGCACCAAAATTTTGCCAACTGGTTACGAGCCTCTGCAAGAAATCTTATTGCAGCACCTTGCGGATTCCTTCAATTTGCCCACTAGCGGTCAAAAACTAGTAATTACTGCCGGTTCGACACAAGGAATTACGTTACTAATGCAAGTGCTGCTGCAAGCGGGGGACTGTATCGCGACAGAGGATCCCTCTTTCTTGTTCTCTCTCCCCTTGTTTTCCACGATGAATGTCCAGTTGATTGGGATCAAACAAGATAGCGAAGGGATGCGACCCGCCGCGTTGGAGAAAGTGCTGAAGGAAAAGAAGATCAAATTCGTCTATCTGAACCCCACCTTCCAAAACCCAACGGGCCATACTATGAGTGAGCATCGGCGCCAAGCGATCATCCGCCTTTGCCAGACCTACCAAGTACCGATCATTGAGGATGATGTTTTTAGCGAGTTGGCTTTTGAGGAAGTACCGCCCAAGCTAAAATCCATGGCTCCCGAAACCGTCATTTATTTAGGCTCGCTTTCAAAATTACTTGGGTCATCAATCAAAATCGGCTGGCTTTTGGTGCCAGAAGCGTTAGCCGACCAATTTGCCCAAGCGAAAAAACGGATGGCGATCGATACCACGATCTTCCCGCAAGTCCTTGCCAATATCGCCCTACGCTCCTCTGATTACCACCAGCAGCAGCGGACACTGCTTACAGAAATGGCCCAGCACCAGCAAGACCTACATCAACTCTTGCTGGCATTTCAGGAGGATTGGCAATGGCAGTCGACGAAAGGCGGTCTTTACCTGTGGTTGACTTGGCGTCACCGCACATTGACTCGCAAAGATTGGTCGCTCTTTTTGGCGAACGATTGCTTAGTAGCACCTGCTTTTCTTTTCAGTAACGATACGAATGGCTTGCGTTTGAACTATACCCGCTTAGCCAAAGATGATTTACCACGATTTCAAGAACGATTCACAAAAATCACCCAACAGTTAAAGGAGCAAACCTATGAACGAAACCATTGAGCTTTTGCACAACCACCGCACTTACCGACAATTTGACCCTGACTATCGCTTGAGCCAAGAGCAAGTAACCGCGATTTTGACTGCCGCTCGTCAAGCACCAAGCTGGATGAATGGGCAAGCCTATTCGATCCTGGTGATCGACGACCCGCAGATCCGCCAACAAATGGTCGAATGGAATCCCGGCAATCCTCATATCGCAGCAAGTTCGCTCTTTCTGCTGTTTCTCGCAGATTTAAACCGAACCAAAAAAGTTGCTGACAAAAAACAGACCCCCTATCCAATCGATGAGGGCTATCAGCCATTATTGATCGCCACCACTGATGCCAGCATCGCTTTGCAATCCGGTGCGATCGCTGCTGAATCACTGGGCTTAGGCACCGTCATTTCCGGTAGCGTCCGCAAAGACAGCGCCAAAATCGCTGAATTGTTGCACTTACCGGAATACGTCTATCCTGTGGCTGGCTTGAGCATCGGTAAACCAATCGTAGAAATGAAGGTCAAACCTCGCTTGCCAGAAGAAGCGGTCATTCATTACAACCACTACCAGGACTATTCTTATGATGCGGTCGAAGCCTACGATCAAACGATGACTGCTTTTGGAGAAGCCCGTGAGACCAAACCATGGTCAGAAAAGTTTGCTGGGTTTTACAGCAATCGCCCTGACCAAGGATTTGACGCCTTCTTGAAGAAGCAAAAACTAATAAAATAAAAAGCACCGCTCTCTTTAGCTTCGATGAACCTTAACGGATTCATCAACGCTAGTGAGAGCGGCTTTTTTTCTACAAGAGTCGAAAAAAAAAAAGAGCAAAAGCGCGTACGCTTTTGCTCTTCGATCAATCAAATTAAGCTTGGATTGAAGTTACAACGCCTGAACCAACAGTACGTCCGCCTTCACGAATTGAGAAACGAGTTCCGTCTTCGATAGCGATTGGGTGGATCAATTCAACGTCGATTGTTACGTTATCACCAGGCATAACCATTTCAGTTCCTTCTGGTAATTCAACAACACCAGTTACGTCAGTTGTACGGAAGTAGAACTGAGGACGGTAGTTAGTGAAGAATGGCGTGTGACGTCCACCTTCTTCTTTTGTTAAAACGTAAACTTCAGCTTTAAATTTTGTATGAGGTGTGATTGTACCAGCTTTAGCTAATACTTGTCCACGTTGGATGTCTTCACGAGCAACCCCACGTAGCAATGCACCAATGTTATCCCCTGCTTCAGCATAGTCTAACAATTTACGGAACATTTCAACACCAGTTACAGTTGTTTTAGCAGTTTCTTCAGCAATACCAACGATTTCAACTTCGTCACCAACGCGAACTTGTCCACGTTCAACACGGCCTGTAGCAACAGTACCACGTCCAGTGATTGAGAATACGTCTTCGACTGGCATCATGAATGGTTTGTCAGTGTCACGTTCTGGAGTTGGAACGTATTCGTCAACTGCAGCCATTAATTCCATGATTTTTTCTTCGTATGAAGCATCGCCTTCAAGAGCTTTCAAAGCAGAACCAGCGATTACAGGAACATCGTCGCCTGGGAAGTCATATTCTGACAATAAGTCACGAACTTCCATTTCAACTAATTCTAGTAATTCTTCGTCATCAACCATATCCATTTTGTTTAAGAAAACAACGATGTATGGTACACCAACGTTACGTGATAACAAGATGTGTTCACGTGTTTGAGGCATAGGACCATCAGCAGCAGATACTACTAAGATCGCGCCGTCCATTTGAGCAGCACCAGTGATCATGTTTTTAACGTAGTCCGCGTGTCCTGGGCAGTCAACGTGAGCATAGTGACGTGCTTCAGTTTCGTACTCAACGTGAGCAGTTGAGATAGTGATTCCGCGTTCGCGTTCTTCTGGAGCGCCATCGATTTGGTCGTAAGCTGAAGCTTGAGCCAAACCTTTTTTTAGATAATACAGTTGTGATAGCAGCTGTAAGTGTAGTTTTACCATGGTCAACGTGTCCGATCGTACCAATGTTTACGTGGGGTTTAGAACGGTCAAATTTTTCTTTTGCCATTTTAAAATGTTCCTCCTAAAAATGCAGTTTATTTTTTATATTTGATAGGTAGGGAGCCGCAGCTCCCCATCCCTTATCATCGATAATATTGTACACGAAACTCAGAAAAAAATATAGCTTTTTACTTAATTTCCTATACTTCCATCAATTATTCAGCTTTGCCGCCGTTTTTCTTGATGATTTCTTCTTGAACAGATTTAGGTACATCTTCATAGTGATCAAATGTCATCATGAACGTACCGCGACCTTGCGTTGATGAACGAAGTGTTGTTGCGTAACCAAACATTTCAGCTAATGGCACGATTGCGTTCACGATTTGTGAGTTACCGTGTGCTTCCATTCCTTCTACGCGTCCACGACGAGCAGTTACGTGACCCATAACATCACCTAAGTAATCTTCTGGTACAGTGATAACTACTTTCATCATTGGTTCAAGAATTACTGGGTTTGCTTTCTTCGCTGCAGCACGTAAAGCCATAGAAGCTGCAACACGGAAGGCAGTTTCACTTGAATCGACATCATGGTATGAACCATCATAAAGTTTTGCTTTGATGTCTACTAATGGGTAACCAGCTAAGACACCGTTCGCCATTGAGTCTTCAAGTCCTTTTTCAACTGCTGGGATGTATTCACGAGGAACCACACCACCGACAATCGCGTTTTCGAATTCGAAGCCTTTACCTTCTTCGTTTGGTGTAAATTCGACCCATACGTGACCGTATTGACCTTTACCACCAGACTGACGTACAAATTTACCTTCCGCTTGTGTTGCTGCACGGAATGTTTCACGATAAGAAACTTGAGGCGCACCTACGTTTGCTTCAACTTTAAATTCGCGACGCATACGGTCAACTAAGACGTCCAAGTGAAGTTCTCCCATACCAGCGATAACAGTTTCGCCTGTTTCAGCGTTTGTTTCCACACGGAATGATGGATCTTCTTCAGCAAGTTTTTGTAAAGCAACCCCCATTTTATCTTGGTCAGCTTTTGATTTAGGCTCAACAGCGACTTCGATAACTGGTTCTGGGAATTCGATTGATTCAAGGATTACTGGTGATTTTTCATCACATAGTGTATCCCCAGTTGTTGTGTCTTTCAAACCAACAGCAGCGGCGATATCGCCTGAGTATACTGTTTGGATTTCAGCACGAGTGTTGGCGTGCATTTGTAGGATACGACCGATACGTTCGCGTTTGCCTTTTGAAGCATTCAATACGTATGATCCAGAGTTCAAGATACCTGAATACACACGGAAGAATGTCAAACGACCTACGAATGGGTCAGTCATTACTTTAAATGCTAATGAAGCAAATGGTGCTTCATCGTCAGCCGGACGATCAGTTTCTTCGTCTGTTTTAGGATTGATCCCTTTAATCGCAGGAACATCAAGTGGTGAAGGCAAGTAGTCGATGACTGCATCCAACATCAATTGAACCCCTTTGTTTTTAAAGGCAGATCCACAAAGAACAGGGAAAAAGTCAACAGTCAATGTTGCTTGACGAATACCAGCTTTCAATTCTTCTTCAGTGATTTCTTCACCTTCCAAGAATTTCATCATTAGTTCTTCATCAGTATCAGCAACAGCTTCGATTAATTTTTCGCGCCATTCTTCAGCTAATTCTACGTATTCTTCAGGAATTTCAGTCTCTTGGATTTCAGTTCCTAAGTCATTTGTGTAGATTTCAGCTTTCATTTTTACTAAGTCGATAATACCAGTAAAGTCATCTTCCGCACCAATTGGTAATTGGATTGGGTGAGCATTTGCTTGTAAACGATCATGTAAAGTTGATACAGAGTATAAGAAGTCTGCACCGATTTTGTCCATTTTGTTACAGAATACAACACGTGGTACGCGGTAGTCTGTCGCTTGACGCCAAACTGTTTCTGTTTGAGGTTCTACACCTGATTGTGAGTCCAACACAGTTACAGCACCATCAAGTACACGCAATGAACGTTGCACTTCGATTGTGAAGTCCACGTGTCCTGGTGTGTCGATGATATTTACGCGGTTTTCTTTCCATTGCGCAGTTGTCGCAGCAGAAGTGATTGTGATCCCACGTTCTTGTTCTTGTTCCATCCAGTCCATTTGAGAAGCACCTTCATGTGTTTCACCAATTTTATGGATTTTACCTGTGTAATAAAGGATACGTTCAGTTGTCGTTGTTTTACCAGCGTCAACGTGGGCCATGATCCCGATATTACGAGTTTTTTCTAGCGAAAATTCTCTTGCCATTCTAGGTTGTTCCCCTCTCATTCTTACTTAACTTAAGCTAAGGTTGTCTCAGTACCTTCCAATAAAAAGCAGTGAGGATCTTACCAACGATAGTGAGCAAATGCGCGGTTGGCTTCCGCCATTTTGTGTGTGTCTTCGCGTTTTTTCACAGAAGCACCAGTGTTGTTTGCTGCATCCATGATTTCTTTTGCAAGACGTTCTTCCATTGTGTGTTCGCCACGCAAACGAGCGTAGTTTACCACCCAACGAAGACCTAGAGTTGTACGACGTTCAGGACGTACTTCTACTGGTACTTGGTAGTTAGAACCACCGACACGGCGAGCTTTAACTTCCAATACAGGCATAATGTTTTTCATTGCTTGTTCGAAAACTTCCAATGGATCATTTCCTGTAGATTCTTTGATAATGCCAAAAGCATTGTAGATAATATTTGCAGCAACACCGCGTTTACCATCAACCATTACACGGTTGATCAAACGAGTTACTAATTTTGAGTTATAAATAGGATCTGGTAAAACATCACGTTTTGCAACAGGACCTTTACGAGGCATCCGTAACTCCTCCTTCCGAGATATCAGTTCTGATTTAAATAAGATTCATTTGATCTGTTTGTCTTAAAGATTAAGCTTTAGGACGTTTTGTACCATATTTAGAACGAGATTGTTTACGATCGTTAACACCGGCAGTATCCAATGCACCACGAACGATATGGTAACGTACCCCTGGTAAGTCTTTTACACGTCCACCACGTAACAAGACCACGCTGTGTTCTTGTAAGTTGTGTCCGATACCTGGAATATAAGCTGTCACTTCAATCAAGTTTGACAAACGAACACGCGCATATTTACGTAGAGCTGAGTTCGGTTTTTTCGGTGTCATAGTTCCCACACGAGTAGCTACCCCACGCTTTTGAGGTGAGTTAACATTCGTTTGAGCTTTCTTGAAACTGTTATATCCTTTGTTCAATGCTGGTGAATTTGATTTTTCAACCTTGGATTTACGAGGTTTACGTACTAATTGATTAATTGTAGGCATCCCTAGTTGTCCTCCTTCCTTGATTCGCTTTATAGTCCCACACATCCAGGTGGTTCTTTTTTTGCGATAAAAAATAATGCATTCTCTGCATTCATATCAACTATGCTTTGATAGACAGTCAGCACGTCTCCAACGAGAGACCTGTAGATAAAGCACCTTTGATAGAATATCATGCTTATTCTTACCTGTCAAGTATCCTCCCGAGCTTTTTTCAAAAGAAATCTGTTACGAAAAAATCCGCAATTTTTACACTTCTTCCTATATAATAGAAACAAAGCATCTATTAAAAAAGGCGGGAAGAAAATGAACCTAAAAGAAATGGTCGGCATTGAAGCGGCTGGTTATGTAAAAAACGGCATGGTGGTTGGTTTGGGCACTGGCTCAACAGCCTACTACATGATTGAAGAACTGGGTCGACGTGTAAAAGAAGAGGGTCTATCGATCACTGGTGTCCCCACTTCTTGGGCATCGAAAAGACAAGCAGAGGGGCTAGGCATCCCGATTCGCACCATTGATGAAGTGGATGCTGTGGATCTTACAATCGACGGTGCAGATGAGATCAGCCAGGATTACCATGGGATCAAAGGGGGCGGTGCGGCTCTTTTGTTTGAAAAAATCGTGGCGTCTAACTCCAAGAAAGTCTTGTGGATCGTCGATGAATCCAAAATGGTCGAGACACTTGGTGCCTTTCCCCTTCCAGTGGAAGTGATTCCTTATGGTAGTCAACAACTGCTACGTCTTTTCGATAAGAAAAACTATCGTCCAAAACTACGTTTAAATGAAGAAGGCGAACCATTGAAAACAGATTGTGGCAATTACATCATCGATCTCCATCTAGAAACCATCACAGCACCTAACGAATTGGCACAAGAATTAGATGCTACGGTCGGCGTGGTGGAACACGGTTTGTTTTTGGATATGGTTCACACCATCATCATTGGTCTACCTACAGGACCAAGTACAAAGCAGGTCCGCTAAGAATAACAAAAAGAAGAAGCCTCGCCGCTTCTTCTTTTTTTGTTATTTATCTTCAATCATACTTGTTTTTATGCTTTTTTGTGCAAATTACCCTATCATTTAAGAAGTAATTATGATACATTCAATAAAAAGGGAAAGGTAGGAGGGTTTTATGAAAATCATAGGTTATGCTCGCTCAACGATTACCGATAACTCCACAAGTGAACAAATAAACAAACTTAAGGAATTCGGTTGTAATGACTATTTCCACGAAACCTATAGCTTGGAAGAAAGTGAAGAAAATCATTCATTGGAGTCAGTGGTGGCCCAGATGCAGCCCGGCGACACTTTAGTTGTTACGGAACTGCATCGTTTAGGAAAAACGACCAGACAGCTGACCGAGCTTACTGATCTATTAAAGCAGCGAGAACTACATTTGGTTTCGTTAGCAGAAAACATCGACACGCGTGAACCGATGGGTGAAGTATACTTCAATTTGATGGAAGGACTTGCGATCATGGAACGCTCATTGATCAAAGAGCGCACGCTAGTCGGCTTAAACAAAGCCCGCAAAAAAGGCAAAATTGGCGGTCGTCCGAAGATCGATCCGAAGACGATCAAGAAAATCCGTCATTTGTACTACGAGAAAAAAGAAACGATTCAATATATTTCTGAGAAATGCGGTGTTTCTGTAGGTACCTGCTACAAATACATAAAATTATCCGAAGAAGAATGGCGCAAGTTACGTTCATAGTTGTCGACTCTCCTAGAACAGCATAAAACAAAAGCGGTCCGTTTTTTAAAGATCCTCATTTGTTTTTCCTTAAGAATGGCGTTTTCCCCAGCTTTTCCTCCAAAACCATGGAAATTCTTTGAGAAAGAGTGTACAATAAATACGGAATTGAAAATTTCAGAAAAATATCGAATATCTAAAGGAGAGTTTTACATGCCAAAATTAGTATTTTCTCGTCATGGACTAAGCGAATGGAACAAATTAAACCAGTTTACCGGTTGGGCTGATGTTGATCTAGCGCCAGAAGGTGTCGAAGAAGCAATCGAAGGCGGACGTAAAATCAAAGAAGCAGGCATCGAATTTGACGTTGCTTACACATCTGTTTTAACTCGTGCCATCAAAACTTGTAATTACATTTTAGAATATTCTGATCAACTTTGGGTACCAACGATCAAATCATGGCGCTTAAACGAACGTCATTACGGTAAATTACAAGGTTTAAATAAAAAAGAAACTGCTGAAAAATACGGTGACGAACAAGTACACATCTGGCGTCGTTCTTACGATGTTTTACCTCCATTGATGGAAGCTTCAGATGAAGGTTCTGCTGCAAACGACCGTCGTTATGCAATGCTTGACCCTCGCGACGTACCTGGTGGCGAAAACTTAAAAGTTACTTTGGAACGTGCATTGCCTTTCTGGCAAGATGAAATTGCCCCCGCATTAAAAGACGACAAAACTGTCTTAGTTGCGGCTCACGGAAACTCTCTACGCGCATTAGCAAAACATATCGAAGGTATTTCTGACGAAGATATCATGGATCTTGAGATCCCAACTGGTCAACCACTTGTTTATGAATTGAACGATGATTTGACTGTTGCGAAAAAATACTACTTATAAGCCTCGCTTATCGCTGCCCTTTTTAAAAAAAGGGCAGTTTTTTTATTGGCATTTCCTCCCCCCTCTCTTATAATTGAGGGCGTACTCGAAAGGAGCTTATTATGAAACTAGTCAAAAATGATACCGTTTTATTTTTAGGTGACAGCATCACAGATTGCGATCGTGATCGCCAAGATCCCCACGATTTAGGACATGGGTTTGCCCGTCTCGTTGCCGATCAGCTGGCAGAAACATTCCCCACTGCAGGATTTACCTTTTATAATCGGGGGATCGGCGGCAACAAAGCTGCCGATGTCTTAGCCCGTCTCCAAGAAGATTGCCTCCAATTAGCGCCTGACGTTCTGGTCTTTATGATTGGGATCAACGACACGTGGCACAATGCCGGTGGTCCCGATTTTGGTTCAGAAGAGGCCGCAACATCCTTTGAGGCAACCTACCGTCAAATTCTGGAACAAGTGACCCAACAGGGGATCACACGGATTTTCTTACTGGAACCTTTTGTTTTGCCATATCCTGAAGATCGCCAAACCTGGCGCATCGATCTTGATCCGAAAATCCAAATCGTTCGTCGCTTAGCTGCCGCCTTTCATTGTCAGCTGCTGCCGCTGGATGGCTTGTTTGCCGAAGCAGCCGTTGCTAGCTCCCCACAGGCTCTGACAGGCGATGACGGTGTGCACCCCACTCCTGCTGGACACGCCTTGATTGCAGATCAGCTAATGACCCGTTTGGCTTTTTCTTCTGAAGGGTAAATAAACAGACCGCTCCGCGACAACCAAGTCGCAGGAACGGTCTGTTTAATGATTAAAGATAGGTTGAAGGAGTCAAGGAATCTTGGTAGATTGCGATCACGTCTTCTTCTTGTAGCGGTACATAGGCATTTGTTGCAATAGAGCTGAATTGAACTGCTTGAGCCGCCATTTCAGCAAAATGAGTGTCATCGGCGATCCCCACTTCTGGCAAAGTCATCGGAATATCGCAAGAAGCAAAAAAGTCATACAGTTTTTGAATCCCCATTCGGGCAGCTAATTCTGGCACTGCTTCTTGGACACCAAAGACTTCTCTGGCAAAACGCGCAAATTTCGGCGCCGTTTCTTCATTCAATACATGAAGCATCCAGCGTGGGGTCAGGATCGCTAAGCCTACGCCATGGGTAATGTCATAAAACGCACTCAACTCATGCTCCATCGCATGACAAGACCATGCACCACCCTTGCCGCTTCCAGTCAAACCATTTAAGGCTAAGGTGCTCGCCCACATCAAATTCGCCCGTGCGTCATAGTCCGAGGGATTCTTTAATGCGATGGGCAGATTTTTAATGACTGCTTTTAGCAATCCTTCTGCTACACCGTCTTGGACATCTGTTCCTTCTGTTTTACTGAAATAATTTTCAATCAGATGGCTCATGATATCCGCTGAACCGGCAGCCGTTTGATAACGACTGACACTAAAGGTCGTTGTTGGATCTAAAAAGGATACTTTCGGTAAAAATTCGGGTCCGTGAACGCCAAGTTTTTGTTTCGTTTCTAGATTAGAGATCACTGCGCCGCGATTCATTTCACTGCCGGTAGCCGCAAGGGTCAAGATCGTTACTAATGGAATCGCTGGTCCTTGATAGCTTCTGGAAAGTACTAAGTCCCAAGGCTCTTGCTCACTGCAAGCCGCCCCAGCAATCACTTTGCTGCAATCAATTACAGAACCGCCGCCAACAGCTAAAATGACGTCGATCTTTTCTGAACGACAAAGAGCGGCTCCTTGACGAACGGTTTCGATTCGTGGATTTGGATCGACACCAGTCAATTCAGTGACTTGATTGCCGTTGGCAGTCAATTGCGCCATGACTGCATCGTACAAGCCGTTTTTCTTGATACTGCCGCCACCATAGACTAGCAAGACGTTTTTTCCAAATGTATTCAGTACTTCTGGCAATTCGTTCAGACGGTCTTTCCCAAAACGAATGTCCGTCGTTACATGAAACGTAAAATTATTCATTGTCTCGTCTCCTTTTTACACCTTTTCTTTTCATTAAACCATTTTCTGGCAAAAGTGCAACGCTTCTTCGTGGCTTTTTGCCAACAAAAAAAGATAACACATTCTCGGTTGCATGCAAACCAATACGATTTGGCTGCTTGCTCTATCCAAAGCAAGCAGCCTTCGCATCGTTCATGCACCGATCCTGTGGTATCTTTTTTACGCGATCGCTGTTTCTAAGCCAACTTTGATCATGTCGTTAAATGTCGTTTGTCTTTCTTCTGGCGTTGTTTCTTCTCCAGTGATGATGTGGTCGCTGACGGTACAGATCGCTAAGGTTTGAACGTGGAATTTCGCCCCTAAATAGTATAAGGCTGCGGCTTCCATCTCAACACCCATCACTCCAAGGTCTGCCAACTGCAACGTTTCCGTCATGTCATCTTTGTAGAAGGTATCTTCAGATAAGATGTTGCCGACGTGGGTCGTAAATCCTGATTCGATCGCTGTATCATAGGCTTTACGCAACAGTGCAAAGTCAGCGATTGGTGGGAAATGGAAACTTTGGAAGTTTTTTGCCACCATCGATGAACTTGTTGCTGCCGCTTGGGCAATCACAAGATCACGCACGTGGACATCTTTTGAGATGGCACCACACGTACCGACCCGAATCAATTTCTTCACGCCGTAAGAGTTGATCAATTCATGGGCATAGATGCTCGCTGAAGGCATGCCCATGCCGGTTCCTTGGACAGAGACCCGCTCGCCCTTATAAACGCCTGTATAGCCCAGCATCCCCCGAACATTGTTGTAACAGATCGGGTCTTCTAAAAATGTTTCAGCAATATATTTTGCCCGCAGTGGATCACCTGGTAACAAGATTTTGTCTGCGATCTCGCCTGCTTTTGCTTCGATATGAACGCTCATTCGTTTTTCTCCTTTGGTCTGCTTTTTATAGTACTGCTAACGTTTCTTTGATCAACGCTTTAAATTCTGCCTTGACCCGTTCCGTCGTTTCCACGACTTCTTCGTGATTCAAGCTCGCTTGCATACCAGCAGCCAAGTTTGTGATACAAGAAACACCTAAGACTTTCAAGCCGCTGTGAACAGCAACGATCACTTCTGGGACAGTCGACATACCGACAGCATCGGCACCGATCGTCCGAGCAAAGCGGATCTCTGCTGGCGTTTCATACGTAGGACCTGAGAAGCCCATATAAACGCCTTCTTTTAAGTGCAATCCTTTTGATGCACCAACTTTTTGTGCCGCTTCCCGATAAGGCAAATGGTAGGCTTGGCTCATATCTGGGAAACGTGGACCCATTTCTTCTTCGTTTTCACCAATCAGTGGGTTGTCCCCCATAAAGTTGATTTGATCGGTGATCAACATCAAGTCTCCAGGCTGGAAGCTTTCGTTCACACCGCCACAGGCATTGGTCACGACTAAAGAATGAGCTTTCAATGCCGCCATCACACGGACGGGGTAAGTGACCGTCTGCATCGAATGGCCTTCATAATAATGGAATCGCCCTTGCATCGCTAAGACTTTTTTCCCAGCTAATGTTCCATAGACCAATTGTCCGGCATGACCGACCACTGTCGAAACAGGAAAATGCGGGATATCGTTGTAAGGCAACACGATTGGGTTTTCGATCTCATCGGCTAATTCCCCTAAGCCAGAACCTAAAATCAAGCCAAATTCCACTTCACCGACGCCGCTTCCTTTGATAAATGCCGTTGTTTCTTGTAATTTCTCATGTAACGTTGTCATTTCATCACCTCTAGTTTAAATGTTGTAAAAAGCTAGTTCCGTTTTCTGTAGCTGAAACACCAAAGTTTTCAGCGATCGTTGCGGAAATATCCGCATAGTAGCCTTGTGGCAATTTTCCTTGGCCTTGGAATTTCTTGCTGTAGGCTAATAATGGCACATATTCTCTCGTGTGATCCGTTCCCGTAAAGGTTGGGTCATTGCCGTGGTCAGCTGTGATCAATAACAGATCCTCATCTCCCATTGCTTCTAAGAGTTCTGGAATACGCAAATCAAAATCTTCAATGGCGTGGGCATACCCTACGACATCGCGACGGTGACCATAAAGCGCATCGAAGTCAACCAAGTTCGTAAAGCTTAGACCCGTAAAGTCTTGTTTCATCACTTTCAGTAATTGATCCACACCGTCCATATTACTCTTCGTCCGTACAGAATCGGTGATTCCTTGCCCGTTGAAGATATCATTGATTTTCCCAACGGCGATCACGTCTTTTCCAGCTTCTTTCAATGAATCTAACACTGTATGGCCAAATGGATCGAGTGCGTAGTCATGACGATTGCTCGTACGAGTAAAGTTTCCAGGCTCACCGACATAAGGACGCGCGATGATGCGGCCGATCATATACGGCTCATCTTTCGTGATATCCCGAACGTACTGACAAATACGATACAATTCTTCTAATGGAATGATTTCCTCATGAGCGGCGATCTGCAACACTGGGTCAGCCGAAGTGTAAACAATCAGATCCCCGGTCTTCATTTGATGTTCGCCAAAGTCATCAATGACTGCTGTCCCAGAATACGGCGCATTGCAGACGATTTTGCGTCCAGAGAACGCTTCGATCTGTTGCAATAATTCATCGGGAAACCCATCTGGAAATACGCGGAAAGGCTTTTGGATATTCAAGCCCATGATCTCCCAGTGCCCCGTCATCGTATCTTTCCCAACAGAAACTTCTTCCAATTTGGTTGCATACCCATCATGGTCAGCTACCGCCTTTACGCCTTCTAAAGGACGAATCGTACCTAGGCCTAATTGTTCCAAGTGAGGGATCGTTAAGCCTGCTTCTTTTGCAATATGGCCTAATGTATCTGAACCGACATCACCAAAAGCTGCCGCATCAGGTGCTTCACCAATTCCGACTGAATCCATCACGATCAAGTGTACACGTTTAAACATTCTATTCCCTACTTTCTTTATTTTATGCTTTTACAAGCGGATCTACTACCTCTATCATACTAAACTTAAGCAAAAATTGCGCTGGGTTGCTTTGGAAATTTCCTGACGCTTCCCTTTCACCCAGAGGATAGAAAAAGGGCAGGACACAGCAACACATTCATGTCCCATAGCCCCACCCTTTCATACTGAAAAAATTATTTAGATTTAATGTAGTTCTTCCCATTAGCTTTCGGACCAGCAGCTTTTCCAAGGAAAAGAACGAGCACGATGATCGTCAAGGCATAAGGCGCAGCTTGTAAGTAAACCGCTGGAATGGAAGAGATGATTGGCAATTGGCCACCTACGATACTGATGTTTTGCGCGAAACCGAAGAAAATCGCTGCGCCCATCGCACCAAGTGGATTCCATTTACCAAAGATCATCGCAGCCATCGAGATAAACCCTTGACCGGCGATCGTTGTCACGGCAAAGCGACCCGCGATCGATTGAGCAAACAAGGCACCGCCCATCCCGCCAAGGAATCCAGAGATCAAGACGCCTGAGTAGCGCATCACGTAAACATTGATCCCTAAGGTATCCGCTGCTTGTGGATGCTCCCCGACAGAACGAAGACGCAACCCAAAGCGTGTTTTGAAAATCACGAACCACGCGATCACTGAGATCAAAATAGCGAAGTACGCCGGTAAGAATGTTTGATTAAAGAAAATCGGGCCAATGATAGGAATATCTTTAAGGATCGGGAAATTGAAATACCCCAATGTCCGTTGGATGTTATCCGTTTGCCCTTTGTTGTAGATCGCTTTGACTAAGAACACGGCCAAAGCTGGTGCCATCAAGTTCATCACCGTACCACTGATGATGTGGTCTGCACGGAAATTGATGGTTGCCACCGCATGCAGCAAGGAGAAAACCACACCGACAAGTCCGCCGACGAGCATCCCTAACCACGGTGTCCACGCACCGAATTGTGACGCAAATTCAATATTGAAAACAATCGAGCTAAAAGCACCCATAACCATGATTCCTTCAAGACCCACGTTAACGATCCCGCTTCGCTCTGAGAACACGCCACCTAGCGCCGTCAAAATCAGAGGAGACGCATAAATCAATGTTTGAGTGACGATCGAAGAAATTAAACTAATATCCATTAGATGGTTCCTCCTTCCTGATCTTGATCGTTTGGTTGGGCTTCAATCTCCTGTACGACCAGCGCTTCTTTTTTGCCGTCAAAGATTTTTGCCAACAAGAAACGAATCACAAAACTGATCGCTACGAAGAAAATAATAATTGCGATATTAACATCAACTAATTCAGATGGAATACCTGCAAACTGCATGCCTTGTCCACCTAATTTCAAAATACTGAACAAGAGGGCTGAAAGCAAGATTCCGATCGATGAGCCGCTTCCTAACAAGGATACAGCCATACCGTCAAACCCGATGCTTAATGATGACCCTTGAACGAAGAAGTTTTCAAACGTTCCTAGTCCTTGAACAACTCCACCTAATCCGGCAAGTGTCCCAGAGATGATCATGGAGATAATGATCGTCCGTTTGCTGCTCATCCCAGCATATTCAGAAGCGCTTGGGTTCAAGCCCACCGCGCGGATCTCATAACCAAGAGTGGTTTTTTTCATCAAGAACCAAACCAAAACTAAGAAGATCAAGGCTAAGAAGATCCCTAAGTTCAAGCGAGAGTTACTCGTGATGCTTGCTAGAAACGGCGTCTGCATGGAGGCATTTTCCCCCACCATTTTCGTGACCCCTTTTGTCGTGATCATGGATTCACTCATCACATTATTGACTAAATGGTTCCCCGTATAAAGCAAGATATAGTTCATCATGATCGTCACGATGACTTCACTTGTTCCAAAGAATGCCCGTAGGAAACCAGGAATCGCAGCTGCGATCGCCCCGCATAAAGCCCCTACGATCACGGCTAATGGCAAGACCACCAACCGAGGCGCATCTGGCATCGCCAGTGCGACCCAGATACTGGCAACCCAACCTGCTAGCGCTTGACCAGAAAGACCGATATTGAAGAATCCGGCTGAGTTTGCAACGGCAAACCCCAGAGCGGTAAAGATCAATGGTCCTGCTGTAACAAAAATCTCACCAATGTTGCGGGCATTTAACCCACCTGTTTGTCCGTTGATAAAAACGGTCCGAAACATTTGTGTATACCCTGTGATCGGGCTGTAGCCGAAGGCCGCCATGATGATCCCGCCAAGGACGAATCCCAACAAGACAGCGATGATCGGCACTAATATATTGCGGATCTTTTCTTTGCGGTTATTCAACCGAACCACCTACTTCCTCCATTTGCAGCTCTCGTCTTGCTTCCTCCAAGGAGTACCCTGCCATCAACAAGCCAAGCTCTTTCTCTGATGTTTCTTTCGGATCAACGACCCCAACGATCTCACCAGCATGAATAACAGCAATGCGGTCTGATACATTCAAAATTTCATCTAATTCAAAGCTGACTAACAACACCGCTTTGAACTTATCCCGTTGTTCGATCAAGCGTTTGTGGATAAATTCGATCGCTCCAACATCCAACCCACGGGTCGGATTGGCAACGATCAATAGATCAGGATCGCGGCTGATTTCTCGTGCGATGATCGCTTTTTGTTGATTCCCGCCGGACAATGCCCGTGCTGGTACGATCTCGTTGACTGTTCGTACGTCAAATTCTTGAATCAAGTCACGAGCAAACTCGTTGATCTCTCCGTAATCCAAGACACCTGCATTACTCAAAGGTTTTTTGTAATAGGTTTGCAAGGCGATGTTTTCTGATAACATCATATCCAAGACAAGTCCGTATTTATGGCGGTCTTCTGGCACATGACCAACGCCGGCTTCGGTGACTTTCCGAGGCTTGAAGTTGGTGATGTCATCACCATTCAGCAAGACCTTGCCGCTTTCGACTTTCCGTAAACCAGTGATGGCTTGTAACAGCTCTGATTGCCCATTGCCATCGATACCAGCAATCCCCAATACTTCACCTGCACGTACTTCTAAGCTTAAGTTTTTGACTGCTTCTAAGCCGCGGTTTTCTTTTACGACTAAGTTTTCAACAGAAAGCACGACTTCTTTTGGTGACGCCTCTTTCTTCGGTGTCTTGAAGGACACAGAACGACCAACCATCATATCGGCCAACTGTTGTGAGCTGACGTCTTTGACATTGACAGTGCCGATCCCTTGCCCCCGACGGATAACTGTACAACGGTCTGCCACCGCTTTGATCTCATCCAGTTTGTGGGTGATCAAGATGATCGATTTCCCTTCACGCACCAATCCGCGCATGATCTCGATCAGCTCTTCGATTTCTTGCGGTGTCAAAACTGCCGTTGGTTCATCAAAAATCAGTACATCTGCGCCGCGGTAAAGAGTCTTCAAGATCTCTACCCGTTGTTCCATCCCAACAGAGATGTCACGCACATAAGCATCCGGATCAACCGATAAACCATATTGTTCAGAAACTTTTTTGATTTCTTTGCGGGCTTTCTTGCGATCTAACACACCGAGATGATGTGGTTCGCTCCCCAAAATGATATTTTCTGTTACAGTAAAGGCGTCTACCAGCATGAAATGCTGATGCACCATACCGATCCCCAATTTGTTTGCTGCGGTCGGACTCGTAATATTCACTTTTTCACCATTCATCCAGATCTCACCAGTTGTTGGTTCCAATAATCCTGACAGCATATTCATTAAGGTCGACTTGCCCGCTCCATTTTCACCAAGCAATGCGTGGATTTCTCCTGGCCTTACTTGCAAGTTGACATCGTCATTGGCTTTGAACGTTCCAAACTCTTTGGTGATATGACGCATTTCTACAACATATTTTTCCTCAGCCAAATTACTCACATCCTTACTTTCTAATTCGCTTATACAAACCATTCGTCATGTCAAAAAAATAATTGCTATTGCTTAGGATGATTACTATCCTCATGAAAACCCGTAGCTTTCATCAACATAGTAATCCAATGACGATCATCTTGCCCTAAGCTAGGGCAAGATAACCGAAAAGCATAACTTTATTTTTCAGGTGTTTCTGGTACTTCTACTTTGCCGTCGATTACGTCTTGTTTCGCTGTTTCGATCGCTGCTTTGGCATCATCTGAAAGGAACCCTTCAGTAATGTCTACACCGCCATCTTTCAAGCCGTAAACAATGTGTTCGCCGCCAGGGAAGTTGTCTTCTAACGCACGAGTTGAGATATCTTGTACCGCTGCGCCAACACCTTTCAATGTTGAAGCCAATGTGAAGTTATCTTCTTTGCCGTCAGCAGTTGTGAAATTCCCTTCGTCTTGTTGATCGCTATCTACACCGATGACCCAAACTTTTTTGTCTTCTAGGTCTGCTTCGTTCAATTGTTCGTTGATTGCTTTTGCTTCTTGGAAGACACCTGCACCAGTACCGCCAGATGCGTGGAAGATTACGTCAATGCCGCTTTGGTACATTGAAGCTGCCAATGCTTTCCCTTTTGCAGGATCACCAAATGATGCTGCATATTGAGGATCAACTGTGATTTCTTTGCCTAATTTTTCAGCTGCGTCTTGAACGCCCTTCATGAAACCAGCTTCGAAACGGTCGATAACGACGCCTTCTTCACCACCGATGAAGCCGACTTTGTTTGTTTTGGTTGTATAAGCTGCAGCAAAACCAGCTAAGTAAGCTGCTTCATTGTCTTTAAATGTTGCTGAAACGACGTTGTCTTTGCCTTCGATCACATCATCGATGATCCCGAATTGTGTATCAGGGTTTTGGTCAGCAGCTGCTGAGATTGCGTCTTTCAATAGGTAACCAACACCAAACACTGTTTTGAAACCATTTTGCACGGCACCATTTACGTTTGTTGTGTATTCTGATGCTTCGTTTGATTGCACGTAGTCATATCCACCAGCACCGCGAGCGATCCCGTGTTCTTCTCCCCATGCTTCTAAGCCTTCCCACGCGGATTGGTTGAATGAACGGTCATCCACCCCGCCGATATCGGTAACGATTGCGACACTATGCGCTGCATCAGTCGTACCGTCTGCAGAACCTCCGCCAGTTGAATCAGTTGAACCTGAATTTCCTCCGCCACAAGCACCAAGTAAAGTCAACCCAGCTACTGCAACAATACCTAAACTAAATAATTTTGCTTTTTTCATTGCTGTAAAGCCCCCTAAAAATATAGTTTTTTTTCAACAGCCGCATCGACTGAATGAACATGGTTTATAAATCTTTGTTCGTGAAGTAATAAGGCAATAGGCCTTCTACCGTGGTTTCTTTGATGACACCATCATCGCCGACTAAGGTCACCGGCATATCTGGCGCACAAAATTCCACCATGACCTGGCGGCAAGCACCGCAAGGAGAGATCGGTTCTGGCGTATGACCCGCCACAACCAAATGTTGAAACTCTTTTTCGCCTTCAGAAACGGCTTTGAAAAAAGCGGTTCGTTCTGCGCAATTTGTTAAGCCATATGAGGCATTTTCAATGTTGATTCCTTGATATATCGTACCATTTTTGGCAACGAGACAAGCACCGACCGGAAACTTAGAGTACGGCACATACGCTTTATCTAAGGCGGAAACGGCGGTGTCGATCCACTCTTTTTTCGCTATTGTCATTGTCTTCCCCGCTCTTATTTTTATTTTTTGCTACTTTACTTAATAATGCTAAGCTTAGTAGCCAGCACCTGTTGAGCCAGTCACGATGGCAACACTTGCGCTTGTTCCTAAGCGGTTTGCGCCCGCTTCGACCATAGCTGCAGCTTCTGCTTCGTTGTGGATACCACCGGAAGCTTTGACACCCATTTCTGGTCCTACTGTTTCACGCATCAAGCGAACATCTTCAACGACTGCCCCACCAGTTGAAAAGCCAGTTGAGGTTTTCAAGAAATCTGCACCGGCTGCTTTGGCTAATTCACAGGCTTTGACGATTTCTTCGTTGTCTAATAACGCTGTTTCAATGATTACTTTGACAAGCGCTTTGTCTTTGGCCGCTTCAACGACTGCTTCGATGTCTGCTTGAACTTTTTTGTATTGTTTTGATTTCAAGGCACCTACGTTGATTACCATATCGACTTCATCTGCGCCGTTTTTGATCGCATCTGTTGTTTCATAAGCTTTGACCTCAGATGTGTTTGCCCCTAAAGGAAAACCGATCACGGTACAAACAGCCGTTGGTTCGCCTTGTAATTTTTCTGCTGCTAATGAAACCCACGTTGGATTGATGCAGACAGAATAGAAGTGATAGGTTTTTGCCTCTTCGATGATTCGTAAAACATCTTCCTCCGTTGCGTCTGCTTTCAAAATCGTGTGGTCGATCATGCGATTCAATTCCATTTTTATTCGCTCCTTATTCTGTAATAATGTCATGGATCAATGGCGGTTCTGCGCCATCTTCCCCAATTTCAATATTTTGGTCGATCAATGCTTTGACATCCTCGATTGCTTCGGTATTGCTATAGATCGTCAATAGCGATTCTCCTTCAGTTACGGATTCGCCAACTTTCTTATGCAATTTGATGCCCACGGCATGGTCGATGTCTTCGTCTTTGGTCTTACGACCTGCCCCTAACATCATCGCCGCGATCCCTAGCTCATTGGCAACTAATTTCGTCACCACGCCGCTAGTTTTCGCTGGGACTTCCACTTCATATTTCGCTGTCAAAATCTTGCTCGGGTCATCGATCACTGTAGCGTCTCCGCCTTGGTCTGTGATCATCTGTCTGAATTTTTCTAACGCTTTGCCTGAATGCAAGGCTTCTTCCAACAGTTGGCGTGCTTCTTCCAATGAATCGGCTTTTTTCGCTAAAACGACCATTTGGCTGCCCAGTGCATAGCACATTTCTTCCAAGTCTTTCGGTCCTTTTCCTTGCAGTGTCTCAATAGCTTCCACCACTTCCAAACTGTTGCCGATCGCTTCCCCTAAAGGTTGTGACATATCAGAAATGACTGCCATCGTTTGACGATTTGCCAATTTTCCGATGCGGACCATCGTTTGGGCTAAGCGTTTGGCATCCTCCAAGTTTTTCATAAAGGCGCCATCGCCTGTGGTTACATCTAACACGATCGCATCGGCACCTGCCGCGATTTTTTTACTCATGATCGAGCTGGCGATCAATGGGATCGAACTAACCGTTGCCGTCACATCTCGTAAGGCATACAGTTTTTTGTCTGCAGGAGCTAAATCTCCTGATTGACCGATCACGGCCACTTTGCTTTCATTGACTAATCGGATAAAGTCGGCTTCAGAAAGCTCGATTTTAAATCCAGGGATCGCTTCAAGCTTGTCTAACGTCCCACCGGTATAGCCTAAGCCGCGGCCAGACATTTTCGCAACCGGTACACCAACACTAGCTACTAATGGCGCTAAGATCAATGTGGTCGTATCACCAACACCGCCAGTCGAATGCTTATCGACTTTGATTCCTTCAATTGAGGATAGATCGATCACTTCACCAGAATTTGCCATTGCTAGCGTTAAGTTCGTGATCTCTTCATCTGTCATATCTACATAAAAAATAGCCATCAACAAGGCACTCATTTGATAATCTGGAATACTTCCTTCAGTATACGCAGTTACAATGTAGTCAATTTCTTCCTTCGTCAATGACTTGCCGTCACGTTTCTTTTCAATTAAATCCACCATTCGCATCGAAATGACCCTCGCTTCCTTTAACATTATACAATAATTTTTCGTAGGGTAAACCACTTTAGTAAAACAGTTTACTAAATATCGCAAAACTATGAAAACACTTACAAGAAGAAATATACCGCATTATTTCTCGCTTGTCAATGTCTTCACGCTCTCACGAATAATTAATTTTGTATCAAAAATCTTATTTGGAATTCGCCGTGTCGGAAACTCAATGGCGTCCACTAAAAACTTAGCTGCGGTAAAACCGATTTCAAAGGTCGGCTGCATGACCGTGGTAAGCGGTGGTGTGATGTATTCCGATAATTTCAAGGCATCAAAGCCGATCACCGAGTAGTCTTCTGGTACTTTTTTACCCGCCTCATAAATCGCTTGATAACAGCCGATCGCCATGGCGTCGTTGCCGCAGAAAAACGCTGTGATCTCTTTGTACTTCAATAATTCCTTCGTTGCTTCGTACCCGCCGGTAACCGTTAATTCAGCATTCTCTACATATCGGCCTTTAAAAGGGATCTGATGATCTTTTAAGGCATGGCGATAGCCATTGAACCGTTCCTCTAATTGATAGTAGCCGGTGATTTCTTTGAGCATCGCAATGTTGCGGTGACCATTCTTGATCAAATAGCTGACGGCTTGGTAGGCGCCTTCGTATTCTTTCACGATCAAACGACCATTGTCCCGCTGATTGATCCCACGATCGACTAAAATAATTGGTCGGTCATCAAAGAACCCGCTCTTCAAGGAATAATCCTCTGGCAGCAAATGCGGCGTCGCTAATAAGATGCCATCTACCGAACGATGAGACAGTTCATTCAAATATTGAACCTCTTTTTCTTGGCTGTGGCGCGAATTGCATAACACTAGCATGTAACCTAGTGGATTGAAATAACTTTCCGCCCCTTCAATGACTTTAGAGAAAAAGAAATCCGTCACATCAGGCACGATCATTCCGATCGTTTTTGAATGGCGGTTGATAAGATTCGAAGCAAAAAAATCCGGCTTATAGTGATATTTATTTACGATATCTAAGACCCGCTTTCGGGTTTCTTCACTAAAACGGCTGCCTTTATTGTTTAGGATCTGCGACACGGTCGTGACAGAGACACCAGCCATTTCAGCAATCTGTTTAATCGTCAATTTCATCTGCTTCTCTCCTCTCTTGCCTAAAGTGTAGCAAATTTTTTTCAAAAAAAATAGCACACTTTCAACAAGTGTGCGACTTTCTTTTTCGTTGATCAAAAATAGCCCGATGATACAGACAGCTCTTTTAGCGGAGCTGTGATCGCTTGAAAGGCTGCTGGCAACAGGCTTTTCGAGAAACCAACCGCCCAGTTGCTGCTAACCAGCACTTGCCTTGGCGATGCCTTTGATCTGTTGAGAATCAAAGAGCAGCTACGCTTCTTTTACGCTTTGAATGATGTAATAGCCTTTGTCTTTTTTGATGATTTCGGCATTGCCAAAGGTCTCTTGCATTTTCTTTTGAGCACTCGGCGCTCCTTGTTTCTTTTGGATCACGATCGTTAAGGTTCCCCCTGCTTTTAGCAGCGGAAACGCCCCTGTCAAAATCTCATGGACGACTTCTTTTCCTGCCCGAATCGGTGGATTGCTGAGGATCGCCGCATAAGCAGGTTGATTTAATTGGGCATAGATATTGGATTGATGTATATCTACCTGTTCAATGCCGTTACGCTGGGCATTGCCTTTTGCCAAATCCACTGCCCGCTGATTGATATCGATCATCTCGACAGGCCGCTGACTTGCATAAGCCAACGCTAAACCAACAGGACCATAGCCACACCCAACGTCTAGCAGACTTCCTTCTGGCAGCTCCGCCCACTCAAACGCATCGATTAGCACCCGCGAGCCGTAGTCCACCGTGTCTCGGGAAAACACCCCGCTATCTGTCACAAAATGAAAGTTCTTTCCTCTTAATTCAAACGACCACTGTTCAAAATCATGGGCCGTATCAGGATTTTCTGTATAGTAATGATTACTCATGTTTATGCTCCTTTCTTCTATTTCCTCTTCGCTTGTTTTTTCTACTGGCTTCTACTGGTTTTTTCCTTGTTTCTTCTATTCGAACGAGTGAACGTAGTGAAAACACCAGTAAAAAAGCCGTGCAAGATTTGCCTGCTGCTTCTTTCTAATCATACCGAAAAACAGCCAGAAGTAAACGCCCAGCAAAAAAAACAACGAAAAAACAGTTTTTTGTTGTTTCTGCAAAGGAAATCATGTCTTTTTTCCAAGTTACGCAGGTTTCTATGGTAAAATACTTTCGAACAGTGGCCTATCGCTTCTAATAGAAACCGATGATGCCGCAAAAAAGGAGCCTACTATGCAAGAAACCATGAATTTTTATCAAATTCCTCGTGAGCAATGGCAAGGGTTTTATACGAACGGCATGATGCCTTTCACTCAAGAAGAATTGGATAATATCAAAAGTTTGAACGACCGGATCTCGGTCCAAGATGTGGAAGATGTTTACGTGCCTTTGTGCCATCTGATCCATCTTTATATGAAAGAGTTTGAATCATTGACCCTCAGCAAGGGACTCTTTTTACACCGCTACGTCAAAATGCCGCCTTTTATCATTGGCATCGCTGGAAGTGTCGCCGTCGGCAAAAGCACCACCGCACGACTCGTGCAAAATTTGTTGGCCCGTTTGTTTCCCCGTAGAACCGTCCAACTGATCACCACTGACGGCTTTTTGTACCCGAACGAAGTCTTGGAAGAACGTGGCAGCTTGAATCGCAAAGGATTTCCAGAAAGTTATGACATGGAAGCCTTGATCAACTTTTTGAATGCAGTCAAATCAGGAGAACCAGACATTCAGATCCCCGTCTACTCCCATGAAGTCTACAATATTATTCCTGATACGTATGAAACGATCAGTCAACCAGATATCTTGATCGTGGAAGGCATCAATACCCTGCAGCTGCCTGCCAACCAACAAATCTATATCAGTGACTTTTTTGATTTTTCAATTTTCGTGGATGCCCAACCAGCACTGATCGAAAAATGGTATTTGGAACGATTTGAATCATTACTAGACACTGCCTTTCAAGATCCCAGCAATTATTATTACCAATATGCGATTGGGGATCGCAAGGAAGCGATTAAAATGGCAAAAGAAGTATGGAAAAATGTGAATTTAAAGAATTTACACGAGTATATCTTGCCTACACGCAGCAGAGCCGATATAATTCTTCATAAAACAAAGCACCATTTGATCGATGAAGTGTTCTTGCGCAAGTATTGACCGCTTCATTTTTATCATTATGCTGTTGAAAAGGCCCAGCCTTTTTTCAATAAAAACTAAAAGAATTGAGGTAATTTATTGTGACAAACGTTGACACTTTGCCAAACGTCGAAAAAATTATCGTACTTGATTACGGTAGTCAGTATAACCAGCTGATTACACGCCGTATTCGTGAGTTCGGTGTTTTCTCAGAATTATTGAGCCACCGCATTACCGCTGAAGAAGTAAAAGCGATGAATCCAAAAGGGATCATCTTATCTGGCGGACCAAACAGCGTCTACGACGAGAACTCTTTCGGCATCGACGAGAAAATTTTTGATTTAGGCATCCCAGTTTTAGGGATCTGTTACGGCATGCAGTTGATTACTTATAAATTAGGCGGAACAGTTGAACCAGCCAAAAACCGTGAATACGGCAAAGCAGAATTGGAAGTCACTTCTGATGCAGCGGCCCTTTTCCAAAACACGCCCGCAACCCAAACCGTGTGGATGAGCCACGGGGATTTGGTCACTCAAGCACCTGCAGGCTTTGACGTTGTGGCGACGAGCAAAGATTGCCCGATTGCTTCTATCCAAGATGCCGAGCGCAAAATGTACGGTATCCAATTCCACGCAGAAGTTCGCCATTCAGAATACGGCAACGACTTATTGCGTCACTTTGCTATTGACGTTTGTCAATGTACAGGTGATTGGACAATGGACAACTTCATCGATATGGAAATCGCAAAATCCGCGAACAAGTGGGCGACAAAAAAGTCTTGCTTGGTCTTTCCGGCGGGGTCGATTCTTCTGTCGTTGGTGTTCTTTTACAAAAAGCGATTGGCGATCAACTGACTTGTATTTTTGTTGACCACGGCCTCTTGCGTAAAGGCGAAGCCGAGCAAGTAATGGAAAGCTTAGGCGGCAAATTCGGCTTGAACATCATCAAAGTTGATGCCAAAGAACGTTTCCTATCAAAACTTGCTGGGGTTTCTGATCCTGAAGAAAAACGCAAGATCATCGGGAATGAATTCGTGTACGTCTTCGATGATGAAGCAACCAAACTAGCTGGCGAAGAAGGCGTTTCTTTCCTTGCCCAAGGAACCCTTTATACCGACGTCATCGAATCAGGAACCGAAACTGCTCAAACCATCAAATCACACCACAATGTGGGTGGTTTACCTGAAGACATGCAATTCAAATTGATCGAACCATTGAACACCTTGTTCAAAGACGAAGTCCGTGAATTAGGGACTCAACTTGGCATGCCAGACAGCATCGTATGGCGCCAACCATTCCCTGGACCAGGTCTAGGCATTCGTGTCCTTGGCGAATTGACAGAAGAAAAACTAACGATCGTCCGCGACTCGGACGCAATCTTGCGGGAAGAAATCGCAAATGCCGGCTTAGACCGCGACATTTGGCAATACTTTACCGTCTTACCAGGCATCCGCTCCGTCGGTGTCATGGGTGATGGCCGGACCTACGATTATACCGTCGGCATCCGTGCAGTCACTTCAATCGATGGCATGACCGCTGACTTTGCCCGCATCCCATGGGAAGTCCTACAAAAAATCAGCGTCCGCATCGTCAACGAAGTCGCACACGTCAACCGGATCGTGTACGATATTACGAGCAAACCACCTGCTACTGTGGAGTGGGAATAAAGTAGCAACCTCACTTGGTTGCGAAATGTTGATTTAACAGTTTTTAGTTCACTTGGAATGGATAACAATGACCTGTTTTACCTAGATTCACCACCAAAATCCCGTCAGAGAAATCTGACGGGATTTTTGATTTAGGCTTAATCTGACAACCCTTTTGGGAAAATACGATAAGAAATTGTTGATTCTCGTTAACTATGTTAATCCCAATAGTGGGACTAACTCTCATATTGGAAATCAGATACGATAAAATAAGCTTAAATGCTTTTATTGCCTAAGTTTCTATAGAAGGTTTTTATTAAAAAATAAAAAACACAAAAAAGGGTGGACCTGAACTATGAAGAAGAAAGCTGTCGTTTATTGTGTTACGGGGTCACATATTCAATTAGCTGCAGTATCCATTGCGTCAGTAGTAAATACTTATGAAGGGAATGAACCTTTAGATATATTAGTAGTTGTAAATGAACTAGGGAACGAAGAAATACTGAAATTGAAAAGTATTTCTAGATTATATGGAGAAAAAAATGTAATTATTACTATTTGGTATCCACCTAAAATAATAAACGAAATAAAGAATTATAGTAATTCGCGTTTTCCTGAAGTCACTCTGTGGAGATTATTTCTACCTTCATATTTTAGCAATTATGATTACATTCTCTATTTAGATAATGACACTATTGTATACGATGACGTATCCAATTTCTTTGATTTGATCCCTGATCAAAAATCAATTGCTGCAGTTAGAGACTTCTACTTCTCAGTTATAAGTGATACAGAGGACAGCTTTAAATATTTTGGCGTAAAAACTATGAAGAATTACTTCAATTCTGGAGTTATTTTATTTAATGTAGTTGTGTTCAATGAACAGATACGACCAGAAGCCATAGTACGTATGATAAATAAGAATGAATACTTGTATTTAGATCAAACCATTTTAAACATTCTTTGTGAGAGAAGTGTTGAGTTGTTGCCTTATGAATACAATTACCAGAAAGATGATCATTGGTTATTTGATTGGGCAAAAAATGTGAATCCACTCAAATTTTTGAAAATTGAAAAAGCTAGAAAAAATATAAAGATTCGACATTTCGTTGAATTTGAAAAAAATTCGATGCCCTGGGAGCATCTTTCCATACAAGATAGATGGGAAAAAGATTTTTGGAATTATCTGTATGAAATCAAGTCAACAAGTTTAAGGAGTGGAAAACAATGAAAAAAATTTTTTCAAGAATTCGTTCGTTATTTTTAATTGCATTAATTTACTCTATAGGAACAATTTCTGTAGATGCAAAGTCAGCCGACATAGCGAAGACGCCTATTGTTGATTATTACTATCCTGGAATATTGTATGGTACAGCTACTTGTGTTAACGAATACGGTACCATCATTTACGACTCAAACTCACTAGGAGAAACCTACCAAGAGGCTGTCAATGAAGCTGCGCAATCATGGAATCAGTCGATTGGGAGATCGGTAATTGTCGAAAAATCAAGTGTAAATGCAGCAGATAACCAAGTTGATTTAGTTTTGCAATCAACGGATGGCGATTCCTATGCAGATATGGGGTACTCCGGATTTGGTTGGGGGAATAGTACGAACAGAATATTTTTGAATAAAGCTGCTTTAAATGACGCATCATCTGGAAAAGGAACCTCCGGCTACGTACAGCTGGTTTCAACTATCCGACATGAAATGGGGCATATTTTAGGTCTCCGACATGACAATGGATCAGTGATGGCTGATTTATATGATGCCCAGGTTAGCAACAATCAAGAGATGCTGGATGCAGCGCAAAAAACGGCGGACTCAATTTCTAAGGGGATACTTCCTGCTGTCCCATTATTCAACAAATATGCGATACTAAATATCCTTAATAATAGGGATAAAATCTATTATTTGAATAATCATCGTTCTAATCAAATTGCCTCAATCTTTTTAGATTCTCCTGCTGGAAAAATTTCTGGTGTTACTTTCATCGATCAAACAGTTGAAATAACAGGTAACTATAATTTGTATAAACTGTCTCTGTCCCCAAGAGATCCATATGTGGGAACAATTTCGAGTAATAATCTTATGAATAGAACTGTTTCAGTTACTGAAGATATAGTTTCTATTTATGGTCAACACTATTATCTTTTTGAAATGGATGGAGAAGAGTATATTGTTAATCGCCGCGCCTTCGGATAAATTCGCTACCAATTCTTACTTGAAAAGTTGCCACTGCAATCTTGGAAAAGTGTGTTTGCAATCTTAGATACATTCTTTCGTGGCAAACATACGCCTGTTAAGTAAGAAGAAAATTAGCAAACGTTTCATGCCAATCCGCAAGTTTTCAGCCTTTTCTGTGAGGATTTTTTGGACAAAATCTCGGCATTGAAAAGTAATTAAAGGAATTAATAGCCAAAGAAAAAACCTATGGTTAGCCTTTCATCGTTTCATTTTCTAGCTGACAAAAAACAGCTAGTGATTGATCCCTAGCTGCTGATGATGAGACAAATAACATTGAAACACCTTACTCGACTACAATCACTTTATTTCCACCGTCTTGCTCCGCAAAGTTTACCGTAAATAGATCCGTCGAAGCATCATAACTGATTCCATCACTTTGAGAGACGATTTTTTGGTAGTCTTTTGGCAATTTTAAGGTCATGGTCGTCGTTGTTTGAGTTGGATCAGAAAAGGCATAGATGGTTTTGCCTTCTCTACTTGTTCTAATCAATGAAAGAGGTTTGTTAGTAGTAATATCGGCGACACTACCTCCATCATTCTGCCAAAAATTGATACCTAAATAGTCAGTTTGATCAAGTTTTACTGCTTGAACTTCCGAGGTATTGGCTAAAATCTCTAGCGGTTTTTCTTGGGCATAGGCAGTCAGTTCTGTTTCATTGATGCCTGGCAACATGACATACGCATAATGATCCTCCACGGGATTTTTGCCATGATTGATCAAGAATTTCCGATATTCTCCAGTATAAACCGCATTACTTGGAAATGCCTCATTGATTTCTGTATAGCTGCCTGTTCGTGTCTCGCTTACCACGTTTACTGTCGTTTCTTCTGGAAAATAGTATCCGATATTGGCCTGGGAATGATCGGAGTCTAACAACAACCACTGCTTGCTGCTTGTTTCATTTGTCTGATCAATGCTTCCTTTATCAGAAAGGATTTGATAAGTATACGCATCGTTTAGTAAGCGATTATCCACGACCGTCTCAATAGAAGCTGTCGTATCACCAGTGATTCCCGCACCTAAAGCGACAATCTGCCCATCAATGATAAACCACGATTTTTTTGCCCGCACGTTCATAGGTAAAACGTTCCCGTTATTTTTTGTACCCGTTTTGTTTAATGCCATTCCCACCGCAGCTGCACCATCATAAGCCACACCGCCTACCCACTTTTCTGGAGACGTTACCGTTGTAAAAGCAGAATTTTCATCCGCTAATTGTACGGTATCCACGGTTGTTCCTGGCAAGCGATATGGATCGACGGTCGGCCAATAGCTAGAATTGAATTGAACTTGATCATCATTATAGAGGTAGAGCATCCCGTCTGCTGTATGCCACCCACGCTTGTTTTCCTTGTTGCCAGCTTCAAAGGAAGAAATACGACTGGAATATAGCCCTAACCCCAACATATAATCAGTTGTTCGTTGAACAAAGCGATCCATTGAAGCGTACAGTTTTGTTCCCGTAAAAGGTAATGCATCCCCTGTAATCGATGGGTCTGCCAAGAGATTCACCGTCATTTGTAAATCATTGAAGTCTCTTGCATTCGTCAAATAATAGTCTGGATTTTCTTTGAGCCAATATTTGGCAGCTTCACGGAATCTTTGCTGGTATTGAGTTGGTGCGAATTGAGATACGATCAGCAAATTATAAACTGTTGATGAACCATAACCGACTTTGTTTTTGGCTGGAGCTCTTGAAATCGAACGACCATTAACCAACGGCAGCATTTCTCCTTGATAGATCAACGGCAAGAATGCTTGATCAACATTTTAACAAACGTTTGTATGAGATCAGCGTCCATCTCAAAACTTGATCCTTGCGTGATAGCTAGAATTTGTCCCACACCCTTGATTAGTACATTTCCATAAGAACCAGTATAAGGGATCGTATTATGCTGAATAAAGGAGCCATCTTTATAAAAACCATCGCCTTTTGTGACTAACTGAAATACTTCTTCGATACTTGCTGAAGCTTGTGTGATTTTCCCAGCGTCCCTTTGCAAAATGCCCAAGCCTAATACAGTAAGCGCGAGATCTGTACGATTAGCACCCGAAGTCACAAAATTTGGAATAAAAGCAAGCTCAGTAAAACTGCCTTGTGTCTTCGTATACAATTGCTTGAAGGGATCTGGTACATAACTGCTGATAATGGCAGTGTATTGCTGTAATTTCTCGGACGGTAACTCAGCGCCTAAAATCATTAAAGTACTGATCAGTTTTTGCGGGACACCGATTTGCCAATCCCACCAGTTTCCATGGTACTTTTTCCCATCGTACCCTTTTCGAGTGACCATGAAATCTATCCCGTCAATAATCGTCGTCGCCACTGCTTTATCTTGATACAAAGAACTACCTTTCGTTCCATAGGCTAAAGCCATTTTCTGTAATTTTGTAAATTGAGTCGTTACATCCGCTGAAGCAGTATTCCCTTGTTCGAGGGGCCATAGGCTCGTTCGATCAGATGCTTTATTTATGGTTTGATATAACGCCTCAGCTTCTAAGGTGACCATCTGCACGTAATCAGCCATAGTCGGATTATTTGGATCATAGTGATCAGAAACCAGTTGATTTTGCCATTTTTCTTGCAGTTGCATAAATTCTGCTGTGTGATCTTCCACGGGCAAGCTGCCGATAGGACCGCTACGCATCGATAATACCTTCAGCTTAGATAAATTACCAAACAAACGGATACCCACATACCCGGACCAGTCCCCATCAATTGCCGTACCATTGGGATAGTTTACCTTTTGATTCTCATAAAATAGCTGATCATTTAAAAAGGCACGAAAACTCGAGCCCTCATACTGAAGCAAGAGTTTATATTTTTGTCCCGCAATCAAAGTAGGTCCAGAAATAGCTGTCAGCCATTTTCCACCTGGTTGACCAAGTTGCCACTGCCCATCACGATTATAAGCAAACGATTGCCACTGATCTGTCTTTTGTTCTTCTGCGCGAAAGACCACCCCAATGTTCGCTTGGTCTTCATATAAAAAAGTAGTTTCAAAATCCCCTGAAGACCGCTTGGGAGCATCTTTGTTGAGCGTTACTGATTCCAGATTGGTGCCTTGTTTCGTATTACTGATCATTAAACCAGTAGCATTTTGTGCTACTTCGGCTTTCCCGACTAAATCTTGCCAAGACCCTTTCTGGTTAGAAAAATCCGAGTGATAGATCGATTCTGCTTCCGGCAATTCGGGTATTTGTTCCTCAGCATTTCCAGAAAGACGAGAGGCGCCAACTACCGAATACAACAACAAGAAACACCCCATGATCAGCAGATATTTTTTCCCTTTTTCCATCCTTTACTCCTCCTATTTTGCCGCGCAAAAGATAGCGCTATCATTTTGTGGAATGGGAAAAGAGTGAAGAAATTCATTTCCGCACTCTTTTCCATTGATTTCAGCTATTCTTAAAAGAAAACAGGTTGACTACCCTAACTACTTATACGATTTACAAAACAATCACAGCAGCTGCCCATTTCCTTTTACACCATGATTCTTTCTTAACCCAAAATACCAAACGCACTCAAAACGATCGACAAGATCAAGATGATCCAAATCACTCGAGTGGAATTTAGTTTCTTTTGGCCTAACATCCAGTAGGTCAGCAAGACGAGCAAGATAGGTACAAGGGATGGCAAGATGGCATCCAACGTGTCTTGGATCACTAATTCGACGCCGTCTTTTTTATAGACAAAAGGAACGGTCGCTTTAACGACAGAGGGAATCAAAGCACCAATCACTGTGACCCCTAAAACGGTTGCGGCATTGGTGAAGGCAGATAATTTGTCTTTCAAGGTCGTCACTAATTTGACCCCTTGTTTGTAACCTAGGGGAAGCAACGCTGCCCGACCGAAAAGTAACGCGATGTTGGCGATGATCCAGATGACACAGCCAACGACGGAACCATTTTGCGCCAATGTGCCGGCAACAGAGCCAAAGATCGTTCCCCAAATCACGTGGAACAAGGAGTCACCGACACCGGCTAAGGAACCCATCAAGGCCGTTTTCAAGGCGATGATCGTTTCTTTGGCTTTGTGTCCGTCTTGTTCTTCGATAGCGACATCGATCCCCATGATCAAGTTCCCAAAGATCGCATTGGTATTGAAAAATTGATTGTGGGTCCGCAGCATATCTTGCAGCTGAGTTTCATCGTGGCCATAGAATTTTTTCAAGACGGGCAGGATGCCGTAAAGGTAGCCTGAACTCATCATTCGCTCATAGTTCCAGTTTAATTGGCTTGCCAAAATATAGCGCCAGCTAATGGTATTCAACTCTTTTTTTGTCAGTTTTTGATCACTCATCGCCATCATATCCTCCTTCAAAATCTCCGGCAGCTGCCGTTGCAACCGTGCCTTTTTCGCTATCACGTTTAAAGACTAACATTGCTGCTACGAGCCCAATGATGGAAACGCCGAGCATTGGCACTTGCAGGTACGCAGCTAAAAAGAAGCCTAATAACAAATAAGGAATATAGTGCTTGGTTGGCAAGTAGCGTAATAAGATCGCTACCCCGACGACTGGCAAGACGCCACCAGCGGTTTTTAGTCCAGTCATCAGCCATTCTGGCGTGTTATCGGTAATCGTCGTAACGACTGCATCTCCAGCTAAAAGCATCAATAAAATCGGAATCGCCCGTGACAATCCCCATAAGAAAGAACCCGATAAAACTAACCGTGGGATTCGCTTGACTTGCATGTTGTCGATAGCTCTATCGATCCGGTGTAGCAGAAATACGTTACAAAAACGAGCCACGACATCCAGTTGCAGCATCAGCAAGGACACTGGAACTGCTAAGCCGATGCCATATTCCGCGCCGTTTCCTGAGATCACGGCAAACGCTGTTCCCAGTACTGCGCCGGTAAAATAATCCGGGACGGATGCACCACCAAATGCGGCGATCCCCAAACGCATCAACTGTAAGGTCCCACCGACCATCAAACCGGTCTTTAAGTCCCCCATGATCATTCCAGAAATCATTCCGGCGATCGCTGGTTGGGTCAACGTATTGGAAATAAGTGAATCATTAATAGCAATAAAAGCATAAACAGTAATAAGAATGATTTGATACGCTGCTAAATGCATGAATTTTCCTCCTAATTGTATGAACGAGTCTTAACTGGCTAGTTATCGATCGTTATGTCGCCTCAGATAAATTGTGAAAAACACTCGTTTTTTGACAAATCTTCCGCTACATATTCTCCTCGATCGAAGCGCTGCCTGGTTTATCCTCGTAATTTCTTCATAAAGTCGATCGATGGTTCATTGGGTACAAGCTGTGCCGTGACGGTGATGCCTTTTGCGGCGATCGCTTCAAAAATCGGCTCTTCTTCTGGCAGCACTTGAATGCTTTTGGTCACTTCTCGTGCGCCTTCTTTGTAGCTCATGTTGCCGACGTTGATCGCTTTGATTGGTCCATCTGCTTCAATATAACGCAAAACATCTTGGGGATTTTTGAAAAGTAAAAACAACCGTTGCTTTCCATAACGACCGGCGCGAATATTTTTGGCTGCCGTTGCCACTGGAAGGACGGAAAGTCGCATCGAAGTTGGCGCTGCCATTCGTAAAGAAGATTTTTGTAATGGGTCTGCGGCGGCTTCATCATTGGCTACAATGATCCGTTGCGTGTTTAAACTGGTGGACCAGATACCGGCGACTTGTCCATGGATCAAGCGCTCATCGATCCGACTATTGACGATATTTTCTTGCCCAGCATACGCACTGTAATCCCCTAATTCCTCTTGCTTTTCTTCTAAAATTTCTTGTTCTGCTTGGTTCATCCCTGCTTTGACATCAACGATATTTTCTTTGGCTAAGCAAAGCAGCTCTTTGATCGTCGCTCGTTGATTGACGACTGCCTCTATCACTACGGACAATGTCATTCCAGCTAAGATTGCCACTTCGTCATCCTCTAAATAATTCTTGACTGCAACGTTGCACGGGGTTCCTCCTAATAGATCCGCAATAATCAATGTTGGACCGTTAAGGGCTTTCATTTTTTCGTTCAATTCTTTCTCAAATTGCAGATTGTCACTATCTGGTCGTAATGAAACGGTGTGAACGTTTGCTTGCTGGCCTACGATCATCTCCAGACTGCTTTTGACCCCTTCTGCCATGCCGCCATGACTGATCAATACAATGTTTTCCACTAATTTCCCTCCTACTCCGCAGGTCGCCCCACTTAACATGTTATGTTTCTTGTAAGCATACTATACCACATGGCAAGCTATTCGTAAACCTAATATCTTAACATATTGAATTTTATTTTTCAGGCCTATACAGACTGGAAAACAACGAATTTTCTACACTAATTAAGTGGCAGGAAAGGATTTAACATGTTATGCTTGATGTATTCATATGGAATGGAGGGAAACCACTGTGTTGCCAAAGTATGAGCAGATCAAGCAAGATCTTTTACAAGAAATCAAAGACCATAAATTCATTCCTGGGGATAAGTTTTATTCAGAGGCGGATATCAAGCGAATGTATTCTGTTAGTTCGATCACGGCAGTCAAAGCGTTGAATGAATTGACGAGTGCTGGCTATCTGTATCGCATCCAAGGCAAAGGGACCTTTGTTTCAAAAGCAAAAGTATCTCAGAGTGTGAAGTTTTCCGACATCGAGCTGCATTCACTAGACCAAGAAAAGGTCAAGGTCCTTGCGGTGGAAGAAGGAAATGACCCCGAGATTTTGAAAGAATTAGGCTTGGCTGCCAGTGCTTCCTACTACCGAATCAAACGGGTCCGCTATTTTGGCGATGTTCCTTTCTTGGTTCACATCACTCATTTGCCGAAGAAGCTGATGAAAGAACCGATCGCCAAAAACCTCAACCGGTATGCCAGTGTTTATGAGCGGGTCCGAAAAGACTTTGCGATCGACCTTTTCTCATTAGCTTCTGTTGAAACCAACGAAATCGTCTTTCCTGATGACGCTGAATTGTTGAACTTATTGCAACTGAGCTTCCGAGAGCCTGCGGTCAAACAAGTCAAGCACTCCTATTTAGCAGATGGAAGTGTCGCTGAATACATCGTCAGCTACAAGCATTGGAAATATTTCAAAACAAAAATAGAAGTAGAGCCCGCGTAAATTTGGGTCTCTACTTCTATTTTTTTATTCCACGACAGGTTGATCACAGAAAACGAGTTCCTTGATCTCCACGCCATCGGTTTCAAATACCACGACTTCGTTGCTGCCTTTTTTCAAAAATTCTTTCGGACAGTATAAGGAATGCACGGGGCCACGTTGCCAATAGCGACCAAGATTGGTGCCGTTGACGATAACGACGCCTTTGCCATACCCACGGCAATCGATGAACGTATCTCCTACCTCTGTCAGCGTGAAGGTCGTTTGATAAAAGGTGGGGTGTGTCGGATTTTTTCCTGCTTGATAATCGATGGCTTGTAGCTGCTCTGCGGAAAGCGTCAATGGGTAATGACGATAGCCTTGGTGGAAATGAATGTCTTGCATGATGCCCCCACGGATGCCTTTGGCTTGCGTAGGTCCATTCAATTTAAACCCGTAATTCACGCGCCCTAAGTTTTCCACTAAGACATCTAGCTCGATGGTTTCTTTATCTGGTGCTCCTTGGATCAACAGCTCCTCGCCTAGCGTCTCTTGGTATTGGATCGCCTGTAATTGGCCGTCGGTAAAAATATGCAGCCGATCGCTAGCTTCTACCACTTTTAATTTGTTTTCTCGATGATAGTTTTTTAACTGAACCGAATAGAGCAAATAGCCATAGCCTGTGCTGGCAGCTTCCATTGTTAGAGGATACATGCTTTCTTGCGGTATCATCAGCTGGTCTTTGATGGCCAGTAACGAGACACTGTTTTCGATGGGAAAGGTTCCTAATGCCGCTAATTGCTTGGTCCGTGGTTTGGCTTGCCACACTTCGGGACAGGCTTCTTTTATGGCTTTTTGTACCTGATAGTATTTGTCGGTAGGTTCTCCTGCTTCTGTCAGTAAAGCATCGTAATCATAGCTGGACACTTGTGGTAGATCCAGCGCCCCCCGAGCGGAACAGCCATTGTAAAAACCAAAGTTCGTGCCTCCATGGAACATGTAAAGATTCAAGGAACCGACTGCTAACATCTCTTTGACTTCATTGGCTAAGTCTTGACCGTCTCGCTTGATGATCGGCTCCCCCCAGCGGTTGAACCAGCCATCCCAATATTCCATGCACATGATGGGCCAGTTTTTGCCATGTTTTGCCATAAACTCTTTCATCACAGCCGCATTTTCCTTGGAACGACTGCCGAAATTGCCTGTGACAAAGACGTCGTCTTCAATCAATGTCCCAGCGTCCAAGACTTCTTCCCATGCCCCATCTGAGGTAAACAAGGGTACATCGATGCCGCATTCTTCCATCAACTCTTTGGTTTGGCGCAAATACGCTTTTTCCATTCCATAAGAGCCGTACTCATTTTCCACCTGCATCATGATCAGTGGCCCCCCATGGGTGATCTGCAACGGCACAAGCTTTGGCAGCAAGACCTGGAAATAGTTGCGCACCTTTGCCATGAAGCGTGGGTCGGTTGAGCGCAACCGCATCGGTTCGTTTAACAGCCAAGCTGGCAGCCCGCCAAATTCCCATTCAGCACAAATGTAGACGGAAGGCCGCAAAATGACCATCAAGCCTAGCGCTTGGGCTTGCTTTACAAAAGCACAGATGTCTTTCATCCCCTCAAAGTCGTAGACTCCTTCACGAGGTTCGTGGAGATTCCAAGGAATGTAGGTCTCTACTGTGTTGGCTCCCAGTGCCTTTAGATTGTAGAGGCTATCTGTCCATTGCGCCGGTGTCATGCGGAAATAGTGGATCGCTCCGCTGATCAATTTGATTGGTTTTCCATCTAACAAAAAATCTTCTTTTATCTCAAACGTTCGCATGTCGTCTTCCCCTTTACCAGTATCTTTGCCAATCAGGCAATGCCAATCGGATCAATCCTTCTAAATAGAAATAGTCTCCCCAAAGATTGGGTTCATCGATGCCTTTGCCTTCCGCATGAGCATACACACCATGCAGCAATAAGCCTTCATTTTCTGGCACTTGGCTCGCTGCATACTGCTCGCCTAATTGGTAAAGCATTCCTTTAGCGATTTTTTTAGCATCGGGATATGCCCCCATTTTCTCTGCTTCCAACAAGCCACAAGCCGCAATCGCTAAAGCAGAGCTGTCTTTTTCAGCAGGATGTTGGTCGTTAAAATCAAAGTCCCAATACGGTACCAAATCTGCTGGCAAATGAGCCAAAAACACCTCCACGATCTGCGGATAATTTTCTGGAAAAGGCTGACTATGCAGGTAGCTTTCATTCAAAGGAAGCCCTAAAATCGCCCAGCTCTGCCCTCGTGCCCAAATCGATTGGTCGCTGTTTCCTTGATGCGTCGCACCGTGACTTGGCTGCCCCGTCTCAGGATCGAAATAATACGTATGAAAGGTGGTGGCGTCATTCTTAATGACGGTCTTTCGGACTGTCTGATAATGCTTACTCGCGGCCTCTGCGTAACGAGGCTCTCCCGACAATTGAGTTGCTGCAAATAAAAGCGGCAAGTTCAGTAGCGAATCAATAATCAAGCGGTATTCTTGTGGGTCGCCATAAGTGCCCCATGCTTGAATAAATTCCCCCTTTTCTTGAAACCGTGCCAGCAAAACATCTGCTGCTTGAATGACTTCTTGCTTGCAGTGTTCATCGCCAGTGATCTTGTAGCCCGCACCGGCAGATAAGCTATATAAAAATCCAATATCATGATGATCTAATACAAAATGGTCGTCTAAGCGCGTTTGAAAACTGTCGATATTTTCCATAGCTCGAGTCAAAAAGTTCTTTTCTTTGGTCCACTCATAGGCGAGCCACAACATTCCGGTCCAAAAGCCATTGGTCCAATCATCGTTGCCTTTCAGCCGATATTTGCCATTGGTGGCACAGGCTGAAGGAAAATGTGCGCCAAAGCGCTGACTATTTTTTTCGATCTGTTGGATGCACGCGGTGATTTTATCCGCTAGCCACACATCGGTCACTTTTTCTCCTAACAGGATCAAGCGTTGTTTGTTCTCTTGCAGACGCATGTTTACCCTCTCCTTAACTTGTTAACATGTTAACTGAAATCATTATAACGTAAACGCACAAAAAAAGCGACCTTCCTTCCTTGATTCCTAAAAAAAAGAGCATGACAACTGCCCACAAATGCAGACCTGTCATACTCTCGTCCTCTTTTTTTAACAATTCCAACCAAATACTTCGATTTGTGTAAGAGCTGGGAAGGGGGAATCATCCTCTGCTTTTTGCAGCTCTTTATAGGTCAGCTTAGTCGTTTCTTTTTTTGGAAAACGAACTTCTTGAAAAGACGCCGTATTTGTCGTTTCCACCACCAGCTCTTCTCCATCAGCAAAGACCAAGGTCCCTTTGGTCCAGTAGCTATCATGGGGATAATCTGCCCGTAATAGAAAACGAACCCTATCGATCAAGACGAGACGACCAAACTCAATGGTCAATGCAGCATCGGCTTGCTGATTGATGCCCCAAGAAGCAAACGGATACGAACCATGGGATCGGTTGCCATATTTTCCATCAATCGCATTCTTGGCAAAAAAGACGGAATCATCTCGCGTTTCCACATTCGCTGAAGCATGAGGATACGCCCCTGTCGCTAACTTTTGATCATGGGCATTGAAGGATAAATTTTGATAATTCGTGATCTCAAATTCATGGGCTTTACGCACCATCAGGTGATGGCGCTGCGAGGCAAAGGCCGTTTCCACCGAGGACTTTCGATGAGATTCCGTCCAAGGGAGCTGATATTCCCAAGTGGATTGGGAAAGATAGATCAGTGATGGTGCTAAGGTTTCATCAAGCTGAAGGACATAATACGGATTTTCCCCTGTCACCTCAATAACAATCTTATCTCCTTCCTCATAGGGATAGTTTTTAATGGCTAATACGGCCAAATCATCACCAGAAACTTGAAATGGCGCGGGTTCTTTTTCATGGTCGATGCGACCGACGATCACCTGGTCCTGCTTATTTTTTATTGCTAGCGTAATCATTTGGATCGATCCTTTCTTTTTCTACGATACCACCGACTAAACAAATCAAACGGTGCTTCCCTGGAGGAATATGTTGTGCTAAGTATGGAAAACTGGTTCTTGGAAAAAAGACGGAGGTATTGGCTTCTGGCTGAATAATACTGGCTTGTTGATAGCCTTCGATGTTGATGATTTGAGAACAAAAGCCCTCTTCACTGACTCGACTCCAGGTCGGTCCTGTTTGGGCTTGAGGCAACCGTCCAGTTAGCGGTACACTAAATCCGCCCTCACGAAAGTCCAACGAAATCGTCGTCGTCAACTCGTGCACGCGCACATGCCACTGACCAAATGGATAAATCTCAGTTTCAATCACTACCTCCTCAAAGGGCGCCCATTGGTAAAAGACGCCTTTTTCCGTCACTCGATAATCCCTGACTGTGCCCTTCGTGCGAAAATAGCTGCCATCTCGAGCAATAGCTAATGTGCTATCGAAGGCGCCTTCGGCATACGTGACGCCGGCTTTCGGCACACTGAAGCCAAATTTGCTCGAATAGACGAATTTGCTGTATTTTTCTTGAGCATGGGCTTGCTGTTCTAGCATCAAACCTGCAGGATACCCCAGCAAATGATGGCTTTTTTCATTGTGCACCAGCAACATATTGCCTTTTTCCATCCGTTTTTGCGGCTCTCTTTTGATTGGCTCAGGTTCGGCCGTCCAAAAAGGATGCGTTTCTGCGACCGCTAAAAGCAAAAAGGTCTTCAGCCCCCAATAAGGCGAGCCTGGTGCATTGTACCCTTCTGCCATCACATGATTTTCATAGTGGTACCCTATGGACAAGCGACCATCGAAAGTGAAAATCTCCTGCGCCATCCAATTGCGCAAGTGTTTCGCCAGTAGTCCTCGCACCTGTCCCCATGGGATCGCTTCGACGTCTGCGAAAACCAGCGCCGAGAAAAACGCCCCTTGCGCAAACCGATAAGTCAGGCTGCGGCCATAGGGCAAGGCTTCGCCGTCTTCATCAAAATAATAGACGAAGTCTTGCGCAAATAGCGTGGCTCGCTCTTTAAAACGCTGTGCCCATTCTGGGTCTTCGTCTTGCATAAATGTAGCGTAAATCAAGCCATAATAATGAAACGCAAAAGGAATGTAGTAGTCTCGTTGCGTGGTTTTTCCATCTACATACCAACCATCGCCAATGTACATGGAATCGATCAATGCCAACTCCTGGGACAATGCTTCTTTTGCCAACGGTTCCCCACAGTGAAACAGGGCAACGCGTATCAACACTTTGAAGAATGTCCAGTTGTTCTTAGGAATCTTGCACTCAAGTGCTTGGGATAGCCAAGCCACTAGCTTTCGCTGGTTCTTCTGCGGCAACGCTGTCCAGAAAGCGTCCTTTTGCAACAATAGGGTCAATGACAATGCGGCTGCTTCCACGATGTATTGATCATAATCCGTGATCCTTCCCCAGTAAAACGCGTGTTCAGGATCTGTCCCTGCTATCACTTTTTCCACATAAGCTGCTCGTAACGGATCATCTGAGCAAATCCTCCAATAAGGCGCCAGCCCCCACAAAGGACGCACAAGCGCTTCCATCTCAGCCCGTGTTCGGTCATACACGGCCCCACTGCTACCTAGATTCAATCCTGGATAGTCATCTGTCAAGATCGCTTCTCGCAAAGGAGCGATCATGTCTTCCAATGCCCGCTGATAATCCAGACGCGTCAAAAATGGATTCTCTTTGATTGCCATTTGCTTCATACGCCATCTCCTTCTGTCAATTTACAGAACAGAATAGCAAGCCACGGCTTTTTTATCAAGCGATCTTCTGCTGGCAATACTGCTGAAAAATGAGAAAAGATTTTTGGGGATTTTTGACTTAACCTGTTAACAAAAAAAGCGGAATTGAAGCTATGGGAAAGCGATTGGAGAAATGGTGAAAGTTAACTTAGATAAAATGAGGAATTTATTATAAATCAACATTGATTTCGTGACTTTTTTTCATAAAAAATTTCCCTGAAATTATACTATAGATATCCATCACATGATAAACATTTCTTACATTTTTTCAGTTCAAATATTTCTAAGTATTGATAATATACTAAAGACAAAAAACTTTGATTCAAATAGACATGACGAAAGAAGAATGATTGTCTATAATAAAATAGAATTCGTTATTTGAATAAATACCCATAGTAGCAGAAAGGAGTGCGCAGATGGCCGTATATATTGAATTGTCTAATCCCATCCATGGAGGAGAAGGTTGGGAGCTAGGAGAGGTTTTATGGAGTCCCGTTGCTTCATCATGGAACACAATTATGAGGAAACCCAAAGAGGGGGATATGATTTTACATTCTATCAAAGACAAAAAACGAAATGTCAATCATAGATTATGGGGATGTTCTCAAGTTGCTGGTTCCTATAAAATCTTATCAAGTCCGCCACCGATCCCAGCTAATTGGGATGGATATGACGAATACTATCAAATCCCCTTAAAGTACTACACAGAATTTCAGGACAAAGTTTTTTTACAGGAAGTTATCGATCAGAACAAAGACGCATTAAAAGCGATAGCGCCTCAAAAATCTTTTTATACGGAAACAGGTGTGCGAATGCAACCCGCACAGAAATACTTGGCGCCTGTTAGTAATGAGCTATTAGAAATCTTAACTCCTTATATAAAAAAAACGGTCTACTATAACGAAAACAAGCAGAGATCAGAAAATATTGTACGTGAAGGTGATTCAGAAGAACTTCTTAGTGTGGGAAGTGGTGGGCAGGTTGCCCGGATTCAAACAACTATCGATAGGATTGTTAGGGACACGTCTCTTGTTAAAAAAATGAAGCAAAAATACAATAATCAATGCCAAATTTGCGGTAAATCCATTTCATTGTCCAAACAAAAATATTACTCCGAAGGACATCATTTAAAAAAACTTGGGGGTATTCATCAAGGGCCAGATATTGAGAGTAACATTATTATACTTTGTCCCAACCACCATGTTGAATTTGATTATGGGGCAATTGCAATAGACGTTCACTCACAAAAAATTATTCATACAGACCCGCACAATCCTTTTCATAATAAGGAATTAGCATATAAAAGAGGAGATTTAAATAAAGAATTTTTAACATACCATTTAAAAAATATATTTATAGGATAAGCCCCATAAATGGAGTGTTTAAAATAGGATTTTATTCCTTTGCTGAAAATCTAAATTCTTTTTTATAATTCAATTTAGTTAAGTATCTTTGATATAACGTTTAATAATTCTCTTTAGGGTAACTATTGGACGTTATTTACTTTTATCCTAGCTGCTTCTATTTTAGGTATCTATTTCATCTTTTTCTCAAAGCAGACCACACTTACCTCCTGATCACTGACTGTTGTCACGGCTTTTCGTGTCTCTTTAAATCCTTGACTCTCCCAGAAAGATCTACCGGCTGTATTTTCTTCAATAACAGCGAGAGATACGAGAGAAATCCCTTTTAAGCGCCAGTCTTGTTCTACTTGCTGATAAATAGCTTGCCCGTGCCCCTTACGTCTTTCGCCAACCAGCAGCAAGCCAATATACGCAGTGCCCTCTTGCGGATAATCAACAAGATAATCCATAACAGCAATTGGTTTTTGATCATAATAAATGATAGAAAATACCTTTTGCTCTTGAACCACGGATGGCGGTAGAACAGTCATGTCTCGCATGAGTTGTTCAATGGAAGGTGTCTCTTTCGTTAAAGCAAAATAGGCCTGGTTTTTCTGATAAATGCTATAGGCAGCTTGTTGGTTTTCTGACGTGACGGAATGAAACGTATACTCGTTCATGAATGCTCCTTTATTGTAGGTTTATTGAACCTTATTTCGACCAAAAGTGAAGCAGGTGGATTTGATGGCTTTTACTGCTAGTTTATCCTATTCAATTCCCCTTGTAAATTACTCTCGAAACCTCTCCCTATTTACGTTTCATTCATACGATGATAAGCGAACTTGTCAAGGTAGAAAAAGACACCCTAAAGCCTTAAGTCAGAAGCCTACCACTTCTTCTCAAAAGCCCTTAAGATGTCTGATCATTGGCCATTTCTCTTGTCAAACAGCGAAAAAACTATTCTTCGACCGTGACTTTGTCCCACCAAGAAGTGGCGGTCTTTTGGATCACTTCATTCAAGTCTTCGATGTGCTGTTTTCCGGTACTTGCTAGCCATTCTTTGGCTGCTTCTGTTCCTTGTTTTACAAAGGGTTCAACGCCATCTTTCCACGTTGCCCGGCCGCACAAGACGCCATTGAAGGTGGAACCGGCTTCTTTGGCAAAAACCAGTGTTTCTTGGAATAAGCTGGCTGATACGCCTGCACTGAGAAAAATAAACGGCAGATGCGTCGCATCGCTTTGCGCTTTGAAATACGCGGCAGCTTCTTCCTTGGTATGCACAGCTTCTTCCTTGGCAAAACCTGCCACATAATTCATGTTGACTGGTACTTCCACTTTTAAAACATCAACTTTGTACTGTGGTTTCGAAAATTCCTTCATCAATCCGATGACTTTTTCTGGTTTGCGTTGCGCATATGCTTTTGAGTCGACTTCAGGCAACTTAGCATCATAGGAAAGAACTTCTAAAAAGAAGGGCAGATCAGCGGCTTGGCATTCGCTGCCGAGTCGTTCCACAAAGACGTGTTTCAACTGATTGATCTGGGTAGCTTCATCTACATCATAGTAAAGCAAAAATTTGATGGCATCGGCGCCAGCTGCTTTTAATCGCTCAACCGACCATTCCCCTAATAAATCAGGCAAACGTCCCGGCGTAGTCGCATCATAGCCGGTTTTTTCATACGCCAGCAAAAGCCCCGCCTCTGGATCACGGCTTTGCGCAGCTGCCAACCCATATTCTGGATCTAGTAAAATAGAAGATGCGTAAGGGGTCAATTCTTGTGAGACTAGCTTTTTAAACTGGCTGATTTTTTCTGCATCAGCCTCCACGCCAAGTGCTGCCATCATTTTTTTCAAGGCTCCTCGTTGGTCGATCGCTAAAGCTGCGATCACTCCTTCTTTCGTTGACAGGCGATCCATCGCTGCTTTTTTGGCTTTCGCTACGGTTGCTTTCATTAAAATTCCTCCTTTTTTGTCCATGCCAAAGAATCAACCGCTTTCACTTTTTTCAGCGTTGGCGAAACGGTTGTCAGCACGTATAAAAATGTCTATTGATGAAGCCGTTCGACTGATTGACCACCGCACGTATCGACTTCGTACACGAAAAGATACGTGCTCGTGGTGGGCTTTCTCAGTCATCGTTCGTTGTTATACGGATGAATCGTCACGCCTTTGACCACCCGATTGACGGTACGCGTTGGCGAAGGAGTATCCGGTGTATTACCGACTTTGATCGATGCCAACAGTGCGATCGTTTGCGCAAAAACAATGTCTGCTAAGGCAAGATAACCGTCTGGCAATAATGTGTCATCTGGAAAGAAAAAGTTTGTTCCTGAAAAATTCACAGCTGCCGGCTGTCCGATGGCGGTCACTGCGGCGGCGATGCCGTCACTTTTTAACTCTTCCAACATATCAAGATCATACTGCCGCGTGTAGGGCGTATTGCTGACAAAAACAAAGACGAGGGTTTGATCATCTACGAATGATTTCGGTCCATGACGGAAGCCCATCGAAGAATCGAACACGGTGGCGATTTTTCCCGCAGTCAGTTCCAATACTTTTAGCTGTGCTTCCCTGGTCAACCCCGACAACGTGCCTGACCCAAGGTAAACGATCCGCTTAAAGGAACGGTCCGTCAGTACTTGTAGTTCTGTTTCTCTGTCGATCACTTCTTGCCCCAATCGGCTAAGGGTTTCAACATAATGCCCCTTTTCTGTCAGAGGCGTCTGGTCAAAAATCAGCAGTGCCGAAAGAGCCATGCAAGAAAAACTGCCCGTCATCGCAAATCCGGCATCATTTGACCTCTCAGGCATCAATAACAGATAACTCGCTTCATCAGCGGCAGCTTGTTGTGCCAAAGATCCGTCGGCTGCACAAGTGATCGTCAAATGATAGCTGTCGGCAACGAATTGATCGACGATTTTGACCGCTGCTAAACTTTCTGGTGAATTGCCACTTCTAGCAAAAGAAACGAGCAGTGTTGGCTCATCCGCAAATAAAACTTGTTCTGGAGCAGCGACAATATCCGTCGTAGCAATACTTTCAAAAAGATAATCCGCCGTTGCACCGGTCTTATTCAAATAAGGAACGATCGTATCTCCGACATATTGCGACGTCCCCGCTCCCGTGAAGACCACCCGGATTCGTTTGTCCGTCTTTTGCTTGATGGTACGTAAGAAAGCCGCGATCGCCTCTTGCTTTTCTTGATAGATCGTCAAGGTTTCTTGCCAAAGTTCTGGCTGTTGTTTGATTTCTCTTGTTGTAATTTCCGCACCTAATTCTGCTAATTCCTTTGTTGACAGTTGAAACATCTTTTTTCCTCCTAGCTACTGTTTTTCCAGTATGTATTCCCAGTGTCGGTACGAGGAGCACTTGTCTTGGATGAAGGCTTAGCGATCACCCAAAGGGCAAACTTCCTCGGCCTCACTGGTTTTGAATACACGCCTTTTCTTTGCTCGAGTGGATCATTTCAGACTGTCTAGGAAATGCGCTACTCGTCGTTACGCAAGTGGCGGACTTTGTATCTAAATTGGTCTGCTCGAGCAACACTCAAGGTGTATTCGATCACTTCATTTTCAATATTGAACGTGCTGCGTACCAGGTTCAACACCGGCGCACCTTCGTGGATTTTTAGCAATGCCGCATCTTTTGCACTGGCAATACTGGCAAAAAATTCTTCGTCCGCGAGGCGGATCACTTGATGAAAGTCTTCATGAAATATATCGTACAATGGTTTTTGCTCGATCATCTCACTCGTTAAATGCATGAAGCGTTTGACAGGCAGATAAGAACGCTCGATCATCATCGGTTGGCCATCAGCAAGACGCAATCGTTTTAACTTGTAGATCGGCTCGCCGATGGAAACTTGCAACTGAGTGGCAAAATATTTTGTCGCTTCCATTTTTTTGAATGCCAATACTCTAGTTTCTGGTTGTTTCCCTAGTGCTTTCATCTGTTCGGTAAAACTATACGAACCTGATAAATTGGTTGCCTGCTTGCGGATATCTGAGACAAAGGTGCCCTTGCCATGTTGGCGATAAATATAGCCTAATTTTTCTAATTCCTGTAGTGCCAAGCGAACGGTGGTCCGACTTAATCCGTAGCGCTTTGACAGTTCTCTTTCTGAGGGAAGCATCGTGTCTGCTTCCATTTCATTTTCGATTTTTTCAATCAGTAAATTTAACAATTGATCGTATAATGGTTGTCGATTTTTATTGATATTCATAAGCCCCTCCAAACTGGTTACTACCACATAACGAGTGTACTATTTCCCGATAGGCGTGTCAAACAATCGTCTACAGGGGCTCTGTTTCCTGAATTTGCGTCTTTTCACGCAGGAAAATGAACCAATTGCCAGTACGAGCTAAGCTGAAAAGTCAGCTGTTGCTTGCTTAGCAAAACTCCTCCTGCGTGTTGCGCCGTTTCTTCTGCTAGCTTGCTTATTGCGGCCAAATGGATGGATACAGACCAAAGCCAGAACCGATCAAGCCGATCACTAGCAGCAAAGCGATACATTTCAACGGCGTCCAGCCGCGTTTTGATAAGAAGAAATACAGCATCAGTGTGATGGTCAATGGAATCACTTGCGGCAAGATCCCATCGAGGATTTTTTGAATATCGATCGTCACGGGCACTTCGTTAACTTTGTTAAACGTCAATTCATATTTGCCGTTAGCCAGTTCGTTGACCGCTGCATTTTCTTGCAGTGTGTCGGTCAATTGACCATTCTCATCCGTGGTATACAGCATATCTCCATAAGCGGCAATGGCTGCTTGATCATCCACGATCGTCGTCGCTTGCGTCACTTCATTGGTAGTGCCGTTAGGGATCTGAATATCCAAAGACGTCGCTCCATACACGCAGGTCAAGGAGCCAACAACAAAAATCCCTAAAATACTCGCTGCTCGGGTGAACTCTTTGGCATTTTCCGTTAAGATCCCAATCGCATCTGTCCCTAAACGATAAGACCAGTGCATCAAGAAGAACCGTAAGCCGAATTGGGCCGCATTGAATACCAGTAAGAAAATAAACGGTGCAGCGATGTTGCCGTTGATCGCCATATTTGCTGTGATACCAGCTGTTATCGGTACCAGAGTGAACCAGAATAACGCGTCACCAATCCCGCCTAGCGGACCCATCGCGGCGACTCGCACTGCCCGAATCATGGGAATATCGGCTTTGTTTTGTTCCATCGATAGAATGATCCCCATCACAAAGTTCACGAGGAATGGATGAGTATTGAAAAACTCTAGGTTATGGCTCATTGAAGCAGCCAAGTCCTTTTCATTTTTGTGGATTTTTTTCAATCCCGGTAAAATACTGAATAACCAGCCTCCTGCTTGCATTCGCTCATAGTTGAAAGAGGCTTGTAGAAATAAGGAACGCCAAACCATATTGTTCAAGGTCTTTTTATCCAGTTGTTCTGCGGGCGCTTGTTCGCTATAAGAATCGGGAATATTATATGCCATCTTCGTCGCCTCCGAAATCATAGGTATTGGCTGCTGCTACTTTAAATTTGGACTGGATTTGATAATCCCAAAAGGCTAATGCAAAACCGATAAAGGCTAGAATGATCAAGGCTGGTCCTTGCAAAGAAGGTGCCGCCATTACGATCGTGGCTAAACCAAACCCCATAAAGAAGAAGCCCCACATTTCTTTGGAAACCATCACTTTTAGTAAAATCGCAAAACCGACATACCGCATCATGCCCCCAGCTGCGCCGAGCCCACCCATCAACCATTGAGGGATCGCTGCGACCGCCTGATTCCCGAAGGCAGCACCGCCGATAAAGAATAAGACCACGATCAAGCCAAAGATCGTTCCAAGACCCGCCATCGCTAAATAATTGATTCGATCAATGCCCTTCGTATTGGCATCATGGGCGTAGCTGTCGGCTTTTGACATTACTGGTGACATTAGTGAGAAGATAATCGTCACCCCATATTGCCCCAGCAAAGAAAACGGAATCGCCGTAGCAACCGCTACTGTCGGTTCTAGCTGCAGCGTGATCGCTAAGATTGCTGCCATAATTCCGCCAATCACCGCATTTGGCGGTTGCGCGCCGCCCACCGGCATATTGCCGATCGTCATTAACTGATACGTTCCACCAACGATCAAGCCGGTTTGAAGATCTCCAAGAATAAGTCCGATAACCATCCCGGTAACAATGGGTTGGTACAATGATTCTAAAAAACTAAATTGATCGATTGCGGCAATGAATGTAACTATGAAGACTAAAATGATTTGAAAAATCGTGTAATCCATTTTCTTTCTCCTTCCTTACCTCTGCATTACTGAAACAATTTCTTTTCATCTTCAACAGGTGTCGTTGGAACCCGCTGAATCACTAATTGCACCCCCATTTCCTTCAGTTTTTTAAAGGCATTGACATCTGCTTCATCGACGGCAACTGTTGTAGCAACCTGTCTCTTCCCTTCTGACATATGCATATTCCCAATGTTCAGTTTCTTGATTGGCACCCCACCTTCAGCTAATTTCAACGCATCTTGCGGATTTTCAACCACCATGAAAATCTTTTGTTTTGGCGATGCTTTATGAATGATCTCGATGGTTTTTTGAAGCGAGAAATACCTCGTTTGGACGCCAGCTGGCGCCGCCATATCCATCAACCCTTGTCTGACTTTGTCTTTGGCGACCTTATCGTTTGCCACTAAAATTAGATTTGCTCCCAACGTACCGTTCCATTGGGTGGCAACTTGCCCATGAATCAATCGATTGTCGATTCGCGTCAATAAAATATTTGGTTCTCCCATAAATATGTCCTCCTTCTATTTACTGCATGATTTCTGCAACCGCACTACGTTCTACTTCGATCACCGTTCCCGATTTCACCCTTAGATCGACCGTCTCTTTCCCCAGTGTTTGAATCTCCCCAATAATGCCGCCGTACAATTTGATTTTCTGTCCCTTTTTCAAAGACTGCTGCAATTCAGCGAAATAGCCCTTCTGCCTTTTCAGATTTTTCCCATTCAGGAAAGACGAGACCCCCAAAAAGAGGGAGAGAAAAACAAGCACCACGATTGAGGCTGCTAAGATCATTTCCCACATGTTTAAATTCCTTCTTCCTCATTGATTTCCTCATGGCCTTTGATCTTTCCGTGAAAAATACCGCTCTTGCCAATCTCTGCCAGTTCTTGGCAAAAAACCTCTGGATCGGCTGCCGTATATCTAGTCAACGAACCTTCCACTAGCATCAGTAGATTGATGCCGCCGATGACCTCGACTTGCGGGTCCTCATTGGTAGCGGTCATCGCAACATTAAAAGGGGTCCCGCCCACAAGGTCTGCACAAATCACGACCCCATCACAGGTTTCCTTTAATTGATCGATTGCTCCTTGCAATTCTTTTTCAAAGTCAGCTAACGGATTTTCCTCTAAAAACGGCACTGCTAGAAGTTGTTCTTGGGGTCCTGCAATCATCGCAAGCGCATTTTCCATCCCTTGCGCAAATCCTCCATGACCTATTAAAACCAAACCAAGCATCTTATGTCCTCCCCTTACTCTCAACTGGTAGTAACCACATATCCAATATAAACGCTTTCATTTTGTCTGTCAACAAATTTTTTGTTTTTATATAAAAATGTCTTTGTTATCTTTAAATACGCAAAAGAGCGCCAAAACAATGATTATCAAACAAAAAACTAACTGCAAAAAGTATTGAAATCCATCAACAGAATGTGTACAACGTTATTTTAAACAAATAAACACATTCGTTTTCGATTTCTGGTATCTAAAGAACCACAAATCACTCACTATTCACCGATACAACAATCAACGTTGTTAAATAAAGGAACTATCAATAAATTTGCTTCCTTACTAAAAAAACCAGCTAGGTATAATCCCTAACTGGTTTTGATCATCACCAAACTCATTTTCCATTATGCGTTTTATTAAATTGTATTTCCAACATTGCCAATACCACTCAGATGCCATCCTGTTTTTAGTTCGGATAGATGATTTGCGTCAGTTCTCCAATCTTATCGTTATAAGCATCAGAAATAATGACAACGTCTTCTGTACTAAAAGCTTTTACCGCGGCGACTTGTCCATATTTCGAACTGTCACACAATAAATAGGCGGTTTTGGCATTATTTAGAATTTCACGCTTTTTGTTCGCCTCTACCAAGTTGGGCGTGCTTACACCTTTTTCAGCATCAATACCATTAGCACCTAAAAAAGCCGTTTGAAAGTTAAACGTTTGTAAATTTGCATCCGTCAATGGACCATTCAAGGATGAAATAACGGGATTGTATCGGCCACCAAGAAGTAAAATCTCGGCAGGAGTTTCTTGTTGAATTGTAAAGACACTCGTATTGGTAGTAATAATCGTGATTTTTTTATTAATGATTTTATGCAGTAACGCTGTACAAGTCGAACCAGAATCTAGGTAGATCACATCACCATCGTGAACCAACTCAGCAGCCAAAGTAGCGATCGCTTCTTTCTCTTGGGAATACAAAGCAGCCTTAGCTGCAATCGGCATTTCGGAAGCCGTTGAACAAATCTTCACTGCGCCACCAGCCAACAATTCAACTCTTCCTGATTTTTCTAATTCTTTTAAATCCCGTCTCAATGTTGAGATAGAAACAGTAGGCAAAATGCTTTGCAATTGCTCTATTTTTAACAGTTCATCTTGAGCCAAAGCTTCTAAAATTTTTTCTTGTCTTTCATATGGAATCATAGCAACCTCCATTAATTGGCCAACTTCACTTTTTTTCAAATTATACCATACTTTTTCTCTCGGTATGAGCAAGGACTTTCATTGTTCGTCAATTTGATCTCGATTATGGGATAAATTTCTCGTTAACAAAAAAAGACGAGGATTCGCTAATGCGAATCCTCTAACCTTTGATCATTCTACTTCTAACTGACCAATCATTGCTACCCGTTTTTGGTGACGACCACCTTCAAACTCAGCAGCCAGCCATTCCTTAGTAATCATTTTCGCTAGTTCGACGCCCACGACGCGCGAACCAAACGCCAAAACGTTGGTATTGTTATGCTCTTTTGAGAGCTTAGCACTATAGGGTTCGCTGCACACCACGGCTCGGATGCCCTTGATTTTGTTGGCAGCAATTGAGATACCAACGCCTGTGCCACAAATCAAGATTCCCAAATCACACTTTTGGGTTACCACCGCTTCTGCAACAGTCGCCGCATAATTGGGATAGTCAACGCGTTTATCACTTTCTGTCCCAAAATCCTGTACCGTGTGCCCTAACGACTCCAAATAGGTGATGATATCAGTTTTTAATTCAAACCCAACATGATCACAACCGATTGCTAGTTTCATGCTTGATCCTCCTCTTTATATATTGAGATCAGTTCTTGATACGATTCTTCTTTTCCAAAAAGAGCGGAGGTCCCTAAAACAAACCCATCAACACCTAAGGCGCTTAAGCGAGTCATTACGGCAGGCGAAATCGCTCCATCTGCCATTAATTGGTAGAAATAACGCTCCTTAACTGCAGCAAGCTGCTTTATTTTTCCTTCCACATGTGTCAAATACGCTTGACCTGAAAAACCGGGATCAACAGTCATTACCATCACGTAATCGATCAATGGCAGCAGTTCTTCAATCATTGCTACACTTGTTCCAGGATTGATGGCGATTCCGGCTTGTTTTCCCTTTTGCTTGATTTTGTTGATAGTTCTTGTAGGATGGCGATCTGTTTCCGGATGAAAATAAATGATATCTACACCCATATCCGCAAATTTCTCTACATACGATCCCGGATCTTCAATCATCAAGTGGACATCAACTAAGGTTTCTGACCATTTGCAAATAGCTTCGATATCTTGAAGTCCCATACCAAAATTTGGAACAAATCGTCCGTCCATAACATCAAGATGAAAAATATCGATTTTCGCCGCTTGTAAAGCGGCAACCTCGTCCTTTAGCATTGAAAAATCAGCACACATCATAGATGGACACAAGATTTTTTTCTTCAAAACACTACCTCCTGTCAGCAAATGCTCTCACTCATTAATAACGCCAATCGCTTGTCCACAACGCCCTTGCTTCTCTGTAATCACTAAGGTTCGCTGTGCGGAATTAGTGAAAACAACGATTACATCCGTTTCTTTGTCCTGTGATGCCAGAAACGGAAAATCAACGTTTGCCAGCACACTCTCGGCAGTAACTTTGTCACCTTCAGAAACTTTGGTATCGAACCCTGCGCCATTTAGCTCCACAGTATCGATCCCAATATGGACTAGAACTTCTAAGCCATTTTTGGCTTTTAACGAAATCGCATGTTTTGTAGGAAACACAGAGACCACTGTTCCTTCAATCGGTGCTGTAACAAGATCATCTGTTGGTACCACAGCAAACCCATCGCCTAATAGTTTGGTTGAAAACATCTCGTCCTTCACTTGTTCAATACTTTTCACCACGCCCTTAGCTGGTGCATAAATAACATTTTTCTTCTTAAATAGACCCATATTTCCCCTGCTTTCTACGCCAATGTCTCGTCTCGATTGGTAAATACAAATGCTAAGATTGCTGAAACCACCATTGAAATCAGTAAGCCGATCATCGCTTGTATGAAATTCGAGGAAGTTGAGCCTACAAAGGCGGGAAAAGTGGTGACACTACCAAAGACAAAGGCATTCGTTACAACTTGCATCAACCCTAAATAGGCACCACCCACAGCACCACCAATAATTTGCGCTAAGAAAAGTTTTTTATTTTTTACAAGTAAGCCGAACAAAGTAGCTTCGATAATCGCTGATAATGCGATCGTGACTAAGCCAGTTAAAGCAAAGCTTCGCAGTTTTTTATCTTTCGCTTTAAAGTAAACGCCAATCGTTGTACCTATAACGGCGAAGTTGCATGCAAAAGTAAAAGGAACGATGTAATCAAAGCCATAGGTCGAAACGTTATTGATCATGATTGGATTGACTGCCCAGTGGATGCCCAAACTTACGAGAACACTCCAACCACCACCAACTAAGATTCCAGTTAGCACACTACTGCGCTCGATCAACCAATTCACCACATTAGCAACTGCTTCGCCACTATAGACCCCGATTGGTCCAATAACGATCACTGTCAATGGAACCATAATCGCTAGTGAGACTAACGGAACGACCACTAATTTTAAAGTCTCCGGTATGTGTTTGTCTAAGAATTTGTAGAGATATGAAAAAGCCCAAATCGAAAGGATGATTGGTACGACAGTCGAATTGTAGTTCATCAAGACGACTGGAATCCCAAAGAACTCCGTCGTTGCACCGTTGCCTGCTCCTCCCATCAATGCAATAAAATCAGGATTGATTAACGCAGCCCCGATCAATGCCGAGATATAAGGACTGGCACCAAACCGCCGCGCTGAAGTAAACGCTAACAATACGGGCAAGAAATAAAATACACTCATAGAAGCAACAAATAAAATCGAATAAGTGACGCTGTCTTCACTGATCAACCCGAGCTGAACAAACAAAATCAGCAGTCCTCTTAAAATCCCTGAGCCCGCCAAAACTGGGAGTAGTGGCGCAAAAATAGCAGATACGGCAGAAAAAATATTGCTGATAATACTGCCAGAAGCTTGTTCTTCCGTGGTAGGGCTACCAGAACTTTCGTTACCTTTAACTAACGGCTCAAACTCATCATAGAGCTTTCCAACTTCTGTCCCAATCAAAAGCTGGTACTGGCCCGCCTTATTAATGACATTGATCACTCCGTCGATATTCTCGACGGCTTGATCGTCCGCTTTTGCGGTGTCATGTAACGTTAGACGCAACCGGGTGGCACAATGTGTCATATTGCGAACATTTTCCGCTCCGCCTATTTTTTCTAAAATATTTTTTGCCATCACTTTGTAATCCATCTTCCCCACTCCTTTTATTTTGATTGATTTGTTGGTGACAAAAATTCAAGCAGCAACTGATTGGCTGCGACTGCATCGTTTTGATCGATCACAGCTTGAATCGCAGCCAAGCCTACGTTATCGATCATTTGATCCATTTGTTTGATCATTTTCATGTTTTGTTCGCACTCTTTTGAGGCATGCTCAATTACAGGGAACGTATCAAAATAAATCACACCGTCATATTTATGCTTTTTGACATAATACAAGAATTCTAATGTTTTGAAGGGTGTTGCTGAACCGATCATCAATCCATCGTCGTTTAACCCATACCCATCATTCAGATGAACCCCGTATAATAACCCTTTTCCAGCGAACAGATCCGCAGCAAAAGCAGGGTTTTCGTGTTTCATTAGCATGTGGCAATAATCAAGGGTCACACCTACATTTTTACGGTTGATCTCATTAAGCATCATTCCAGTGACACCCATACTATCAATGAACGCATAGGCTCTTGGTTGAAATGGTTTATACTCGATACTGATTTTCAAATCTGGTGCGTAGTCAGCAATTTCAATAAAGGCAGCCCGAATCTGATTCCAAACCTTTTGGTAATTGATTTGAAAACTATAGTCAAAGCCATCAAACCCGAGCCAAATGGTTACGACTTCTCCACCTGCTGCACGACAATAATCAACAGCTTCTTTGCATAACGTTAAGGCATGCTGCGCAACCTGTGGGTCAGCATTGCCTAATTCCCCGTTGATAAACTCTTCTCTGAATCGCAATGCAACACCATTCAATTTCAAATCAGCTTGTCCCAATCTCTCTTTCATTTCAGAGGCAGTCGTCCCACCGACGTGCTCCGGATAATTTAAATCTACGTAATCAAGCCCCAATTCTTTGAATGCGCCAAATACATTGTCTAAATCATTTTCGTAAATTGATAAAAATGAATTGATTCTCGTTGCTAATTTCATCTTCATTCTCCTTAGCCATTTATTATAGACTCAGAATAGCACAAAATTTTTCCATTAACAACCACTTTATTTCATATTATTTCAAATTAATTCATTAAGAAGCATTGTCTCTATTAGAAGAAATACTTCAAAAAATTGATTTTTAAGTATTTATTTTGTTAAAACTCCATTTTGGAACCATTTGAAATAAATTGATTTTTTATGGATAATTTTAAAAAAGTTGTCTTGATTCACTGATTATGCTGATTTGACTCTATTCGTTTCAGAAAAAGGATCATTTGGTAAATTCTTAGTGGGCTGTTATTGAACTAGGCTCCCCTAGTAATGTATCCCCTCTCACTCTTTCGAATTGTTTTCACGTGAAACAAAAAAAACCTAACCAACCAGCAGGATCACTGATTGATTAGGAAATAGACTTCTTTATTGTTCGGTCAACCACGTGCGCGAGTGTTCAACTTCTTCATACGTTAACTGATGACTCGGGGTCCAAACGGTTGAAAGGACTGCGCCCCGCGAGGTAAAGATCTCTTGGACGTAAGCACTGTCAGCTAGGGAAACGATCGGGTCGTTTCTGCCAAAACTCAGAAACACATGAGTGTCAGGCAAGGAATTCGTCGGTACATTCTCGACTGGATACATGGCGTGGTAGAGGATCGCTTTTTTGAAGTGGTCACTATCATTTAGTAATAAGCGAATGGCAATGTTGGCGCCATTGGAATAACCCACCAGTACCACTTGCGCTAACGAAAAGTTGTATTCTTTGGCGGCTTGCCGAATGAACTCGGCTAATTCGTCGCCGCGAAGTGCTAAGTCGGCTTCATCATACACCCCTTCAGCTAGGCGTTTGAAGTAACGGGGCATGCCGTTTTCTAAGACATTGCCGCGAATACCTAATAGTGACGCTTGGGGATCAAGGGCTTTGCCTACTTCTAGCAGCGACTGTTCGTCGCCACCGGTGCCGTGGAGCAGTACCAAAACTGGTGCGTCAGCTGCTCCTTGTTGGTAGATTGCTTTCATCGAAGTTCCTCCTTTAACTTGGTCGTTTGATATCGAAAATCTCCCCAATCGTTGCGTAAGAATTTCCCGCTAGCCGGCTGACTGCTTGTAAGGCACGGGGATCGATCTTGCCATCTTGATAGACATCCTCTGCAATCTGGTAGCCGACGACTTCCAACAATAAGAGATCGGCAGTGGTCTGCTGGTCTTTTTTGATGGGTACGTGCTGATGCAGAATCGTTTCTAGGCGTACACTGGCTTCGTTCAAGCCAGGAACGGCAATTGTTTTCGATGTCGTTGTCGTAAATCCAGAAACCGTCAACTCGCTTTGGTCTGCGGGCAATAATGCCGCAGTTTTATTGGCCTCTTGGACATTTGTTTGATCCAAAATATGCACGACGGCTTCTTTCGTCGCCAACAGATTGTGGGCGGTGTCTTTCAGTTCCCCTTCTTTGCGCTGGATAGCCAACGAGAGGATCACGGGTTCTGAGCTGACGATGTTAAAAAAACTGAATGGGGCGATGTTGACGATACCATCGGCTGATTGCGTACTGACCACTGCCACTGGCCGTGGAATGATGGAGCCAATCAGTAGTTTATAATTTTCTCGTTGGGTCAAATCCTTGGGATCTAAATAGTGCATACAGCGTCTCCTTTTCTAAACCGATAAATCTGGCAAGCGATCCTCGATCTCTGCACGGCGGCTTTCAAATTGGGCTGGCAGCATCAACTGCTCTCCCAGCGTTTCTAATGGTTCATCAACTAAAAAACCTGGGGTTTCTGTTGCGATCTCAAAGACGATGTTGCCCCGCTCTTGGAAATAGACGACTTTGAAATAGTTGCGGTCTTTGATTTCAGTGACGCCGTATCTTTGATCGTACAAGTACTCTTGCCACTCTTTTTGCACTGCTTCCGTTGGCACAGACCACGCGATGTGATGGACGGTGCCGACACCCCAGCGCCCTGCTGGCATTGCTTCATGGGGCACGACGATCTCATGAGCGAGGGTGCCTGCGGTATGAAGATGGGTGCTTTTCTCTGTTTTGTTAAAAATGTTCAGACCTAGATCATCTGCCAGCGTTTGAATGGTCGCTTCTGGTTGTGCCGAAAGCAAGACGGCCCCATGAAAGCCTACAATCGCTGGTGTTTCCGCCGATTCTTCGGCTTCGACTAACGCCAAAGACAGGTCATGCTGATCATGAAGTTCTAACGTTGGCCGATCAAACAATGTACTTTCTTGGACAGTTACTTGATGTTTCGCCAGATGTTCTTGCCAATAGGCACTGCTGTCTTTTGGAATGCGAAACGCGATCGTGCCGACTTGTCCGCTTCCTACTCGCCCAGGATGGGCCTTTGCCCAAGGGAAGAAGGTGATGATGGTCCCATTTTCTAACGCTTGATTGCTGTAATAAAGATGATACGTGTAGGGATCATCAAAATTGACGGTTTGTTTGACGAGGCGCAACCCCAACACGTCACGGTAAAAGGCAACGTTCGTTTGCGGATCGCCTACGATAGCTGAAATATGGTGGATCTGTTGAATGGGTTGCATACTATGTGCCTCCTTAGGCGCGTTTTGTATTGAAGGGTTTGATGACTCCTTCGATGTATTCACGGCGATTTTCTAAAAATGGTGCCAATGATAAGGATTCACCCAATGTTTCGTATGGCTCATCCCCCATGAACCCTGGTTCATCTGTTGCTAGTTCAAAAAGAATATGGCCGATGCGCACATACAACGACTCAAAATAGTAGCGATCGACATAGCCGGAGTTGGCCAATCCCAAGTTATCAAAGACTTCTTGCCAGACTGCTAACGAGTCGTGGTGGGCTAAACGAAAAGCGACATGATGCACTTCGCCGTCCCCTTGTTGTGCTTGCGGGCTCGTGGTATCTTCCACTAAAACGATTTGGGCGCCATTGCCGCCTTCACCGACTTCTAGCAAATAGCGATTGTCTACTTGATCAATGGTTTTGAAATCAAAGACGGATTCCAGTAGTCCTTTGAAATCTGCCAAATAAGAAACAGACATTTCAACAGGACCTAAGCCGTAAATCGCAAATTCAGTAGGAACGGGTCCTTTTTTCCAAGGGATACCAGCTTTCACGCCAGTATTGTGTTCATCAGAGATCAGTTGATAGGCTTGCGTATCAAAATCCCAAAAGCGCAACACTTTTTTCCCAAATTCGGTGGTGATTGCCTCGTGTTTTACCTCAAATTCATCAAAGCGTGCGGCATAATAATCAAGAGCAGCGTCACTGGGCACTCGAAAACTGGTGCGGGTGATTGAATTGGTTCCTTTGCTACCACGAGCGGTATTGGGAAAATCAAAGAACGTCATGGTCGTTCCCGGTGTCCCTAAATCATCCGCAAAGTAAGTATGGTACGTATAGATGTCATCTTGATTGACGGTTTTTTTCACTAAACGCATCCCTAACACATCTGTAAAGAAATGGTAATTCCGTTCCACATCATTTGTCATAGCCGTCACATGGTGTACCCCTAATAATTGGTCTTGCTTTCTCATTTTCTTTTCCTCATTTCTGATCGTAAGTTATTTTTCGTAAAATTGTTTTTAATTGTTGCAATTCTTCACTGCTGAGTTCGGAAAAACTCGCCGCAATCTTTTGTGCATGACTGGGAAAAATTTTCTCCATCAACGCCCTGCCTGCTTCCGTAATACTGACGTATGTTACCCGTTGATCTTCTTGGCTAGGTTCCCGTTGCACGCAGCCTTTTTTGACTAATTGATCGACCACGTAGGTTGTGGAGCTGCTGGCGATCAAGATTTTTTCCTTGATGGCTTGCGTCGTATGGGTGCCTTTATGGTAAAGCAATTCCAGTACGGAAAACTCTGTGATATTTAAGCCATAACAACGGACATCTTTTTTTGCCACTTGTTCCAAACGACTCGCTGTACGCAGCAAACCAATGTACGCTTTGAGCGCTTCTTCTTGATGCGCCATTTTCCTCACCTCTTTATTTCGAATTCGAGATAATCATAACTTACTTTTTGTAAGTTGTAAAAGGATATGCTTTGGTTATCCCCCCCTATGAACAAGAAATTCATTCTGCAACCTTGCAAACTGCTTGACTGCTCAAAAAAAAACGGCCACTCCTTGATTAGGAGTAGACCGTCGTTTTATAGGGAATATAGATGATGTATCATATAGTTAATGGCGATTTTGATTTTTTAGTTTATTTGCTTATCAACAGAAAGATTACTCTCTTTTAAAAATCTGCGTACTTCTTCCAAAAATTGTTTACTGCTACCTCTACCTAACTGAGTGTTCATTGCCGTATAGGTGACTCGTTCAAAATCTTTTTCTTCAGGGAGGTATTTTATCGCTCCGTTTACCATCGATGCAATAAAGACTGTTTGAACATTTACAAGCTCACGCAGCTTCTCTCCAAACAAGCTATTCACCTCGGGTTGAATACCTAGTAAAACTATCGAACCCAATGATACGCCAGCTATTGTCAGCTCTTGTTGTCTTCCTGTTTTAGAAAAATCGAAGTGCTTTGTCGGTTTAAGTTCTTTTGTGGGAATCGGCATTACTTTTTCTTCCAAGAAAACTTTTTTTTCGTAAATAGAAATTGCCTTTATAGGAAGAAATATTGGATTGGGTTTTACTAATGAGCTGCAAATTTCTTCATAGAGTCTATCCCCTTGTGTTTCAACTAATTTAAAACCCGCTTCATGCAGATCGTTTCGCTTCAGACATTCTTCAGAAACAATATCCTCACAAGATTTTTCTAGGGGCCGCTGATCTCCAGCAGCACCCAAAATAAAAATTGCTGTCTGAGTCACTGTTTCCTCTAATTTTCGACAAGTATAACCGATAAGATCTGAACTGACAGCCTTACCTCCTTGCTCCAAATAGGAATCCGCCATTACGGAAGGAGGCAAATCACCATTGAAAAGAACACAAAGAAGATGATCGGTTTTTATCTCATAAATTTTCAATATTCGTATGTCATGATTCGAATATTCTAGATCGTTTCTACCTAACCACCAGCCAAAAGGAGTTTCGATATTGCGGGAACAGTTCAGGCTCGTCGTAACAGAATCCGTACTAATTGCAAGCTTTGTAACTCTTTCTAATGCTCTAGAAACACTCAATTGTACAGCTTCTTTTACTTTTTTGATAAAGATAGGATATGACTTATCAAGATGAGGTGCCGAAAAAGTGTGCGTGACTGTAATCCATATATTCTCTATTGGAATATTAAATTCTTTAGAAACGCTTGCTTTCAAGTCATAAACCATCGATTCAGTCAACGAGGTAAGATCAAGTGAAAGAAGCAAAAATTCTGTTTTTGCTTGTAAAAAAAGAGCTCGGATATAAAGTGGATCATGTTGGCAAACAAACTCTTTGATTGGAAAATCTTGTGTTCGTAGTTTAATTTGTGCCTTCCCAACTCCGCCATGCAAAGACTCATTCATTGCCTTGCTCCTCTAATAGTTGACTGTTAAGTAACAACGCACTTTGGATCATCTTTATAATAATTTTTTCTGGCTCACCTAACGGTACTGGATTACCAATTGTTTCAAATGACAGACCATACTCTTCTTTGGGTAAAAAATAGTAATGAAACCCATTGGTATATCCAGCCACGATTCCTAAGCAGCCGTGAGTAGCACTTGCTTTTTTTAGCTGAATGCCAAAAGCCGAACCTAACTCACCAGGAAAACTATATATTTGGAGCTCTCCTAAATGATAGACACCGAATTCAAGTTGCTGGTAAAAATGATCCACCTGTAAAATCTCTTGGCATTTATTGATTAACCCAGGATTTTTGAGCGGCGAATCACTGTCTAAAAAGTGTTGTACTTCTTGATGAGTATCTACCATATCATTATAAATCGTATGACTAAGAGTCTGATAAGCAATTCGATCAATGGATAAAGGATGAACTTGCCTGATCTGACTGATCCGATCAGCCAAAGCTTCTGCAACTCGTTCTAATTCTGTAAAATCATCCCCTTGTCGTTGATGCCGATTGCTGGAATCCGCGGCTGCTCCAATTAGCATCAATGGATAAATTCCCCACTCTTTTTCCAAGCGACTACAAATATTTCCTGCTAATTCACTAGTTAATAAATTATTTTTAGCACTTAATACAGTCGAATGAACCGCTATGTTTACGATAACACCGGCGGCTTTTCCCTCCGAATTATTAAATGTAATAACTGTCACTTCGTTATCTGCTAGCGCTCCTGGATGATTACGATTTCCATAAAAACCCACAATAATATCACTGCCATATGCCGCTGTTGCTGGTTGCAGAGACTCAAAACATTGCTGACATACTAGAAGCAACTGATTCATAACAAACTCATAATAATCAGGTTCAAAAATACCTGAGTGCCAGTGCTTATGGTAACTCATAATTGATGAATGATTATGAGTAGCACTCATCATAATCAGATCACGATCAATGCCGTATGCTTTTGAAAGTCGTGATTTTGCCTCCGCCACCATCTCGTCCTCAAGCTCCAAAAAATCAAGAGAGACTAGAAAAATCTTCTTATCGTCTGCTTCAATCAATAATCCATTACAAAAAATGTCATCATGAATCCCTTCTGCTGGAGAATTACGGAAAGGAGTCTTATAACCAATTAAATAAAACTCCTTATTATACGGGCTTAAACAGACACGCCCACGTCCAACTTTCATAGACTTCCCTCTCTTCAACTATAATTTTGACAAACGAATGTCTGTCTTTTACCCTATTTAAGCAGACGCAGTAACTTCTTTTGCCTCTAATTCTTTTTCTTTTTGAAGCAATTGATTGTCATAAACTTTAGCAAATGGATACAAAATCGCAATATTAATGAGAACTAGTACAATTTGAAGGATACCAATCTGCCAATTTCCTTGTAGAATCCCCCACAGACCACGAGGAACTTGTTGAGGTACTTGGACGCCAGTTAAAGCAGGAACAATTCCAACAACCATCGTAAAATATTGAATGCAGGCATTGAACAAGGGAATAATTACTGCAACTGGCAAAAACAATGTCACATTTAAAACAGTTGGTATCCCATAATTCACTGGCTCAGCAATGTTGAAAATAGCCGCTGGTAAAGCAATTTTTGAGACAGCCTTCAATTGCTTAGATTTGGCAAATAGTAAGAACGTCAAGGTTACTGCCAGTGCAGGCCCACCAATCGCAGTCATAAAGGCACTACCTACAAATGTCGTCACTTGTTCCCCGGCAGCAATCTGCTCTAATCGTTGAGCGTCTAATCCTAACCAAATCGGTAGCATAATAGCGCCAACAACGTTAAATCCATGAATCCCAAACCACCAAAGGATTTGAATCAGTACATAAGCAATCAAAAATGCACCAAATGAGCCACCCAATCCCAATAAAGGTCTTTGTAATGCCGTATAAATCAAACTATGGACATCTCCAAAAGAAGTACGGCTAAATACAAAAGCAACGATCAACATAATGAATGAAATCAAGATGGCAGGAATAAGGCTAGAGAAGCTTTTTTCAACAAACGGCGGCACCCCATCAGGCATACGTATAATCCAATTTTTCCGAACAATAAATCGATAAAGTCGAGTGACAGAAATAGCCACTAATATTGCTACAAACAAGCCTCGACTGCCTAAGTTAGTAAAATCATAAGATAAAGCACCTTCTGTTTCAGTCAATGGCGTCAAAATGAAGAAAGAAACCATCGAAAGAACGCCCACCGAAACGCCATCTAGTTTTTCGCTTTGTGCATAACTGTATGCAATAAAGAATGTCGTATAAATTGAAATAATAGCAAAAGTGATATTATAAGGAATCATCAACGTACTTTGAATGTTTATTTCTTGCAGAAACGCTTTATAGGATTCAATCGGAAAGTTCGCCAATAGAAAAAACAGAGATCCTAAAATTGTCAGCGGTGTGACCCGAGCTAGTCCTGCAGCTACGGCACTCAAATCTTTTTGACTAGATATTTTTCCAGATAATGGTTGTAAATATTTTTCTAGTAGTTCCGTAAACTTTTTCATGTTATTTTCCTCCAGTTAGATTTAGTTTGTACAAGCTGTTTGCAGTTTCAAATAGCAACTCTTTTTTCTCTTTTTCTGTGATCTCCAACCCACCAATAAAAGAAACACCTTCTGTAAACCAGCTGCTCTTGACGGGGTAAGAAGAACCATAAATAATTTTGTCCGCACCAATTTCTTTGACAGCAGCCTCAAGCTGTATTTTCCCCCAAGGTTGAGCATGAGACATTTCTAAAAAGATGTGTCTGCGGAAACGATTCTTAAACTGAGTCGCTCGATCATCAAAACGGCCATTGCCACTATCTTGAGGAAACAATGCATTTAAATAATTGCTGATCTGCCCCCCCATCATTGAATGAATAAATGTTAATTCAGGCAATTCCTCGAACATCCCGCTGAATATTTCTCTACCAATTGCAGTCAGCTGATCAATATTGCGGCCTAGCGTTCGTCTTAAATTGTCATATTGATAGATTGACTGGTAGTCCACTGGAACCGGAGTATGGTGGACATAAACTGGAATTTTCATCTCATTTATTTTTTAAAAAAAGGCCTGAACTGTTGATCGTCTAAATAATAGTTCCCATAATGTGCAGATAGCTGAATACCGGTTAGTCCTAGCTCTACAATTGCTCGTTCCAACTCAAAAATTGTTTCCTCATCGGCATAGGGAGGAACCACTGCCAATCCTCTTAGTTTTCCATGACTTTGTTTGATATGGTCCGCCATTTCATCATTAATTAATTTACATAATTCTAACGGAAGCCACTCTTGGCATCCAGGTAATTTTAGCAGTCCGACATCAATTCCATGGTGACTCATATCAGATAATTGCTGCTCTAGTTTATAATCAGTATCGGTGTAGTTTAAGCTTGGATAGCCCATCGGTCGTTCAACGATCATACTCGTTCTTTCAGCTTGTTCTTCTACGTGAATGCTCGTTCCGAATTTTTGGGGTATAGAGCGAAGAAATTCATTTCGGATCTTTTTATCTGAAAAAATTTTTTGCGGAAGCCAGTACATATTTGCATCAATAATCATTTCTTTACCTGCTTTCTCATTTTATGTAACCGCTTATCTACTTGTTATTATGAAGATTTTGCTATTGACAAGCAATTCCATTTAGGCTACTTTTATGACGAAACGGAATAAATAAAAGGAGTCCCTCATTGATGGATACCCAAATAATTCGTGATTTTATCACATTAACTAAATACAAAAACTATAGTCTTGCCGCAGAAGAATGCTACATATCTCAATCTACTTTATCCAAACGAATAAAACGCTTGGAACACCAGCTAGGTGTACCACTTTTTGAACGTACAACCAAAAGTGTTGAATTAAGTGAATACGGAGAAGTTTTTAAACCATACGCAGAAAAAATGCTTTCCCTAGAAAATGAGTGCCTCCAAGAACTTCATTCGATGTTACCAAAAAACCAAAATACTTTAATCATTGGTGCCATTCCGTCTTTAGCAAAATATCATCTAACAGATTTAATTACTAAGTTCATATTGCAGTCAAAAGTTGACGTGCATGTTATCACCGACCCCTCTGAAAAACTTGAGCTTTCGCTAAAAGAAGGTCGCTGTGATGCAGCATTTATTCGCGATGTGTATGATCCTACTCAAATCTTTAATAAACAACAGATTACAACAGATCAATTGATGGCGGTCGTACCGAATAGTCATAGATATGCTAATAAAGCACAGATAACCATTAAGGAGCTTCAAAACGAACGCTTTGTCTTACTTCCGGAAGGGTCACGACCATATAATACTGTCATTGACCTATGTGCAGAAAATAACTTCTCTCCTAAAATCGTTTTTACAGATTCAAAGATATCAAACATTATTGATTTTGTTTCAAACGGCTTGGGAATTTCTTTATTGATGAATAAAAATATTACCGAAGGCTATAAAGAAACCGTCACTGTTATTCCACTTTCTCCTGCCATCTCTCAGTCAGTCGATCTTTGTATGGTAAAAAGCCAAGAGAAAAGCTTAGCACAACAAAAACTGCTTTCTTTTGTAAAAAAATCGGATTTTACTAATAGATCGTAAGCACTCGCAATGTTAGGACTTAATAAAACATAGTATATCGGTGTCCTCATGCAGCGTTGATAAAGCAAATTCACCTTATCTAGTACTATTAAAAAAGCCAGAAAAAAAGCAGAACTCATGAAAGATTCCATAAGTTCCGCTAAATATATATTTTACTGAAGAGGATTCGATCCATTCCATGTACTGATCGATGAAGCACTGATTCCCACACATAGTTATCTCTTTTTCAAATCTTTACAGTCGGCTGGGCCTGCTTTTCCAAAGCCAGCAACCACTTTTTGCGTTCGACACCGCCGCCATAGCCGCCGATGCTGCCATCACTATTGATGACACGGTGGCATGGAACGATCAACGCCAATTGATTTTTTCCGTTGGCGTTGGCAACAGCTCGGGTGGCTTTTTCATTGCCGATTCGCTGTGCCAATTGTTTGTAAGAGTATGTTTCTCCAATCTTCATCGCCAACAGCTGCTGCCAGACGGCTTTCTGAAAATCAGAGCCGATCAATGCGATGGGTACCGTGAAGGCAGTTCGATTCCCTGCAAAATATTCCGTCAATTCTTGCTTGAGTTGCTGGATGATTGCTGTTTGCTGGGGAATAATCACTGCATTCAAGCGGCTTCTCAAAACAGCAATCTCCGTTTCTAGCCCTCTGCGATCCACGAATTCTAACAAGTAAAGCTGCTGCTGGTCGCTGATTGCCAGCATCGATCCCAGCTTAGTCTCAAGCCAAGCAGAAGAAAGAATCGTTTTTTCGCGGCTGTTGGAAGGCAATTCCCCCATAATCCGGGAAAACGCATCTCGAAAGCCGTTGCCAGAATCGAAGCCGGCTTCTAATTGTGCTTGGATCAGCGGTTCTCCTTCACGAATCTGCTTAAACGCTAACCCTAAACGGCGTGCACGGGAATATTCGATAAAGGTCATGCCAAAATATTTTTTAAATTGTCGACGCGCGGTATTGGGATGGATCGCTAGCGCTTCAAAATCTTTGTCGGTCCACTTTTTCTCCGGGTTGCTCTCCACCGCTTCCACAAGGCTTTTCACGTCAGGGGATAAGTGGCTAGGTGAGCTGAGCGGGCGACATCGTTTGCAGGGACGATACGCCGCCAGCAACGCTTCTTGTGCTGTCTGAAAAAACTCGCAGTTTTTCTTGAGCGGTTTTTTCGCTGGACAGGTAGGACGGCAAAAGACGCCGGTGGTTTTTACCCCAACGTAAAAAATCCCTTCATATTGGGAATTTTTTTCAATCAGCATGTCGTAATAGTGGTCCCGTTGTCGGCTATCTTCAATCATCTTGCGCATCCCTCCTTCTTTTCTACACTTACAAAAATACTTTGTGCTTGTACAAACATATGACCAACCATTGCAACAGCCTGCATTGGCAGTTCGAAAATTTGCCCACATCCTTCTGATGACATACGATCACCCTTTCCTCTGAATGACCTTAGTGTACAAAGAATGGTCTTGGCACATCCCATAAAAATTAACACCAATTTTTTAAAAAGGATCGAAGGTAGTTATCCTCCGATCCTTTTGATTTCCAGTTTGCCTATTTTTCAGCGAATCTTAAAGCGGCACCTACAGGAACCTAGACCGTCGCCTTCTGCTTGACTTGCAGGGCACTTTTTTTCCGCAAGACTCGCTCCAAACGGGGGCGATTGTAGCGTTGGATCATAATGAACGGGCAGTTGGCCAATAACGCATAGACGATCATCACCCAGCCCGCCCACGTAGGATTCCAGAGGAAAAAGAACGGTGCTGGAACCATCAGCAGCCAATGGGTCAGCTCTGCTCGGCGTGTCTCGATGACGAATTTGTCCAGATAGTCCTTTTGTTGCTGAGCCAAGCGAGATTTGTCAAAGCCTTTTTTGGCAATCACAGTGCCGTCGGGCAATTTGTCTTTCCACTGACGAATACGAAATACCTCCGCCCAGATTCTACCGCCTTTTTCAAAGGCAAAAGAACGGAACCAGTTGGCATGACGTTCAAAAAAAGCATCACTGACTTTGCGCAAGCCAAAGGAGATGCCTAGATGAAACAGCAGCCAAGCCAAGCTGTCTGTAATGAGCAAGAGCAGTGGGGATAAGGTGATCAACGGCATGTGCATCGCCTCCTATAAATTGATTTTTCGTCCTTTCCAGGTCACGGATTTCAACAAATGGGTTTGGATCCATGACCAACCAAATAAGCCTAGGAAAAAAAGAAAGTAACATGAAAAAAAAAGCAGCAAGACTCGGTTGAAGTTGCCGACACGGCGGGCAAAGCACACGGTTTGTCCAAAATAAGCAGCATAAAAAAGCAGTCCTAGCCAAAGCGGTTCCATCAGAAACGGTGCCGCCAGTACCCCAATGCCGCCGCTGATCCACAAGATGACCCCTGCCATAATCAAAGGGTGAGTGAATTGCGAAGCAGTGGCAAAGTCCTTCGTCCAGCCTTGAACAAGTTGACGAACACCAGCTGGATACATCCGAAAGGCCAACAGGTCTTTTCCACCATACAAGGCGATCGGCAAGCGTTTTTTCTTAAAACGTCTCGCTAGTGCTAGATCATCTAAGATTCCTTGTGGCATGTCCTGATGCCCATTGGCTTGAAGGTACGCTGTTTTGCTGCACAAGATACACGGACCAAAGGCGCCGCCGGCTGAGAGTTTTTCGCCTACGATAGAAAAGCGGTTCAACCCGACAGGTAAGATGACATTAAAGACGGCAGATAGTTGTTCATACAGGCGCTTCGTTTGATGATAGGGCTGCACCGAGAGCAGGCCTTGTCCCGATCGCTCCTCATACGCAGCGAAAAGGCGCTCTAAGCCATCTTCTGCTAGAAAGAAGGTATCGGCATCCAAAAATAATAGATACTTGCCCACCGCTTGTGAGGCGCCTAACCAGCAAGCCGCCGCTTTCCCAGCAGAATCAGCAGCGGTTTGCAAGACCGTCACACCGAAGCCCTTGGCACAGGCGATCGTCTCGTCTTCCGATCCGTCATCAACCACCAAAATCTCCACAGGATGGAGGGTTTGCTGCTGCAAGGATGCCAACAATTGCGGCAAATTTTCTGCTTCATTGCGGGCGGGGATGATGATCGACAATTCTGCCCTCTCCTTCAAGTCTTTGGATGCGGCTGTCTCCTTGCGGGTGGGTATCGTCGGCAGGCGGAAAAAAATCAGCCAGCCTGCCAGCCAAGCAGCGCAAATACCAGCGAGCAGCAGATACACAGTCATCATCCTTTCTTGTCTTAGTGTTCTCTTTTGGTGATCATCTCACTGACTTGCTGTCCACTGAGGGTCACCATCGGCATGCCGGCACCGGGATTGACCGTACCGCCAACGAAGTATAGATTGTCGTAGCGTTCGCTGTGTTTCGGGTGTTTAAAGCCATGATTTTTCTTGCGATTAGAGACCGTGCCGTAGATGGCGCCGCGATGTGACAAATAATTCTTTTGGATGTCTTCAGGTGTCCAGCGGTCTTCATACACGATGTGCTTGCGTAGATCCGTTAAGCCCATGTTTTCCAGCTTGATCAAGATCCGTTCACGAAAGGCATCGTATTCCGCTTCCGTAAAGGGTTTATCCTGCAAATAAGGGATATGAGGCAAGATTTTGATGTTTTCATGCCCTGCCACTGTTTGCGAAGGATCGGTTTTGTTGGCATTGACCAAGTAGATCGTTGGGTCTTCCGGCAGCTGATGCTGATGGAAATTTTGATCAAAGTTTTCTTTTGAGGCATTGGAAAAGAAAAAGTTGTGGTGCGCCAGTTGCGGATAGGAGGTTTTGACCCCTAAGTGCAAGACGAAACCAGAACTTGCTGGTTCAAATTTTTCTTCCAGTTTTTGAGTAAAGGTCGGCGCTTCTTCTAACAGCTCTTCATAAGCCGGGATTACTTCCATGTTGGAAACAAAATAGTCGGCTTCGATCAACGTACCATCATCCAAACGAGCGGCACGGATTTGTTCCTGTTCAACGATCAATTTTTCCACTTTGTGTCCCGTGTGGAAGGTCACACCGATCTCTTTTGCTAAGCGAACGATGCCTTCGGCTAAACGATGCATCCCACCTGGCACGTACCAGACACCTTGGGCATGCTGCATGTAGATCATCATGTTCAAGACGGCTGGGGCGTCATAAGGAGACGAGCCGACATACTTGATAAAATAGCTCAGCATATCTTGCAGCTGCGGATTGCTGACACGTTTTTGAATGGCATCATGCATCGAAGAGAAATAATCAAAGCCTTTCAGCGCTTTGATCACGCCGTGATACTTCAAGATTTCTTTCGTGGTATCTAAGCCTTTCTCGAAATAGCCTTTTTCCGTGATTGCATAAATCTTTTGCGCATAGTCCAAAAAGTCTTGGTACTCGACCATGTCTTTTTCCGACAAGTGCGGGTTTTCCTTTGCCATGCGGGCAAGATCGCCATAGAGATCGATCTTGGTGCCGTCAGGAAAAAAGGAGCGCCATTCCAATGGCAATCGGCGAATCGCAACATAATCCGCCATATCGCGATTGCTGCCAGTAAATAATTTTTCGAAAATCTGCGGCATCGTCAAAATCGAAGGACCTAAGTCAAAGCCGAAGCCGTTTGTTTCCAGTCGGTTCAACTTGCCGCCTAAATGGTGATTTTTTTCATATAATGATACATCAAAGCCATTTTGGGCTAATGAGACCGCCGCTGATAGACCACCAAGTCCGCCGCCGATCACTACAACTGTTTTTTTCTCTTTCATTGAATTGCTCCTCGTTTGCTTTAATGAACGTCCCTATTTAGCCAAACCTTCTCGTCAACACAGACGGTTGTGTCTCACTGCAACTGCGTGTCTTGACACTGTTTTGGTATTGGCGACTTAAATCAAAGGATCGTTTTTCTAGATAATTCTATAGTATCACACCTTTGAAAAAATGACGGAGATGAGCCTAGCGCCCATGGGATGACAGGAAAGCCTTCAAGCGTTCGCCAACTTCACACGAAACACATATTGACCACATATTCGGCTAACCTTCTTCCTGTATACTTTCGCATATCAAAGGAGGAATTTTATGAACTTTTTTACTCGTATCATCAAAAGTATCACCAGTCTCAAAAAACGGACCGCAATCATTGGCGGGTTGTTTCTGGTCGTCTCAACGTTTTTGATCACGGCGAGGCTGACCCAATACGAACTGCAAAAAGTATTGGAAAATGTCCAAAAAGACTTGAATTCAATAGTAACCATCGAGCTGGATTATGAGAAGATCCTTCAGTCCATGTATTCCGGTGATCTGCAATCTGGTACCGATGTGTTGAATGAAGAATTGCTGGAGAAAATTGAAAAATCCAGTTATGTCGAAGATTTTTCCGTCAGCGCTGCGACCCAGCTATTCACCCAGTATGCTGACCGGACACCAAAACATGAAGACAAGGTGCCGGGAGGTATAATCGAACCTTCCAATGAAATCGAAATTTATGACAGCAACGATCCTGAATTAGCAAAATACAATCTGCAGATCATTGAGGGCGATCTTACTACCAATAACAAAGAGACTTATCCAATCATGGTCTCGAAAAAGTATGCGGAAAAACACAAACTAAGCATTGGTGACCCTTTAACGTTGGATTTCAATTCGGGTTTCGATGAAGAACAAGAAGCTTTGAAAAAAAGCGGGGTTATCACTGGTATTTATGAGTTAGCTGCCAATAGTCCTCGCCCCCACAAAGATAATGAAGAGCGGTTATTTTTTTCGACACGAAGGGTTCTCAAAGAAGTCAAAGAACTGCAATTTGGTGAAAACACTCCTTTGATGGCGGGTTATGACAAAATCAAAGTCAGCTTGAAAGATCCGATGGATACACAAAAGTTCTTGAATGAATTAGATGCTGAAAACAGTAAATACCAGCAGGTCGCATTCAAAAGCTCCTACGAGCAATACAAAACGATCCAATCAATGATTACAGATTTTTCTTCGATCTTGAACTTCATTCAGCTTTTCTTGATCCTTTTTGCCTTGATCGTCATCGGGTTGATTATGATGCTCTCGTTACGAGAGCGTAAATACGAAGTCGGCTTGTTACTGTCATTGGGAGAAACAAAAATCAACATCCTTTTGCAGATGTTCTTAGAAGTCGCAATCGTTTTGGTCGTCAGCTTCGGTATCAGTTTCGCCTTATCCACCACAGTGATCGCACCTCAAGCAAGTGCAGTCGTCAATGAACAAATGCAAGCTTCTATGGGGGAACTTAGTGACAATAGCAGCTTGAGCATGCCGCGAGGAGACAATTATGTGGAAGATGAAAGCACCAAACTCAACACCGAGGTCTCTATCCAGCAAACTGATTTCAAAGAGTCGCTCATTTTTTCTTCAGTCATCTTTTCATTATTGGCAGTCATCACTTGTGTCACAACGATCCTGCCAACTATGAAGATCATTAAGAGAAGTCCCAAAGAGATCTTGTCCAATAACGAATAAGCAAAATGTTAAAAAAAGTTAAAAATACCAATTTTTTTAAAGAACATTCACATATTTGATGAATACTAAAGGAGAAGATCAAATGCTCAAAATTACAGATATCAGTTACTCATACAAAGATGAGACTATTTTGCAAAATGTCAGTCAAGTGTTTGACGCTGGCAAGATCCACACGATTATTGGTCAATCTGGTGTCGGAAAAAGCACTTTTTTGTCTTTGATTTCCGGTCTTGAATTTTTGCAAAGCGGTTCAATCGAGTTCAAAGGCCAGTCAATGACGAATTTAGTCTCCTATCGCCGGCAAATCAGTTACATTTTCCAGTCCCTCAACTTGATCCCTTATTTGTCACCGTTGGAAAACATCACGATCGCCACAAATATCCACAAAGTTAAAAACCCTCAGTCTCCCAGCAGCTATTTAAACAAAGTAGGGATTTGTGGCGACATACAGCACAAAAAATGTCACCAGTTGTCTGGGGGACAACAGCAGCGGGTGGCAATCGCCCGAGCTCTCGCCTTAGATTCTGATCTGATCATCGCCGATGAGCCGACTGGCAGCTTGGATCTGGCAAACAGTGAAAATGTCATGACGATCTTTAAAGACTTGCGGGATGCAGGCAAGTGTATCATCATCGTCAGCCATGACTTAACTTTTAAAGAAATCTCAGACTATGTATATACGATCAAAAACGGACGATTGACCCTTCTTTAGTAATAGAAAGGAGTAATCCATGGCCACAGAAATTCTTCTTATTGAAGATACCGATGAAATCAGAAGAGGCATCCAGTTGAGTTTACAAAAAGAAGGCTATCAAGTCACAGCCTTTGATGAAGCGGAAGCTGCTTTGAACGCCCTAGAGACAAAAACTTTCGCTTTGATTTTACTCGATTTGATGTTACCTAAAATGAGCGGAGAAACGTTTTTAAATGAGTTAGGCGAAAACAACCCGATCCCGGTGATCGTGATCAGCGCATTGAACGATGAATTCACTCAGATCAACCTTTACAACAAGCGGATCGATGATTATGTAATCAAACCTTTTTCTACCAACATCCTCGCTTTAAAAATCGATGCGATTTTGCGCAGAGTCGGTCACAAAGAAAATGCGGCGGTCACGTATAACGACTTGACATTGGAGATCAATAACTATCAAGTTCACAGGCAAGGCCAGCCGATCGAATTGACTTCAAAAGAATTTGAGCTCTTGCAAATGATGCTCTTAAGTCAAGGAAAAGTCTTTTCCCGTGAAGAATTTTTAGACACAATTTGGGGCTATGACTCCTTTGTCGACTCTAGGGCGATCGATGTTCACATTAAAAACCTCCGTAGCAAATTAGGCAAAGACATCATCCAAACTGTTAAAGGGATCGGGTACCGAATTGAAAAAGAAACGAATTAAATGGAAAACGACTCGCATCATCTGCTTCTTTACATTGACAATGTCATTCGTGACTTTTGTGAGCGTGATAGGTTTTTTCTTACTAAATATCGGTCCTCGGATCGAAATGAAACAACAAGCGGTCTTTGACACTGTAGTCCGGGAAATTTTTGATATTGTCAATGACGATGAACTTTCTTTCCAACGTTTGGACAGTTATCGAATCGATGGCTATACCATAATCATTTTTGATGCCCAGCAAAATACCATCTATCCCATCCAGCAACCCATCACCGCGAAAAAAGGTGAGCTGATCCATCTCACCAACGGGTATCAATCGACGTTTGACACTAATGGCTACAAAGTTTACGTTAGTTACCCTGTCCAAATCAGTGCCGTCGATGTAAAAGAGATCATTTGGCTAGCAACACCTTTTGTTTTGCTGCTAGTTAGCCTATTGACCTTGGCTGGAAGCGGCTTGTATACCTACTTATATCGAAACGAAAAGAGCAAACTGGCGTCTGTCTTCCACATGATGGAAAAAAATATTCCGTATGAGGAGATTCATGACGTAAATACCATGATCAAATTGCATGATTATCTAGTGATCGAAACTCAAGTAACTGCCCTATATCAACAACTCCAATGTGCCCAGCGGGCCGCCTTGGAACAAGTTCAGCAGATCAAACAGCTGGAGTTAGAGAAAAAAACATTGCTAGAAGGATTCACCCATGAGATGAAAACACCGATCATGGCAAGCCAACTGCTATTAGCGAATGTCAGAGATGACTCTTTATCTGAAGAACAGCAAGAGTCCCTTCTAGCCACAGAAAATGAATTGAAAAAGCTGCAGCAGTTGATCAAAGAAATCCTGTTCGTTTTTCACAACCAACAGGCCCATGACGACCAACCACTTTCTGTGCGGGAAATGATCGATCACTTGATCGAAGAATATGAAGTTTTATGGAGTGATAAAGGTTTGCGGATCGAAATTGATCAACAACAAGAGCTGACGTTTTTCTACCACCCGAAATTGGCAAAGAAAATTTTCTCAAACCTTTTGAGCAATGCGATTTTTCATTCCCCACCCAACAGCGTCGTCACGATCATTCTTACTAACAAACAATTAACGATCAAAAACCCTATCAAAAAAACTGGGCCGCTGAAACACTCAGATTTGGCCAAACCCTTCTTCTCTTATGGAGAAGAGGCTGGTACAGGTTTAGGTCTGTATATCGTCAAAACAATGCTAAAACACTCGCACTATGGTTTTACATTTGATTGTCAAAAAGATTTCACCGTATCCATATATAAAAAACAGGACTAAGCCGCTATACTCGTCCTCTTTTATTTTTTATAACAAAAGATATCGTATATTCTTGACTTTATTGACTGATTCATCAACGAAAAAAAGTTCTTCGTATGGATGCGAAAAAACGCGTTTGAGACTCCATGAGAAATCAAGTACATTGGATGTAACGAAAGTCCTCGTTGATACTGCGACTGCAAAACGCTCCTGTAAATACGAGTGCCTCCTGTCAGATACCCAGTTGCCGCAAATGCTTTCGATGATCGAATCAAATAGGTTTCACTACAAGTCAACTATAATGAAGGAGTATCGATATGAACTTAAAAACGATTCAATCAGCTGAAGAATATTTAAACTTTTTCGATGAAGAATTTATTCATTCTAGCTGTTCTAGCGAAGACCCTAAGATCTTTAACTTTTATTTATCCTTGCGCCAACGTTTTCTAAACATCTACAACGACTCCGATAATAGTTTTTTCAAAAAGATGTCGTTGTTGCTGGACATTGATGCTCAGTTGCAGATCTTAAAAGAGCTGTACAACTTAAAAAAAAGTGCTTTAAACGAATACACGCAAGAAGAGATCATTCAGCTGACTGTCAAAGACAAAACCTGTTTTTATCGGGAATTGACCGGAATTCAACTGAATCAAAAAGCTCCTTGGAGCTTGATTTATTTAAGCGAAGCACAGTAAATAGCTAAACTGGTTCTCCCTAACTCATTTGTTTTAAAAGGCTTGTACTCACTATCATTGACACTTCCCCATCCCCAAAATCGATGTTTTTTGTGTAAAAACAAGCCTTTAAAACCAAAGCCCAATTCCTTGACTGCTAGATAGTTTGAAGGAACTGGGCTTTGCTTATGCTATTCGTATAGAATTGGAAAAGACCTTTTCTAGCGACTCTTCATAATTGTAGGTGAAGAGAAATTAGAAGAGGTCTTTTAGCGCGAACTGTCGCGTGACATCCGGGTTGATTCTTTCCAATAGTCGATTCCAATCAGAGGAAGAAGGAATCGTTTTGAAGACAATGCATTCGATGGTATCGCGAAAAGCGGACGCATGCTCTGCATAGTTCGTAACTATCAGGTCGATCTGATTTTGCTTCAAATAGTGGGGGGTGACTTCGCCAGAATCCGGATAAAATACTCGGTGAGAGCAGCTGAAATACCGATTGGACCACCCTTCAATGTACTGAACGATATGGTGATTGCCCTCGAAAATAAAGGCAATGTTTTTTCGGGGAAACCAATAGCGCTCACGAACAGACTCGATATAAATAACTAAATTCGCGCAAAAATCCGGCAAATATTGAGGAGAATACAACTCTTGATAAAAAGGATTGTTCTCTAAGAATCGTTGATAAAAAGCAAATTCTTTCGGAAATGTTTTACGAATAAAAGTATTGACGTCCCAAATATTGCGATTCGCTGAAGTCGATAAGCATTCCCTCAATTTAGCAGTAGTAAAAAAAGATTCAATCAAAATCAAATCATTTTTTGGGTTTGGACTGGTGACATTCAAGAGTTGATAAAAACTGTTGGTCAATTCGCGAATTTTTGGCCAGTGATTATACGAGAGACAGAATTTTTGCTCTACGATGACATTTTGCAATTTCCTTTTTGTGATAATAATCACAAATAAAAAGACCAACTCATCGTGAGGAAACTGAAACTCAAAATACTTGTCTATCACTTCATTGATCCGTTGAAAGTGCATCAGTTGGATACTATGTCTCAAAGCATGGTATAACTCTTCTTTTACCTGAATCCTTTGCCCTTGTAAAAATCGCTCGATCGAAATATGCAGCAGATAACTGTATTGAGAAAATGAGGCGGTATGATAGCTATTTTTTTCAAACATCCCACTGATTTCAGTGACTGCCTGTTGAACCGCTACCGTCGGAAAAACCGTGTGAGGGGTAATGTCTGTCTCGTAGAAAAAAGTACAGAAGAAATTCCGAATATCTGCTTCCTCGCCTACGATATTCACAGGATCCAGTGTTAAGGTCAAATCAAAATGAGTAAGCTGTTGATGGATACGCCGCAAATATTTCGACAAGGTGCTTTTAGATAGAAAAAGACAGTCGGTCCACTCATCAATAGATTTCAACTCACCCATAAAAATATTTTCCAGCATAAGAAACAAGGGCTCATTCGCTAGCAGGGATGCTTTTTTCTTTTCATATCTTGGGTAGTTGTTCAATTCAAATAAATACCCTTGATTCGTCGAAGAAATTTGCAATAAGCCAGCAAAGTACTCATTGATTCCGCCAATATCTTTTCCAATCGTTCTTGTAGTACTTTCTGTGACTTCTGCCAAGCTACTCGCACTGCAGATCTCACTTTTTTCAAAGGCATTGAGAATTTGGAACCATCTAGCCGTTGATTTATTTGTGACAAAACTTAACTGGAAATTCTTCAAAAATAAGCTCCTTACTGAAAAACATCGTTTTTACTGATTTGCGCAAGAAGGCGCCTAGGAGATGTCATTATACCGGGTTTTCTTTCAGCTAAAAAATTTGTTTTTTCATAGACGGGTGAAAAAAGTTGCTTTCCCCCATTCTGTTGTACAACAATAATTGTAACTATTGATTAAAATAGTGCAAGGAATTTGCGTTTATTTAAGAAAAATAGTAAATTTCAGGATGGTTCTTTGATTTGACAGTCAAAACTCTTTCAGTTGATACATATCTGACAACAAAGGAGGCAACTTTTGGCTATCATGGAAATTGCATGAAAGCTCCGTTTTAGCGTCAGATTGCTTCCAAGAGTTGCTTTGCGTTATTCTTGCTAAAAGGCCATCGATGACCGACACAAACCAAAGGATTGCACACCTTTTTTATAAATGGCTATTTTATATGATGGGAGACTACTATGAAAACATTTCAATTAAAATTCATGAAAAATCGTTCTCTTGTTCGTTGGTTACAATTATTAGATGAATTTGAAAAAAATCCCACTTGTACTCTTAACGACTTGGCTAAAATAACCAAAAGTAGTACGCGGACGGTTATCTCAGATATCGCTAGTATTCGGAAATATTTTAGTGACTCAATCGAAATCCATGCGGCTAAAGTCGGGTATTTCTTCGAAGAGCTTGATCACGAATCTTATCGCAGAAAAAAACAAGCCATGGTCAAGGATGAACCAATTTTTTTGATTTTCGAAAGTATCATTTTTAATGAGGTCCAATCATTGATGGATTGGAGCCTTTCACTCAACCTTTCTGAGCAGTCATTGCTTAGTTATTTTAAAAAAATCGAAATTTACTTACATCCTTTTAACCTTCGTCTTAAGACTAATCCAGTGACATTTGCAGGATCTGAAATTGATATCCGTAAATTTTTTTGTCTTTTTTACTATGAGTCTGACATCAACATCAACACGATATTTCCTTCAATCAATGTACAAGAAGCAATCAAGGAGATCACTGCTCTTCTGCAAGCAAAACAAATGCAGTCTTCTTCCTTCTCCTATTTTGCCTATGTTCTTTACATCAGCATCGAGCGCAGCAAACGAGGTCTTTTGGCAAAACCATCTTCTGAGCTCTATGAACTGATCAAGAAAAATAATTTGTTATCACAATATCAAGAGTTGCAAAAAATCATGCAACGACATTTTAATTATGAACTTCCTAAGGCAGAAGCTGTTTATATTTTCACCTGTATTATTTGCCGTCGTAAAATCAATAGTCCTTCTTGCGAAGAATTTTGTCGAACATATAACTATTGGCCTGAAATTAAACAGATCGTCAGCGATTTTTATGCAGAAAACCAAGGCAACAGTCTCGATGAACGAAAAGACTTCCTTTGGCTTGAGTCTTTTTTCATCGTAGTAAAGTTACGAGAACTGCTCTCTTTGACTATGAACATAAACATTGATGATTTAAATCAATTTGTCAAAGAGAAGTTCGCAAAAGAGTATCAAAAAAATTATGATTTCCTCTTTACACACACCTTAGTGAAAAAGCTCTATTCTCGAAAATACTTAAATGACTTTTGTGCCAGTCTCACTATGTACATGGAATCCATCAAGGAAGCAAACTGGGGCTCCCCACGGACGATTGCCGTGATTTTTGAAGGCAATGAATATGTCTGCGAGTATGCTGAAAATATTATTCGTCGCTACCTAGGTGCCTATCATACGATGTACTATCCTGATTCGAATGAACTGTCACACGAATATTTGAAGGAAAAAAATATTGAGCTTTTGATTACTAATTACTCTGAATATGCTACAGAGTATTTATTGGACGTCGAAAGCATCTTGCTAAAACCGATCCCCGATGCCTCCGACTGGAATCGATTATTGAATAAAATCAACACACGAATATTACGCTTAGTCGTATTAGATAACAATTGATTTGCGATTTCTGAATCAAAGGAGATCTCAAGGGAACACGGGTAGCTTGTCATGCTACAAAAAACCGTCCATAACAAAAAGCAAGCTAGAATGCGATTCTAGCTTGCTTTTTATCGTTTGTCTATTAAGAAATCTACCGTTGCTTATTCCGCTGATTCAATATCTTTGGCGATTTTTGCAACATCGATCTCCCGCTGCAAGTAATCTTGATTATCAATAGGAAAATGCTGACGAAATTCAGCTAGTTCCATCAATTCGACTTCGCCTGCCGCCACTTCAAAGTCCAAGACATGACCAGCAAATGTGCGGTCATCACTAATAAAATGCAGGTGGAAACCGGCGGCCGCAGCACCGTGGAACAACAACGGGGTAAAGAACCCGACGATCGTACCACTGATATCTTCTGCTTGAAATTCCGGCTGATGCTGGATGATCTCAATGAATTTTGGGTACGGTTTTTCTTGCTTTGGGGCAACGCGGACGTGCATCTTGGCAAATACCCCATGGATTTTGACAGCGGAAAACAAATTCGGACTGACTTCTGTCAGGACGTGATTTTTCACTTCTTCATCGGTCATCTCTTGGCTGACCTGTAGGTGCTTCGCCGCAGAAAAATCAACGACTGCCGCAAAAGGGGTTCCTTCATTTCCTTGGAGCACTTGCACCTTGCCCGATTCGTCTACATGGTAGATTTCACCATCTAAAATAATTACTTCCCCATTGGAACCAGCCAACGTACCGATCCCAAAATTACCATATTCAAGCATTTTGCCGATTTGCTCCGTGCCATCCATTAAATCCTGCATCAACCCACCTAGGGTACCATGCTGATATAAATAACTTTTGTTTTTCACTTTCATCTTGCTGCTCCTTTGGTCTTAATAAAATTGATCAGGTAGGATCGTTTTGCCCAGATCGGCATTATCTGAATAATCCACAGGGATGTCAATGATCACTGGACCATCCGTGGCAAAGCCTTCTTCGATGGCTGCCATCAATTCTTGTTTAGTGGTTGCCCGCAAACCTTTGGCACCAAATGCTTCGGCATATTTTACGAAATCAACTGGTCCAAAATCAACCCCAGAAGCACGATCATATTTCATTTCTTCTTGGAATTTCACCATATTGTAGGTACCGTCATTCCAAATCAAGTGAATGATGTTTTGTTTCAAACGGACGGCTGTTTCTAACTCTTGGGCAGAAAACAAGAAGCCACCATCGCCAGATACAGAGATCACTTGAGTATTTGGTCGCACGAGCGCTGCAGCGATCGCCCATGGCAAAGCGACTCCTAAGGTCTGCATGCCATTACTAAAGAGCAGGTGTCGTGGCTCATAGCTGCGGAAATGACGGGCCATCCAAATGTAGTGGCTGCCGACATCCACCGTCACCGTCATGTCATCGGTCACTTCTTGTTGCAAAGCATCGATGATTTCTAGGGGATGTAAGGTATTGTTGCTGCCTTCGACATCCGCTGGTTTTTCATTGAGTTTGGTTTGCAGCGTCGTTAAATAGTTGCGAGCGTCTTCGCTCAAGTGATACTGATCGATGGCTTTTGATAGCTGTTCAATAATTTTCGCGATACTGCCCATCAGTTCAACTTCGGGCTGCATAAATGGATCGATCTCCATCGGTACTTCATCGATGACGATCACGCGGGCATCTTTTTCCGCATTCCAGTTGCGAGCTTCGTATTCGATCGGGTCGTACCCCACAGCGATCACTAAGTCGCTGCGTTTCAACAGCATATCACCGGGCTGATTGCGGAACAAGCCGACGCGGCCAAAGAAATGCTCTTCTAATTCACGAGAAATGATCCCAGCGCCTTGGAAGGTCTCTACGACAGGCAACCCAGTTTTTGCAACTAAATGACGAATCGCTTGTGTTTCTTTGACGCCTGAAGCCCGCATCCCTAAGAGTAAGACGGGCAGTTTGGCTTCTTTGATCCGATCGACGAGTGCCTGGATATCTTCTGCATCGGCACTGCCTAATTTAGGCGAAGATAGTGGTTTGATCGCTGCCCCTTGGACAGTTCCGTCTGTCACATCTTGAGGAATGGATAAAAAGCTCGCCCCTTTTTTCGCTGTTTTTGCGATGCGAAAAGCGTTGGCAATACTTTCAGAAAGGGTTTCAGGATCTTGGACTTCACTGCTGAATTTCGTGATCGGCGCAAACAACGCCGCATTATTCATGCTTTGGTGGGTCAATTTTGAAAGGTCAGAACGCTTCACTTGGCCTGCTAGTGCCAAGACGGGATCGCCTTCGGCAGTTGCCGTGACCAACCCAGTCGCTAAATTACTGGCTCCTGGTCCACTTGTTGCAATGACGACTCCTGGCTCTCCTGTCAGGCGACCGATTGCCTGTGCCATAAATGCCGCGTTTTGTTCATGTCGTGCCAAAACCAACTCTGGTCCCCGTTCACTCAACACGTCAAAGACGCCATCGATTTTTGCACCAGGAATCCCAAAGATATAAGGCACCCGATGATTTTCTAAACTTTCAACAATGATTTCTGATCCTTTTGCACTCACTGTATTACCTCTTTTCAAAAACTGTATTAATCACAATACATATAATAGCACTTTTTATTTATTTATCAACGAAAAACACTTATTAATATCTGTACTATAAAAATGCGGTTTTTTAGAGAGCGTTTGCATTTGCTTCAGACTGCAGGTGTATGTCTTTCCATTTTTCCGACAAAAAAAGGAGTGGATCGCTCCACTCCATACATCCTTTTCTGTATCAGAACACCGCTTAAAAAGAAGTTCTTTCGTCGGTTTCTTATTCTGCGGGGACATTTTTTTCCGTCAACCAACCGACAGCCAGTATCATGGCAGCTCGTGCGGCTTGGGTCTGATCCATCGCATTGACCATCACAAAATCATGGATGATCCCTTGCATCCGTGCTTGGGTGACTTCCACGCCAGCTGCTCGTAAATGCTGCGCATAGGCTTCCCCTTCATCCCGCAAGACATCTGCTTCGCCTGTAATGATCAACGCTGGCGGCAGATCGGCTAACTCCTCTTTGGTCGCGCGTAGAGGAGAAGCGGTAATTTGATTCCGCTGTGTTTCATCCGTCGTGTATTGATCCCAGAACCATTGCATCCCTTCTTTGGTCAGAAAATAATTTTCACCGAATGCTTCATACGAAGGCGTATCAAAGCGGGCATCTGTCACAGGATAGAACAATAATTGTTGTGCGATCGGAATGCCACCACGGGCTTTCGTTAACAAGGTCATAACGGTCGCCATGTTCCCACCTACGGAATCGCCAGCCACGGTCAAACGGCTAAGGTCTAAGCCTTTGACATCGACAAATCCCGGTAATTGCTGCAAGACCGCATAATTTTGTTCGATCGCCGTTGGGTATTTTGCTTCTGGTGAACGACTATATTCAGGAAAAATGACGATCGAGTTGGTTCGTACCGCCAATTCACGGATCAATTTATCATGAGTCGCGGCACTGCCGAAGACCCAACCCGCGCCATGGAGATAATAAATGACAGGGAGAATCGCATGATTTCCTTCAGGACGAACAAAACGAACATTGATGGTCCCCCATTCGCCTGTATCAACGGTCTGATCTTCTATCTCAACCGCCAATTTATTGACGGGTGACTCTTGGACTTGTTCCAATAATGCGCGCCCTTCTTCTGGCGGTAATTCATAGATCCGTGGGTGCGGTGCATTTGCCTCACTAAATTCAACGGCTGCTTTTTCCAACGAAATTCTATCTGTCATACGATTCTCTCCTTTTGTTTGAAATCGTTCGTGTTGACCTTAAGGGTACCACCAAGTCATTCTGATGCAAAGAATCTTGCTTTCTTCTGTTTCCAAGCATTTTGTTCGACAAAAAAGGTGGTTTTTGCACTCTTAACTGCCTTACCTTCATGACCGATAACTGTAAGACACTCGCTGTGTAAACTTCCCAAAAAACTGAAAGGCGTAGGTAAGTACGTATGAAATTCACATTAGATGAAACACAAAATAACCGTCTGCTCGCTGCTATTTTTCAAGAACTCGCTGTCATAGTCTTTGATCCGCAAAAAGAAGTTGTTTTCGCCAATGCCAACATGACTGATATCCTAGGGTACAGCCAAGAAGAAATCATTGGCTTACCGCATCGGACCTTTTGTTTTGACCATTATGCTGTCAGTACGGATTACCAAGCTTTCTGGAATCAACTGCTTTACTCAAAGCAACGGTTTCAAGACAAAATCATTCGGAAAAACAAACAAGGAGAAAAACTGATTTTAGAAGGGATCTACTTCCCTGTCCTCGATGAGCAGCAAGAAGTCGTCAATGTCGTCAAAATCGCTTTTGACATTACCCAAAGAGAACAAGCCTTAGCGGTCACTATCAAAAAAGTGCAAGAAAGTGCTGCCTCCCTGACACGACTTTCTGCCAACGGGCACCAGCAAGTCGATCATTTGTCAGAGAACTTGGCGCAAGTCAAACGGCTGTCTGATCAAAATCAAGCAACGACCCATGCCTTAGAAATGGATAGCCAACAGGTGACAGCGGTGCTGCATGACATCGACCGCATTGCACAACAAACCAAACTGCTATCCTTCAACGCTTCCATCGAAACAGCACACATCGGCGAACAGGCAGCTGGCTTTCGGGTAGTTGCCGATGAAATGCAAAAATTAGCCGAACAGACCAAGCAGTTGACCCAAACCATTGCCACAACCATGCAAGCCATCAATCGACAAGCCTTAGTCGTGTTAGATAGTGCCGATTCGACGACCATGAAAATCAGTGATTCGCAAAAAAGTCTCGCTGCCGTTTTGCATTCTTACGACACGTTGCGAACGACGGCCAGTCTTTTAAACGATGAAGCCGAGTATTTAACAGAGACCAACGATGCTGAGTTGGAAACCACATGAAGTGAAAGAGCGCCGCTGTTTGCGACGCTCTTTTTTTGACCAATAATTTGATCCCTTATTTGATTTTATTGATACTTAGTACTAGCCAGCCTCCATCTCTTGCAACAACTGCTGTAATTCTTGCAAAAATGATTGGGTCGCAAAGCCCAATGCTTGGAGAGGAATGCGGTATTCCTGTTGAATCACCAAAAAGCTACTAAACATTTTATGCTGGATCTCAAAGGCAAGGTTCGTCCAAACACTCCAGGAAAAACTGGCTATTCGTTTTTCTTTCTTTTCGTACGTGCACAAATACACTCGTTCGACGCCAAAAAGCAGCCCCGCGTTCGCTTTTTTGCCCGTCATCTTTGCCGTTAGCAGTGCCAGAGGTGTCTCCGTTTCAGGCACTTGAAAACTAGCAAGGACTTGGCTTTGCCATTGCCGTGGCAGCACTTGTCTTTCTCCAGAGAAATAGAACAAAAAATTTTGTTTTTGAAAAAAGGCAGTCAAACGGTTTTGTCGCTGGTTGTGCTGATGGATGGGCGCCCTTTGAATCGGAGACGTCTGGTTTCTTGACGTTGGTTTTGGCTGCTCCCGTCCAACGAAAACGTCGGCTGATGGTGCGTTTTCCCTACGAGCAGCAGATGGCAGACTGATTTTCTTCAAGAGAGCCGCCAGCTGGGTTAGCGTAAGCTGTTTGTCCGTCAGGGAACTGGACTGGGCAATTTTGGCGTGGTCAAAGGGCAATTTGATGACCATTTTGCCGCGGCAATACAGACAGATTGCCGTACCAACACCCCAGTTTACTTCTAGTTCCCCTAAACAATGGGGACATTGAATGGGAATGATATCCATAGGATCATCCTTTCGTTTCGATGCATCAATCAGAGCTATTCGTTGTAAAAATACGGATCGTATTCCAGCTGACAAACGCCAGCAGCACTAGAAGCGATAAGCCATAAAAACCGAAATACCAAATCAGGAATGCTAAAAAAAGGATCAAGGCGAATTCATACGCCATATTTTCGAGACTGCTGTAAAATACTGTTTTCCGGACGAGTTTCTTCCTGCGCGCTTCAAAAGCTTTCTTCACGGCAGCCGTTGATGCATCCGGCTGACTCAATGCTTGAGAAAGTTCCGCTTTGAATCTGCCGTATTCTGAGAAAAACTTGACCTCTGGTACGAGCAAGAAATACCAAGTCGCAAGACAAGCAATCAGCAAGATGACCGCTGAAGCGAGCAGACTAAAGGCAACAGCCGGTAATAAAAACCCATCAAATAGAAGATTCGAAGTAATTCCAGAAAAAAATCCCACAAAAAAGAAGGTATAGCAGAACCGCCAAAGAACACTGCTGGTCCTAGAAAAACTTTTCTTGACTTGCACCAGCTGTTCACATTCAGGAAGCTGGGTTGGAAAGAGCCGTTCAGCATCGGTACCATCAGCCACGAAAGAATAGGTTTGGTTTCCGTACTTGAATTCGCCGAGATAATAAGGAAAATACAGTTTTTCCGTCTCGCAATGCTTAGGAAAAAGAGTTAGTTGAAGCTCGCTTGGGGTTTCTGTTCCAATCAAATAGTCTCTCGCTCCCGCTTCAAAGGCTTCCAATAAATGGGGATCAGCGAGTGCCGTTTCTCTAGAAATATCAAAAGGTAGCACTTGGATGTCTTGGTTATGTGCCGAAAACTGCTGCATCTCTGTGCAATAAGCGGCTCCTTTTTTAATATGCAGCGGCAGTTTGCCATTGATACTGTAGTCAACCTCTTTTTGGGCATCCGTCGGAAACACTTCACTGAAAACCGTGGTGTTGCCACTGCTATGTAAATGAATACTGGCACTGATACGCCCCTGTCCCCTCTGCTGTTCCTGATGCACATAAGCCCCTCTTACTTGGGCTTCATAGTCGATCTGAAAATAATACAGGGGGATAAATACACGTTTCAGCTGAACTAATTCGAGCTCAAAAAAGACACTTTCCGAAATGGTGTCCTGCCAAGCCAGCTGCTTTTTCAAGGCCTGGAGACACCCCTCTTCGTCATAGGCAAAGGGATAGAAGCCTTCTTTGACTGATCCTTGAATGTGCGCTAAATCTTTGAGTGTGGCCTCTGGTTTCTTTTGTTCCGTTTTTTGAAGTTCCGGTTTGATCAGCAACTCGTTCAAACAATACTGACAGACAGCTTTTCCTGAGTCCCAATCAACTTCTAGACGTCCCAAACAGCTGGGACATTGAATTTGGGTGATTTTCATTTTTACTCCTTTTTTTGAATACATATTTTCTTGTTGATACCCTAGTTGATTTTTTAGAGGGGAGAACCGTCTATTTTTATGGCGGCTTTTGGGGGAAGATACCACAGGAACCTGCTGATTTACAGATGTTTGCTCGTTTCATTATGTATGATCTTAACGTCTTTTTTCAGTGATGAAGCAAAAAAACGTACTGAAACTAAGTGCCCTTTCGAAAAAGACAATACAGATAAAACAGCCATTTACATATCATATTATAACAAAAAATAAAGGAAATCTATTTATTATTGATAAAAATATATATTGATTTGCGATTGCTCCTCCCTTCTACTCTTATCAGCATTGATTACCGGTTATGAATGGCTTATAAGTTAGGAAAAATGTTATAATTAAAATATTCACAAGAAAGGAAATGAAGAAAGTTATGGGGATGTTTATTTTTGTTATTGGTTTTTTGACAATGGTTGTAAGCGGAATCTTTTTTGTTCTTAGTTTGATCAAGAAAAAGCCGCTTCGCAACAAGATCGTTATTTTTATGGGTGGTTTTCTCTTATTGATTGGCGGAGCACTAATGACTCCAGCAGCAACACCGGAGCTTCACGTAGATGAAGCAGAACTGGTTACCAACGAACAAGGCGAAGCGGCGATTACGGGTCAAACCAACCCAGAAGCGCAACTGACGATCAACGGGGTGGAGGTTTCGCTGGCGGACGAAACATTTTCTTACACCGTGCAACTTGAAGATGAAGAGGAACAGGAATTTACTCTCCAAGCCTCAATGGGTGGAAGCACCAAAGAAGAAGTCGTCACCGTCAAACCTTCTCGCGCATTTCTAGCGAGTTTGCAAGCTGAAAGACAAGAACAAGCAGCACTGGAAAAAGCTGAGACGGCACTGGCTCTTGCCGAATCCCAGCCAAACCAAAAGAATTACGACGAAGCCGTGACGCTGATTCATGCTTTAAGTAAAACCTACGAAGATCTCGCTACTCGGCTAGCTGTAGTTGAAGAACACCTTGCCATCGGCAAAGCCCTCGATACCGCTGAAGCTTCTCTTGAACGCAGGGATTTCGATCAGGCAAAAGAATTGGTCGCACAAGCGATTTTGAACAAGGAAACGTTTGAAGGTCGGTTATCCACTGTAGAAACTAAGATTTCTGAGAAAGAAGCAGAAGCACTCGTTGCAGAAGCTGTCCAAGCGGTGGAAGCGGCAGAGGCGGAGCCGACAAAAGATACCCTTGCTCGTGCAGAAGATGCTGTCGCTCGTCTCAAGACCCCCGATGAGGAATTAGCTACTCGAACAAAAACAGTGGCGCAAACAATCGCTGCCAACGAACAAGCAGCCGCTCAAGCCAAGGCGGAGGAAGAACGGCAGGCAGCCGCCGCTGTGCCAGAACAAAGTCAGCCAGCCGCTGCTAGCAATCAAGCCCAAACGTCGGTCCTCGTTACACCAACAGGTTCGAAATATCATACGAGAAAATGCGGCAACGGTACCTACACGCCTGCCACTTTAGCAGAAGCGCAAAGTCGCGGACTTACTCCTTGCGCAAAATGTTTTCCGTAATAGTCACTAATATTTTGCAACGAAAAAAACAAACCTCATTTTTGCCTAAGGTTTGTCCACAGTCTGAAGCGGTTGTCTCGTCGGAGACAGCCGCTTTTTTATCACTTGCTATTTCTCATCGTAAGAAAACTCGTACTCGTTTTGTTCGTCATCGCTCAGACGCTTGTCATTGTTGTCCGCCATTTTGAATACTTTCTCAAAATCATTACCAGTCATGCGCACTTCCTTTTTCTCTTGATCAATGATTACTTGGGCATTTGTCACTTCAAAGGTGTGCATAGTGCCGATGTCTGCCGCAGTCAGTGCTTTGCTTTTGGGAAACTCTGCTTGCAGATGTTCATTGATCTGCGCTAACTGTTCTTCTTGTTCCTCCGCGATATCCGCAGGTGATTGATTCGGATTGGTAAAAAAAGTCAGCGTTTTATTGACAGTGATCTTTCCATCTTCAAATAGATACAAAGCATATTGTTGATGACTGTTGCTATTGGTCAATACTTGATTCGCAGCTGCAGAGTCAACCCCTGAGCGGCTGCAGCTTGCCAAAAAAAATAACGCCGCTAAACAAACGGTAGCAAATATTCCTCTACCTAACTTGCTTTTCGTTTTCATTTTTCCCCTCCTCGTTGTCCCTAAGTTTCCTTCTTTCATGATTTTTCGCAAACCCGTGGGTTTGTGTTTCCTGTCAAATTGAGTTATTTTCAGTATAGCATAAACAATTTGCTTTTATAGCTTTTTTTTATAATGAAATTAATTTCACGCGCAAAAAAAACCAACCTTGTCGAGACAAGATCGGCTTTCTTTAGGATTGATTCGTTGAGATCTTTGAACGTTCTCGCTGGGATATGATCGCTGCCTATTGTCCAATTAGTCCGACAACAAGTCCTAAAACGATCACTCCTAGAAACCCATTCACAAGGTGCAACCCGACTAATTTGCGGGACTGTCCCGAGTAAACAGCCATCACGAAGGTGGCGACCCCATAAACCCCTAACCACAATAAGCAAGCGACTTGCAAGGAGGTCATCAGCCAACCATCATGATCGAATGTGGCAAACCAATAGACGACTTGATAGGTCGCTGCCGATAAGAGAATCCCACCAACGATCGTTCCGCCAAAGGTAAAGAGCATGTCTCCGGTCGTCATCTGCTGACCGTTCATCTTCTCTGCCATTCCTGATTCCTTCGCCCAAAACTTGCCCCACTTATGCATCGGATTGTAAAGCAGACTTTCCACCACGACCCAGCTGAGGGTACCGAAAATCAATGTCCAAAAATTAACCATTATCGTTTTCTCCTACACTTTATTTTATCGTCACATTCCTGAGAACCAAAAAAACAACCAAACGCGGGGTTCCTTCCCCATCAGTTTATGCCTTAAGAGAGGTTTCTTCAACTTTTTCCACTAGTGTCCCCTATTTTTCGATGGTTCCAATAAAAACTAAGAAAAATGATCGTATACAGCAATGCGGTGAAACCTGTAACCGCTAATGGGTTAGTGATCAAGATACCGGCAAACAGCAAAAGCAACGCAAGGATCGCCCCACCCAAAAAAATCGTATAGCCCATTTTCTGCTGCTTGCGTACCAAAACAAACGCCGCCACACTGATCAACAACCAAATCAGTAATACAGTATACGACAGGGAGCCTGCCAGATAATTGAAGAGTTTGTCGCCTAAGAAGTAAGAAAGAACGACCCCAAGATATAAGGTGCCGCTACAAAACATGATCGCTCGTTGGGGCACACTGTTTTTATTCAGCATCGTGAAGCGGCTTTTTTTCTGGCCATTGTTGCTTAACCGGAAAAACAACGTTCTTGAAGAAGCATAGACCCCAGAATTGATGGAGGAAAACAAAGCCAAAATGATCACTAAATTAACGATGTCGGAAGCAAAAGGCACATGGATTTTTTGAAACACCATTACAAAGGGACTGACATTTGGATCTGCTAATTGATTCCACGGATAAATGATCAGTAAAAGAAACAAGGGAATGATGTAAAAAGCGGCAATCCGAGTCATTACTCCTTTGATTGCTTGAGGGATCGCTTTTTTGGGATTTTCTGCTTCACTGATCGTGATGGCTACTAACTCAGAACCGCCGTACGAATAGATTACGACCAATAACGAATTGATAAATCCTTTGAGACCATGAGGGGCAAAACCGCCATAGTCTGTCATTTGTCTCATCGTCGGTAAAAAGCCCAGATCTAAAACTTGCGTGGCAACCAGATAGAGACCCACCAAGATCAGCGCGATCACCACACTGATTTTGGCCCACGAAAGCCAATATTCCGTTTCCGCAAACAAGCGAACCGAAAACAAATTGATGATAGTCGTGAGTAGTGCCAAAATCAAAACAAAGATCCAAGCTGGAATATTGGGAAACCACAACTGCAAAAAGCTTGCGGCGGCAACTGCTTCGGCGATGATGTTGATCATCCACATCGACCAGTAGATCCAATCAATGAAATCAGCTGTATGCACGCCGAGATACGGCTGGACTAAGCCCGAAAGGCCATGTTGTTTTTGGTCAGATAAGACCAATTGACCCAGCCCTGTCATAACGACAAATAAAATCAGCCCGCAAAAAACAAACGCCAGCAAGACCGCAGGCCCCGCTAACTGGATCGCTTCACCACTGCCTTTGAATAGGCCGGCACCGATTGCACCACCTAACGCCAACATAGTGATGTGTCTGGTTTTCATCTGTTTTTTTAATTGATTTTTTTCTGTCATAAGCTCCTCCTCGAAAACCGTTGATCCTTCATACATGGTGGTTCTCCCACCGCAATTATTTTTAATTATATGAATGATTTTTTTTAACTACCTCATAGAGAATACCAGACGTTTCTTCTATTGCAACTAAGAATTGAAAAAATTATCTATTTTTTCTGAAAATTCTATCTTCCTCTAATCTTTTTCACCTAAATCAAATATTGGCGAGCTTTTCTTTAGGCGAAGGCACTAAAAAAAGCCATCTCCCGACTTGTGGGAAATGACTTTCTGTCCGTTTTTTAAAGCAGGCTCTATGATCAATGGGTCGTAAGCAACTCGTCTTTGATAGCGTCAGGGAGATCCTGCTCAGTCACCTCTTGATACGACTCCACATGTTTACCTTTTGCATCAAGCTCTAGGTAGGCATTTTCTTTTAATTTTTGTGGTGCCCAAAACGTGATTTTTATTTTTTGTCCATCTTCATTGATTCCTTCTTGCGTATATTCATAGGCGTCGTGTTCTTGCGGCACGCCGTATTCGTCTGATGTTTTGACATAAACCTTTTTCTCCGGTACGAAAGGATTGAAACGATCCACCAGCTGAACCAGTTCGCTGGAATCATCTTTCGTAAAATAAGACCATGTAACCAATGTGACGGTCCCGATCGTTAACACGAGCAGGATCATACTAATTGCTTTTTTCAAGTGATTGTCCTCCGTTTTTTCTATCTACCTTCAGTATAAAAAAACAAGCGATAAATATAATCAAACTTAAGACGTATTTTTCCGTCGGTCATTGTGACTAAGACAAAAAGGGACCACTTTTTCAAAAGAAGCGGTGGTCCCTCACTTAGATGTTCCGTTTGTTCGTGTCCTTAAACCGTCACTGCCACATCGATCAGCTTGCTTTGCAAATGAACGAGGGTCTCTTGCGCGACACCAATCGTCCGTAAATAACGATACGCATCGGTATAGGTTTCTTCAAGATGCGTTAAGACGGGCAACAGATACTCCGGTGCTGACAGCCACATCTCATTCGTGATCGTTTGGACTTGCTGAGCTACCAGCGGGTTAGCAGCTAAATAGGTGTGCGTCGTTTGATAGTTGGCAATGATATCGGCTTTTGCTACATCTGCCAGTTGAAGCAGCAGCATAGCGATCACACCCGTCCGATCTTTGCCCGCCGCACAATGAAATAACACACAACCTTCGGCAGCCGCCATCGTTTCCATGATCTGCTTGATTTGCTCTTTGCGGTCTTCAATCATCTGGATATACAGCTCCGCCATATTGAAAATCAGCGGCTGCTCCAGTTGGGTCACATCCCCCATCGTTTCTGAAATCAAGGAGATCGGCCAGTTCTCCACACCGTCGATCACAGGTGTTGGCTCCTTTTCGATCTCTAAGGTCGTCCGTAGATCAATGATGGTCGTCAGCTGATACCTTTGTAAAAAAGCGATATCTTCTGGATGTAGATTGGCTAGGCTGTCGCTTCTTAAGAAACGCTTCCAGGCAGTTGCTCCGTCTTTTGCGGCATAACCGCCTAAATCTCTTGTATTATAGGTTCCTTTTAATGGCAATCGTGTGTACATTCTTGATCGTCTCCTTATCTCATTCGTTTTTTGAATTGTCCGATCCCTAATTCGACACTGATCATCGTGAAAAAGATCAGCAAAATCAGCATCGAAATTTCACCATAGTTGTATTGACCGATCGCCCGCGTCAAGAGCATGCCGATTCCGCCGGCGCCTACCATTCCGAGTGAGATCGATTCAGCGATGTTGCCTTCTAGACGAATCGACGTCCAGGCTAGAAAGCGGCTGCTCAAGTTAGGCAGCAGGCCTTCTGTGATCATTTGCAGCCAGCCGGCACCGGTGGCTTGCATCGTTTCAATGATTGCCGCGTCTTGTTCTTCGATCGAACTGATAAAGGATTTTGTTAAATACCCCACCGTCGGGAAAACCAGTCCTAAAACCCCCGAGGTATTCCCAAATCCTAAACTAGCCACCACGATCAAGATCCACACAAGGGCTGGAACGGCCCGTACTACCGCTACACTCCCTTTGATAAGCATTGAAAGGAAAAGATGCGGTGTGGTGTTGGCTGCTCCAAGAAAGCTTAATACCAGTGCAATGAGCCACCCGATGAATAAACCGCAGATCGCCATACACAAGGAAACAAACAATTGGCCCAACGCTGGAATGATTTTTGAAAAGTCGAGGGTCATAAATTTTGCTAAAATCGTCCCAGCATCTTGCCAACGGCTTAAAAAGCGCGCGACCTCCAAGTCCAGCAAAGCCACACTTGTGATCAGCAATAAGACGAGGCCACAAATCGTGCCTAAAGTCAGCAGTCGTTCTTTTTTCGTAGATAATGCAATTTTTGTTGTCATCGCTTCCTCCTTCAATTAGGCAATTCGTTTTCTAAGCTGATTGACTGCAAATTCAGTCAATAGCACCAGCAAAACTAAAAGAATAATTAGGGCAAACGCTTCGCGGTATTTAAATAAACGAATATTGGTCTGAATCATGATCCCCATTCCTCCTGCCCCTACCATTCCTAAAATGGAAGACGCACGAATATTGATTTCGAAAGAAAACAAGGTCCAATTGATCCAAGAAGGAATAAATTCAGGAATCAATCCATGAAAAAGAATCTGCCAATAAGAGGCGCCTGCTGCTCGCAGCGCTTCTAATTTACTGCTGCCGATCTCATCGATCGAATCCGCATAAGAACGAGCCAGAAAACCTAAGGTCGCAACGGTCAATGCCAATAGCCCCACCATATTCCCAATGCCGAAAATATAAACGAACAGCGATGCCCAAACCAGTACTGGGATATTTCTCAGAAAAGAGATCACCATGCGGACGATCGTCCGCACTAGCGGATACGGATTCGTCTGCTCTGACATCAGCAACCCGCAGACAAAAGCCAAAAAAGCCGAGAGATAGGTGCCAACGATCGCAAACAAGACGGTCTCTGCCACCAAAGGCAAGTAACTACGGATATTTGCAAAATTTGCTGGGAAAAAGTTTTGCACAAAAAATCCCACAAATGCTGGAAGTGACCGAAAGGCTTCCACCACATTGATTTGCAAATAGGCAAACGACAATAGGACAGCTACTACTACCAACAAGCCGTTCAAGACTCGTCCTTTGTTTGACTCAACCCTCAACGGAATCACGAATCTAGGCTTCTCCATAGGTCAACTGCTCCTTTCCTACGGGAATCGTTGCTTGCGTTAACCTCTGCTGTTCTTCTTTTCCTTGATAGATATGTGCGATCATCGCTTCTGTCAATTCTTGGGGCTTTCCGTCAAAGACGATCTTCCCTTCTTTGACACCGATGATCCGAGTGGCATATGCCCTGGCAAAATCAACTTGATGCAAATTGACGATGCAGGTGATCTGGCGTTCTTGGGTGATCTCTTGCAACTGTTTCATGACGACTTTCGCAGCGTTAGGGTCTAAAGAAGCGATCGGTTCATCCGCCAAGATCAGCTTCGGCTGCTGCATGATGGCGCGGCATATACCAACTCGTTGCATCTGTCCTCCAGACAACGCATTGGCTCGCTGGTACATCTGCTCTTGTAGACCGACTTTTTCTAATAGTTGGACCGCCTCTTGTTTGTCTTTTTCAGGATACAGCCCGAAAGCCGTTTTGCGAAAAGGAATTTTCCCTAAGCGCCCATGCAGGACATTCTTAAGCACATTGGTACGGCCAATCAGATTGTAATGTTGAAAAATCATGCCGATTTCTGAACGAATCTGTCGCAGCTGCTTTTTCTTCGCACGGGTGATGTCCGTCCCCGCAAAGATCACTTGCCCCTCAGAAGGTTCGATCATGCGGTTGATTGAGCGGATAAAGGTCGATTTCCCAGCACCCGATGGACCGATCACGACGATAAATTCCCCTTCTGCCACCGTCAGATCAATTTGCGACAACGCGTATTTTTTTCCATCATAGGTTTTACTCAACTGCTTGATTTCTAATAAGTTATTCGCCATGACTATTCCTCCTCTAAGTTAAGGATCTCGACCATTTCTTGTACCACTTCATAATCTTCATCTTTTGCTTCGGTAAAACGAACCTCTTTGCTGCCATAGAAGGTCTCAAAATACTCTTCGTTTTCATAGGTAAGGTAAAAGTCTTTCAATGCCGTTTTGGTTTCTGCTGGCAAATCGGAGCGAACGACGAAGAGGGCATTCGGGATCGTCTCTGTTTCTCCAATCACTCGGATATCGTCTTCTTGGATCATCCCAGCATCTACTAGTGAGGTGATGACTTGTCCAGCCACTGCTGCGGCATCGTAATCTCCTTTGGCTACCCCCATCAAACTGGAATCGTGCTTGCCTGAATAGGCGACAGTATCAAAAAAGTAGCCGGGATTTTCTAATTGATTCGGATCTAATGACAACTCTTTGACTAATTTCGCCTTGGGGTACATATAGCCAGAAGAAGAAGCAGGATCAACAAAGGCAAAGCTTTTTCCTTTTAAATCAGCCAATGACTGCGTCGTGGTATCGTCTTTTCCAACAACGAAAAGCGTTTTGTATTCTTCTTGGCCCATTGAAGTCGTTGTCACTAGTGGTTCTGCACCTGCGATTTTTTTTGCTTGATAATAACTCATTGGACTAACTAATAAGACATCCAGCTTCCCTGCTTTCAACGCCTCGATCCCGACCGAGTAGTCAGCACCTTCTAATTCTTCCACTTCAATTCCTAACGCCTCTGACATGTCTGAACGGAACTGCTCATTTTTCTGACCAGAGTCTGGATTTGTTTCATCTTGTATTTGAACGATCGTCAGTTTATCAACTGACTGTCCATCTTTAGCATCCGCCGATGCTGCTGATTTCCCGCAGCCTGCCAGCATGCCTAGTGCAAAAATGTGAATGAGACCAACCAAAGCCCACTGTTTTTTATTCATAATAAAAAATCCTCACTTTTCGTTTTGTTTAGTAGTATACTACTAACAATATGTAGTATACTTTGATTGAAACAAAGGCGTCATCAAGAACGGGTAAAAACTACGTAAAGGTCTTGTAAACCCACAAATGGAGGAAACGACGTTGGAAGAAACCATCGAAACCATTGTCTATAAAAAAATAAAAAGTGAGATCCTCACAGGAAATATCAAAGTCGGCGAAGCATTTTCGGAAGCTTCTTTGTCCAAATCGACCGGCTATAGCCGCAGTCCGATCCGCTCTGCTTTAAAACAGCTGGAACACGAAAAATTGGTCACTTATAAGAAAAACCGCGGGGTCGTTTTGCGGGAAGCTTCAATCAAAGAACTGGCCGATATCACGCAAATCTGTGTCAATTGGCTGATTTTAACTACTGAGCAGGTTGCTGCTGGCTTGGGGAGTTTTGCGATGGACGACATTCAACAGCTGCTGAATGAGGCCAAAAAATACCGACAGCAGATGGATTACGTCAATTATATGAACAAGATGCCGGAAGTCTACATGGCGATCATGGCGGCCAGCCCCAACGATCTGCTGGTCAGCACCTACCAATGGTTGAGCAGCCGTGTCATTAGTGCCTCAATCTATAAAAAAATGGCGAATCCTAAAAATTCGCCTAAAAAAACACTGTCGACGGTTCAATTTTTCCAAGCTTATATCGACTATCTCCAAGCAGAAGATTATAGCCAAGCCATTCGTTGCTTAAAAGACTACCAGCAATATGCCAATCATCAGATTCTTTATTATGGGTATTTGTAAAATCGAAACGCCTATACCTTAACGATATCGATTGAAATCTGCTTTGAAATTGCTAACAAGTACATGGGAGTGTTCCCCTAGTAGCGAAACATTGACATATACACTGCTCACAACCGCATCAAACCAAACAACTGCTTTTATAAAAGATAACGAGGTGCCCCATGCTAGAAATCAAACTGATCGATCAAGAACACCAAGCTGACATTCGCTTGAAAAACGAACCCTTCTCCTTATGGGGGAAAATGCTGCGGACTTATAATGAGGGCAAATGGCAGTACACAATCTGTAAATTTGCACCTGAAGACATTCAGACGATGCGTTTCCCAGATGAAAATTATTGCTATGATGAAATGAGCCGAAACAGTCTGTTTATCGGTGCTTATGATGATGGAAAATGCATCGGCTTAGCAATCGTTCAAGACGCTTTTTTCAAGTATCTGTACCTCTATGACTTAAAAGTCAACACAGACTACCGCCAGCAAGGAGTCGGTCAACTGCTGATCCAACAGTCACTGAAAGCGGCCCTTGCCAAGGGCTATCGCGGCATCTACACGCAAGCGCAGGACAACAATCCTTCTGCCTGTCTGTTCTACTTGCGGGCAGGCTTTCGCATCGGAGGCCTGGATACGGAGGTATACAAAGGCACCAATCAGGAAGGCAAAAGTGACATTTTGTTTTATTTGGATGCAGCGGAAACGGCAGGCAAAAAATAGCTGAAAAAAGAAAAAAATTCCTCCTGCCAGATGGTACACTTAAGGCAACAATGTTTTAGAAGGTGAGGAAGAAGAATGTACGTAGGATTTGATATTGGCGGAACAAGTATTAAATATGGGGTTTTAGATGAAACCGGAGTGATCCTTGAAAAATCAGCGATCCCCACAAGTTATGAGCCAGCGCAGTTTTATCAGGATCTACTCACGATCATCGAAGATGCCCAGAGCCGCCACACGATTGATGGCATTGGGATCAGTGCCCCAGGGATCGTTCAAAAAGACGGGTTTATGTTAACGGCGGGCGCTATCAAATCGTTGTATGGTGAAAATTTTAAAGCAGTCTTGGAAGCGCGTACAGGATTGCCTGTGGCGGTGGAAAATGATGCCAATGCAGCAGCGATTGCTGAAAAATGGATCGGCAATGCGCAAGAGGCTGCCAACTATTTGTGTCTTGTCCTAGGCACTGGTGTAGGCGGTGGGATCGTGATCAATAACCAAGTCTACCGAGGTGCTCATGGCATGGCTGGTGAATTTGGCTGGATGGTGATTGATCAGCTACCAGAAGAAGGCAATATCGAGGAAAGTTCCATCAATAAAAAAACTGCCGTCGTGGGCGGCTTGATTCGCCTCTACAATTTAGCTGGCGCAGCAGTTCCTGGCTTTGAACCCACCCAAGACGCCAAAGAAATTTTTGACCGCGCGCAGCAAGGCGAAGCGTTGGCGCTGAAGCTGACGGACCAATTTCTATCGGATTTGTCTGTAGGGCTGATCAATTTGATTAGCTGTTTTGACCCAGAATTGGTGTTGATCGGCGGCGGCATCAGTGCCAATCCTTATTTCTGGGAACGCCTGCAGGCTCGCTTGACGATCACGGAAACACGGCATGAAGCGATCAATTATTTGCGCGGACAAACCATCGCACCTGTTCGTCCAGCGAAGCTAAAAAACGATGCTGGCTTGATCGGCGCAGTCTATCAGATCCACCAACAGCTGCACCGTTAAAAGTTCGGATATGCTATACTGGTGTAAATTGATTATCTAGGACAGCGAGGAACCAGCATGGCGCTTTTTGAACAATTAAACTTGAACAAGCTCTCTGCGGTAGAACAAGAAATCTACCGTTTTATCGTCAATCACTTAGAAAAGATCCCATATATGCGTGTGCGCGACATTGCCGATGATGCTCATGTCTCTTCGACTTCGGTCTTTCGTTTTATTCAAAAAGTCGGCTTTCAGTCGTTTCCAGAATTTCGCTTCTATATCAAAAATCATTTAGAAAAAGCCCATTTTGACGCGCATCCTGAACACTTAGGTTTAGAAGCGCGCATCAAAGGCTTGAATATGCAGATCTTCCACCCTGATGCGGAATACCAAATACGAAAACTTGCCGAAGCGATGCGGGATGCCGATTTGATCTTATTTATGGGGATGGGGGCATCCGGTGCGATCGCGCAATACGTTGCCCGCAAGCTAGCCAGTCTCGGTTACTTTAGTATCAGCATTGATGAGCTGACCTACCCAATCAAAAGCTTTTTGCGAAAAGATCAAAAAAATGTTTTGGTTTTTCTGAGTGTCTCTGGTGAAACCAAAGAACTGATCGAAGTCATTACTGGCTTAGAGAATCAGGCAATCGTGCAAAAATATTGCATTACCCCCAATCGGGAAAGTACGTTGGCACGCCTGTGCGATTATTCGATCGAGTATGCAATCAAAGAGGAACGCAAAGACATCTTTCTTGATTTGACTAGTCAATTGCCTTCAGTAGCGATTTTAGAAACACTGATCGGCTATTTGCAAGATTATCGTTCCAACCCTTGATGGTTCAGTTTACTGAACCATCTTTTTTGTAACACTGTGTTCCGGATGCGGAATTTTTTTCATTTCTTGAGAGATATGTACGGAATCCGTATCCGCTTACTTTCAGCCGCTTTCATTCGCTATAATGATGGCATCAATTAATGAAAGGTGTTATTATTATGCAAAAATTCAATGACCTGTTAGACCGCTCGTTGGTACCAATCGCAACAAAGTTGAACAATCAACGCCACGTAGCAGCGATCCGGGATGCGTTCATGCTGATTTTCCCACTGACCATCGCTTCTTCTCTCGTTATTTTGGTCAACAATATTTTATTTTCCAATGAAAGTTTCATCGTGCAATTATTTCAACTGAATCGGCTTTTCCCTAATCTGGAAAGTGCTCAGCAAGTCCTAGCTTCCGTGGCGAACGGGACCATCAACATCATGAGTTTATTCATTGCGTTTCTTGTTGCTCAGCTTTTAGCCAAGCATTTCCAAGCAGATGCTACGCTAGTTGGTTTGACAAGTGTCGCTGCCTTTATGATCTTGTACCCGACCTCCTTTGCAGTAGATGATGTCAATGTGATCTCTACACAATATTTAGGCGCCCAAGGGTTGTTCGTAGCTATGATCGTGGCTTGTTTGGTCGGTGAATTCTTACCGAAGCTTTTCAAGGTCAAACGATTGCAGATCAAAATGCCTGAAATGGTACCACCAGCTGTTTCCCGTTCCTTTTCTGGCATGATTCCGATCGTGATCATCGTGGCAGTCACTGCTTTGATCAATTTCTTAGTTTTAATGATTGCACCGGAAGGCATCAATGAACTGATTTACAATGGGATCCAAAGTCCATTGCGGGATCTGGGGGGCAATGTCGTCGGTGTCTTGATCTTGGCGTTCTTGCAAACTACGTTGTTTGCGATCGGGATCCATGGACCAAATACTTTGAATGCGGTTCGTTCAGCGATTTTTACCGAACAGGACCTAGCTAACCTAGATTTTATCAACCAGGGCGGCTCCTTGTGGGATGTTCCTTACAAAGAAACTTGGGGCGTTTTAAATGATATGTTCGCAAATATGGGCGGTACTGGTATGACATTAGGCTTGATCATTGCGATTTTTATCGCCTCAAAACGTCCCGAACAACGTGAGATCGCTAAAATGTCCTTAGTTCCAGGAATTTTCCAAATCAATGAACCGATGATCTTCGGTCTGCCGATCGTCTTGAATCCAATCATGATCATTCCGTTTATTTTAACGCCAATGGTCAATATTTTGGTGGGTTATTTTGTCACCGTTATCTGGCCGATCATACCGACCCCAGCGATTGGGGTACCATGGACGACCCCCGGAATCATTAATCTCTTTTTAGGAACTGGAGGAAATGCGATCGCTGCGGTTGTCGGTGTCGTTTGTCTTGCGATTTCGGTCTTGATCTATTTGCCATTCGTGATCGCCTCTAACCGTTCCCAAAAAGTAGAATTATAAGCAAACGAATGAGTCGAGGAGGAATGAAATTTATGTCCGCAAAAATGCCAAAAGATTTTTTATGGGGCGGCGCGATCGCTGCCCATCAAGCGGAAGGCGCTTGGAATGTTGCTGGTCGTGGAATGAGTACCGCCGATGTCATGACTGCCGGCGGCAACGGTATTCCCCGTAAAATCACCAAAGGCGTCATTGAAGGGGAATATTACCCGAACCATGAAGCCATTGACTTTTATCACCGCTACAAAGAAGATATCCAGTTATTCAAAGAACTGGGCTTGAAATGTCTACGGACATCGATTTCTTGGAGCCGGATCTATCCAACTGGAACAGAAGAAGAACCAAATGAAGCCGGTCTCCAATACTATGATGATCTTTTCGACGAATTGCAGGCAAATGGCATCGAACCCGTGATCACTTTGTCCCACTTTGAAATGCCCTACGCCCTCTATGAAGAATTTGGTGGGTTTGCTAACAAAGAAGTGATTCCCCTCTTTGTCAAATTCGCTAAGACTGTTTTTCAACGGTATCGTGACAAAGTGACGTATTGGATGACTTTCAATGAGATCAATAATCAAGCAGATGGGCAAGAGCCGCTGCACGTTTGGACCAATTCTGCCATGATCATCGAGGATGACAGTCAAAAAGAAGCACTCGTCTTTCAAGCGGGCGTCAATGAGTTGATTGCCAGTGCGGCAGCCGTGATCGAAGGCAAAAAAATCAATCCAGAGTTTCAGATTGGCTGTATGATGGCCTATGTCCCGGTCTACCCCTACTCTTGTGCGCCAGCTGATTTGATGGCATCCGTCAAAGCCAATGAACGGCGCTATTTTTACAGCGACGTCCACGTACGAGGCAAGATCCCAACCTATGTGCAAAAATATTGGGCAAAAAAAGGCATCACGATTGAGATCACGCCCGAGGAACAAGCGCTATTAAAAGCGGGAACCGTTGATTATATTGGGTTCAGCTATTACATGTCAGGAACGATCTCAACCCTTGATGAAGTGGCTGGCACACCAACTGAGGATATCCCGGGAGCAAAAATCGTGAGGAATCCTTATATCAGTGCTTCTGATTGGGGCTGGCCTATCGATCCAGTCGGGTTGCGCTATGTGTTAAATACGATCTATCAACGCTATGACTTGCCGCTATTTATCGTAGAAAATGGCTTTGGTGCTTACGATCAATTAACTGATGAGCAGCAAGTCCATGATGACTATCGCATCACTTACCTGAAAGAGCACATCGAACAGATGGAAAAAGCGGTGGTTGAAGATGGTGTACCGCTATTAGGTTATACGCCTTGGGGGATCATTGATATCGTCAGCTTCGGCAGTGGCGAAATGGAGAAACGCTATGGCATGATCTATGTCGACAAAGACAATACTGGCAAAGGAACCTTGAATCGTTTGAAAAAAGATTCCTTTGCGTGGTACCAACAAGTGATCGCCTCTAATGGTGAAACGCTCTAATTACTGCTTCCATGACTGACGTACAAAAACCGCCCCCTCGTTGCGCCATACTCCGTTTCACATTAGGAGCCTGGCAACGAGGGGGCGGTTTTCTTATTAAAGAGGGGCGCCATCGCGAGGATGGCTTTTCTTATCATCACTAAACACTACCTCGATGCTGTGGTACACTATAGCTATTCATTTACTTTTACGTTAAGGAGGAACTGAATGAAGCCGATATTTCGTCCGATCCAATCTCAAGATGATGCGCCCTTAGTCGCTATCATTCGCAAAAGCTTGACCGACCACCAGTTGGCGGTTCCAGGAACTGCCTATTTTGATCCCGAGTTAGACCACTTAAGTGAATTTTATGCAGCAGATCCTGCTAGCCGCCATTATTTTGTCGTCACCGATGAATCAGGGACCCTTTTAGGTGGCGGTGGTCTTGCCGCTTATGATTCAGAAGGGCAAATCGCCGAGCTGCAAAAATTTTATCTCAGTGATGCTGCCAAAGGGCAGCGTCTCAGCTATCCTCTGCTGGCGAAAATCGAGGCCAAAGCTTTTGAACTAGGCTATCGGCAACTCTATTTAGAATCCCATCATTCTTTAGAAGCAGCCTTGCATGTCTATCAAAAAGCCGGCTATCGCGCATTGCCCCAGCCACTATTGGCGGCACAGCATACCACGATGGATCGCTTTTATGTGAAAACACTCGTTGAAGAAAACGAATAGAACAGCAGCCATTCCTTGATCGCTAGGAATGGCTGCTTTTACGTTATCATTGTCCATAATAAGCATGTTCGCCATGCTTGCGGAAATAATGTTTATCCAGCAAATAATCAGCGATCGGTGTTCGATCCAAGGTCAAAGCTTCGGTACCTAATGCCATTTGTGCAACCTCTTCTAAAACAATACTAGTGCTGACCGCTTGTTCCGCAGATTGCCCCCAAGTAAAAGGACCGTGTCCCGCTGTGAGGACAGCTGGGCATGCAAGCGGATCTAATCCCCGCTTTTCAAACGTCTCGACAATGACTTTGCCGGTTTCTTTTTCATAGTCTGCCGTTACCTCAGAGGCCCGTAACGGTCGTGTACAAGGGACACTACCATAAAAAGTATCCGCATGCGTCGTTCCATATGCAGGAATGTCTCGCTGTGCTTGCGCCCATTTTACCGCATTTGTCGAATGCGTATGAACGATCGCTTTGACGCCTTCGAAGTGCTTATACAATAGCGCATGGGTTTTGATATCCGAGGAAGGCTTCAACGTCTTCGCCTCTTTCGGTGTTCCCGCTAAGTCGCAAACCACCATTGAATCAACCGTCATCGTCTGATAATCAACACCGCTGGGTTTAATGACGATGATCCCTAAATCTCGATCAATCTCACTGACATTTCCCCAAGTCAGCTTTACTAGCCCTTCCTCAGGCAGTCTCTTATTGGCTTGATAAACTCGCTCTTTCATCAATTGAAGCTGATTGATCAAGGTATCCGACCTCCTTTAGTTTTGGTAATAAAAATGCTTTGGCTTGTTCGATCTCCCCAATCGGGTCAGCGCTCGTCTCACTCCACATCTCGATGACAAAAGAACCGTTATAATTTAACCGCTTCAGCGTGCGTAAGCAGCCATCAAAATCAACACACCCAGTACCAAACGGTACTTCTTTAAACTTTCCTTGAAACTTATCTGAAACCGCCAATGTATCTTTCAAATGAATCTGGGTTATCTCGCAAATACCTTTTTCTAATTCATAACCGACATCATTTTCTGGCCAGGCAGACAGGTTCCCGACATCTGGATAGACTTGTAGATAGGGCGAAGGGATCTGCTCCTTGATCCGTAAATACTTTGAGATAGAATTTAGAAACGGATCATCCATGATCTCTAGTGACAAAACGACTCCCTTTTCAGATGCCCTAGCGACGGCTTCTTTTAGATTGGCAATGAACCATTCTCGGCTACAAAGACTTTTTTCCTCATAGTACACATCGTATCCGGCTAATTGGATGCAGCGAATACCCAAATCTGAAGCCAGGTCGATGGCTTTTTCCATCAGATGCATCGCGTGCTTGCGCTTTTTTTCATTGATCGAACCGAAGGGAAACCGCCGATGTCCACTGAGACATAAAGACAAGATTTTGATCCCCGAGGCATAGATTGCCTCGACGATCTCTTTACGCTGTGCTTGGTTCCACTCTAGGCGTGCCAAGCGCTCATCGGATTCATCGATGGACATTTCAATGAAGTCGAAACCTCGGTCTTTGACAAACTGCAATCGTTCCGACCAAGAGAGAGCTTTGGGTGTTGCTTTTTCATATAGACCAATCAAACTCATGGAAAACTACCCCCAAATCCGTAAAATCTCTTGTTTGAAATCAACTGCTGCTTGTTGCGGATCGTCAGCGGCAGTGATGCCTCTTCCTGTGATAAAGGTATACACATCAATGCCAGCAAACAGAGCCAACGTCTCGACGCTCAATCCTCCCGTGACTGACACTCGAAACCCCATATCGATCAATTTACGGACTTTCGTTAAATCTTTTTCTCCCCATGTTTCACCAGCTAACAGTGCGTCACGACTTTGATGATAGATAGCTTGTGAGATGCCGGCATCTAGCCACTGCTGTGCTTGCTGGTAGGTCCAGTCACCATATAATTCTACTTGGATCTCAGCAATTTCTTTTGCCGCTGCCTTCATTGTTGGGATCGTTGCTGCACAAATCACGGTCATATAATCCGCGCCAGCTTGCTGGCAGTTTTTGGCGACCGTCCCACCGGCATCGGCACATTTTGTGTCTGCTACGATCAACTTTTCCGGATACATTGCTCGGAAGCAGCGTAGGACCTGTGCTCCTTCTTGCAACAATAAAATAGTCCCTGCTTCAATAATATCCACCACATCGCCAACTTTTTTGATATCAGCCAGTGCACCAGCTAAATCGGAGTGATCGCAAGCGATCTGCAGTTTTGGTATACTCATGAAATTCCCCTCTCTTTTGTTCGATCATCTTTTTGTTCTTGTCACATCCTGATGCACTACTCCTTCGAAAGCCCCGCTTCTCTGACCCGCTCAATAATTTCTTTGGGGGACATCACATTTCTGACCCCGATCACTGTTACGCCCTTTTCTTTGGCTTTATCGAACATATTGACAAAGTTCATTGGCGTAAAGACCACATCGTAATTCTTGGCGGTGCTTTTGCCTTCAGAAATCGCGCAATGATGAATAGAGGTGATCGTAATCCCTTCTGACTTCAAAGCTTTTTCGACACTCCGCATCATCATCAAACTTGTTCCTGATCCATTTGCACAAGATACCAATACTCTCATCTTCTTTTCCTCCTAAGAATTCATTATTTTTGTTTTTCTACATACGCATCATAATCATCTACGATCAAGAAATACCCTTCTGGATCTCTGCGGTACTGCAACTGTGGAATCACTAATAAGATCACCACTACAAGAACCACACCAATGATGCCTAAGAATTTCATCAATACTGTAAAGAATGGCCAGACGGTCGCCCAGTCGAACATCCCAAGATAGCCGCCATATTGAGATAATCCTACCCAAGTAGCGATCAAGGCCGAACCACCGATCTGAATAATGCCTGATAAGAATGGGAAAAGACAAGCCGCCTTGATGCCCCCACGGTTGTTGGCAAAAACAGCGATCGCAGCATTATCAAAGAACAGTGGGATAAACCCGGCAATCACGATCGTTGGTGAACGGAACAAAATCAGTAAAGCGATCATTAAGAATTGTCCTAGTGCACCGAATAAAAAGCCCACCGTCACAGCATTTGGTGAACCAAAGGCAAAGGTTGCGGCGATATCGATCCCCGGAACAGCACCTGGTAAAATCGTATTCGAAATTCCTTGGAATGACTCGGTCAATTCGGAAACGAAGGTGCGAACACCTAATTGAAGAATTGCTAAATAGACGGCAAACATTAGTGAAGTTTGTAAAATATAAAATAAGAAACTTTGTCCTTCTACCATAAATCCTGCTGTTATTAAATAATCTTGTCCAAGCGTTACTAAAATGATACCGAAGAAAAAGAGCATCAAAATCGAAGTCGATACCATGTTTTCATTAAAGACCGATAAAAAACCCGGTAGTTCGACATCTTCTAATTTCCGGTTGGATTTGTTCTTTTTAAACCGTTCCGCAAGTCGTGCAAAGAAGTAAACACCAAACATCTGTTGATGAGCAATCGCAAAACCAGCACCTTCCGTCAAATCTTGACAGATGCCAACGGTCAAATTGGACCCAACCGCCCAATAGCAGCCTAAGATCAAGCCCATGACAAGTAAGACTTCGATTCGACCCAAGTCTGGGAAACAGAATAGCAGCAGCCAAAAGGCCGTTGCGGCTTGCTGTACTTGCACATTTCCAGTAATGAAGACGGCCCGCAGCTTCGTATATTTTTTGAAGCGAACGAGTAAGATATTAAAAACAAAGGCAATCAATAATAAGAGCATCGTGTCACCAAAGGTGCGTCCAAATCGTTCTTCAATGCCGGCGGTGATCGCATTTTGACCAAAATACGGGTCAGTGACCATCGCATCTAATTCAAAACGCTCCTTAAGCCCCACCAGGATCGGACGGAAATTATTGACCAATCCACCAGAGCCAATCGTCAAAATCAAGTAACCAACGGTGGCTTTTAAGAAACCTGCAATACATTCAACAAACGGCCGTTTCAATAGTAAGTAACCAATCAGTACAATAAAACCGATCAAAAAAGCTGGCTGCATCAAAATATTCTGAGCAAAGTAATCCCAGCATCTCAATAAGAAATCTCCTACCATTTCCATCTAATCCCTGCTTTCTTTTTGGTCATATTTCTCCATCACCGCTTCAAAATCTGCCATCGTTTTTACACCTAGTAAATCTTCCACCAGCCCATCTTCCATCAGCATCTCGGATAAACTAGCGATATTGTTCATATGTGCTTCAGCGTTTTTGGCAGCGAGCATAAAGAACAACTGCGCCTCTTTGTCGGGGTCATCATCTTGAAATGAAACGGGGGCTGGAAAAATCGTCAATCCGATCCCCGTTCCTAAGACGCCTTTGCTTTCTGCTGAAGAATGGGGCATGGCTACTTTGGGAATGATCACAATATAAGGACCGTATTGATGAACATCCCGAATGACATCTTCAATGTACTGATCCGTGATCAACGCCTTTTGCTTTAATCCTTCGCCACTCGCCCAGATAGCGGCTTCCCAATCTTCGGGCTGTTCATGATTGATCGCAACCAACTCATTTTCATAAAAATAACGCAGCATTACCTTTGCTCCTTTCAAATTTGGCTTTTGCAGCATCCCCCCTTCTTTTATAAAAAAGAAGGGAATGGCGTATCATTATCGACCGAAAATACATCTTTGAAACCTCGATAGAAATTAAATTCAAGATCATCTTTATTCGTTGGGTAGGTAAATTTGCCGCCAACTTGCCAAATGTACGGTTTAAACTCATAGTTCAAACGATCTTTTTTAAACTTCCAAATCTCAGTGATCTCCTTTGGATCAGCCATAAAATTGGACCAGATATCATAGTGTACAGGTATCACTACTTTGGCATTGAGGGATTCTGCCATCCGCAACATATCGACTGAAGTAACCTTGTCGGTGATGCCCCGCGGGTTTTCGCCATATGCACCTAAGCAAACATCGATCTTGTACTGATTTCCATGCTTGGCAAATACATTCGAATAATGAGAATCTCCAGCGTGATAAATCGCCCCACCGGAAGTCTCAAACAAGTAATTGACTGCGATACGATCCATGTCCTGTGGCATTTTTCCTTTCAAGCTAGTATCCGGATCTTCACAAGTAATCAGAGCGGTTCGATCGAATGCTTCTAAAGCGACGATTTTCACCTGCCCAATGGTCACTTCATCCCCTGGTTTGACCACGATGGTTTTTTCTTCTGGTATTCCCCATTTCAACCAAGTTGCAACGACTTCATGGGGACCGACGAATTTTGCTTCTGGACAATTTTGATGGACTGCAGCTGCGGTATTGATGTCTAAATGATCGGAATGAATATGGGTCACCACTAACGCATCCACTCCTTTGATTTCAAATGGATCGATCACAAAGGGCTGCGTCCGTAAGTTAGGCTGCATTTCCTGTACACCACTCATCCGCATCATTTGATGGCCTTTTTTCATTTGCCCATTACCATGGCTACGCTTGCCAGTGCCGCACCAAAGGTCGCATAAAATGTTGGTTCCTTCCGCACTCTTTAACCAAATACCCGTACAGCCTAGCCACCACATGGAAACTGTGCCTTCTTTCACAAGTTCACTTTCGATCTCCTCGTTTAAATAGGTTCCCCATTCTGGAAACGTATTTAACAGCCAACTCTCTTTCGAAACATCATTTACGTGTACCATATTTGTTCCTCCCTTGCTTATTTACACCTTGATTCTAACATATAGAAAAACGCTTTCAATCAAGTTTTATGTTAATTTATCTTATTATATGTTAATTTACCGAGAAATAAATGTGATTATTTAATATATATGGTAATGTTTCTGTGATATGTTAAAATGAGTTCGAAAGCAGAAACGATAAAAAAATGGCAGTTTCTAAACGACAGCTGTGCGATTTTCCCGCGAATTCGTGAGAAAGAGACACGTGATTTTGCTGCACAGGATAATTGCAAGCTAGACAAATGATAGAAGACAATAATAGAAAAAAGCGCATGTGAGGAGGAAGTATCGTGAAACGTTCCAATGAAGAAGTGAGGCAAAGAAGAAAACAATTGATCGATTTGATAAAAGCATCTGGTCTTTCTGATGTGAGGACCCTCAGTCATCAGTTGGGAGTATCAGAGATGACGATCCGCAGAGACTGTACTGTCCTCAGTGAGATGGGTCAGATCAAACAAACCCACGGAAAAATCGAATACTGTGAAGCTTATGAAGATGAAGCGCATCCCACCGACTCGATCGAGTACATCAAAGATCGACTGGCCAAAGAAGCGGCTCGCCAAGTAAAAGATGGCGATACCCTTTTCGTCAATACGAGTACCAGTGCGGCTCAAACGTTGCGCCATCTCACAGACAAACGAATCAGTTTGCTGACGAACAACACGAGTGTGATCCAAATGGAACACCATCCAAAATCAACGATTGTTTTAAGTGGCGGCGAAATACGTTACCCTAAAGCGGCATTGTCAGGAGACATCGCCGTGGAGTCATTTTCTCACGTTCGTTCTGATGTTACGATCATTGGCTGTAGTGGGTTAGATTTACAGACCGGCATTTCCACTTCAGTGATCCACGAAGCCAAAGTCAATGCGAAAATCATCGAAAATTCTGGCAAGTTGATCGTTATCGCGGATTATCGCAAAATCGGTAAGCAATCCAATTTTACGATTGGCGCAATTGCGGCTATCGATCTGCTGATCACCGATCATTATTCTGATCCCAAAGTCATCGATTTGATTGAGCAACAAGGTGTTCAAGTCATCCAAGTACCCGTCTAACCTTCTTTGCCGCTAAAAAAAGCCCGACAGTTGATCTGAAAAGTCACGCCTTGCTGCCTCTTCCAACAGAAACAGCAAAGCGTGCCCTTCGATCAACCGTCGTGGCTTTTTTCGTTAAACAATCGTGCGCTTCAAACGTGCTTTATGGGTCGTGCCTCTTGTGAATTAGAGCCGCAGCAACCAAATCAATGCAACAGCACCAACGGTTTGGACAGCACCAACGGAAAGACCATAGAATAAAAAGCGCGGGCCTTCTTTTAAAAACTTGCGGAAATCCAAGCGCAAACCAATGGCTGCCAACGCCGTCGTTTCAAACCACGTACTGATAAAATGAGCGCCCTCATTCAACCAGCTAGGCAGCGGCAAGAAGCTGTTCAAGATACAGATGGTCAAGAAGCCCAACACATACCAAGGGATCGGCAGCCGCAGCTTGCCTTTGGCTTTGGTTTTGGTGGGGGTCTTTGTCGTCATTCGTTCAAAAACAATGACGACGACTGCCAACATGATGATGCGCGCGATTTTAAAGAGCATCGCGTATTTGACGGTGTCGGCATCAATCAAACTAGCCCCCGCCACGACTTGTCCGACGGATTGCAGCGTGCCACCAAGTAAGGCGCTTTTTTGCAACAGATCATCGCCGTATAAGGCCAAGCCTAAAAACGGCAGCGTCAGCATCATCACTGTTCCTAAAAGATTGACCAAGGTGATGATCTGCCCTTTTTCTTCATCATCGGCATCAATGGCTGGTGCGATCGCCGCAATCGCAGAGGACCCGCAGACAGCGTTGCCGCCTGCCATCATCAGGCTCATCTTTTGATTAAAGCCCATTTTTTTCCCTATCAAATAAGCAGCGGTAATGACCAAACTCATCATCAGCAAAATAAAGAGAAAGCCCCGAAGGCCCATTTCACTGATGGTCTGGAAAGTGACGGTAAAGCCCAGCAAAACCACCGAATATTCCAAGAGCCGACTTTCCGCAACCTTCGTCCCGACTTGATAGCGTTCTTGCTTGAACAATGTATTTCCTAAAATGATTCCTAATAAAATTGCAAGGGTTGCTCCCCCTAATTTTGGCACAGCCAAAGCCATGATTCGGGCGATGACGGCTACCGAAAAGGACAGGAACAAACCGGGAAGTATCAAAGCTGTTTGTCGTTGCTTCATTGCTTTCATCCTTTCATATAACATCCATTATACACAGATTGACCGATCAGTAGGATTTATTGGTATAATAGTTATGATTGAATTTTCTAATGGAAGGGATTGCAATGCTAAAATTACTGGAGACCTTTAAGATGGTCTATGAAACGAAAAATTTTTCGAAAGCTGCCGAACTGCTGTTTATTTCGCAGCCCACGGTTTCTGCTCAAATCAAGCAGTTGGAACAAGACCTGGATACACCGCTTTTTTTACGCAATGGTCGCAAAAACGTGATCGCCACGCCCCAAGCAGAGTACCTTTACGAAAAGGCACTGAATTTATTGGATGAGTGGTCGACAATCGCCAGCGAGATCCATACCAACACACAGCATCAAAGTCACTGTGCCCTAGGCATCTCTCATACCTATGCGATGGCGTTGATGCCTGACTTGATGATTGCTTTATACAACGCCTTTCCCACGGTGCGTTTTCGGGTATCGATGATGAACTCCGCTGAAGTCTTAACAGCGCTTGAACAACATCAACTAGATTTAGGGATCATTGAAAAACCCTTATCTGCACCAAGTATTTTGCGTTTCCCGATTTTGAAAGATCAGCTCGTCTTAGCCGGTGATCCCCAAGCCGGTCCTTGGCTCGTCCGTGAAGCGAGTTCTGGTGTCTACTATTACACTAAACGCTATCTGGAGGAACAGAATATTCAAGGACCGATCATTGAGATCGCCAGCAATGAATTGATCGTCGCTTTGCTGAAACAAGGCTTTGGCTGTTCGATCCTTTCCAAACGAGCCGCCCACGGCATTGGCTATCAACTGCTGGATAAAAACTTTGAGCGCCAATTTTACCTCATCCAGCGCAAAGTAGTCACAGAACCAGCCATCGAGGGATTGCGAACCTTCATTCAGGAGTGGTCGCAAAACGATCCCTCACAGGTGGCAAGCGTATAAAAACAAACTGATTTTTTTGGGGGAACCACCGCCTCGTGGGATTTCTTAACCTTTTCTTACGATTACGCTTCCTCGCTGCCGATCTGGTCCGTTTGATTGTTTCTTAAGAAATTTGTGCTAAAATGAAGAGTACTGGCTATGGGCTCTAATGTTCCCCTTTTTGAGGAGAGCTTAGACCACCCTTTGACTACTTTTGCAGTTCGTGAAGCAAACCAGTAAGAAAGGATCTTGAAATGAACGAACAAATCAAGAACAAATTAGCGCTGCTTCCTGATCAACCTGGTTGTTATTTAATGAAAGATAAAAATAACAAAATCATCTATGTTGGGAAAGCCAAAATTTTAAAAAATCGTGTCCGTTCGTATTTTACCGGCAGTCACGATACGAAAACCGAACGGCTCGTTCAAGAAATCAATGATTTTGAGTACGTCGTTACCGAATCAAATACGGAAGCCTTGCTGCTGGAAATCAATTTGATTCAAAAAAATAAACCAAAATACAATATCATGTTAAAGGACGACAAGTCGTATCCTTTTATTAAAGTGACTAAAGAGCGCTATCCGCGTCTGATCATCACTCGTAAAGTTTTAAAAGACGGGGCTTTATATTTTGGCCCTTATCCTGATGCACGAGCAGCCAACGAAACCAAACGGGTGCTGGATCGCCTCTTTCCTTTGCGAAAATGCGGTCCTTCTCAAAAGCGGCCTTGTCTTTATTATCATTTGGGTCAATGTGTCTGTCCTTATGTCAACAATGTAGACCCTAAGGATTATCAGAAGATCGTGGATCAAGTCAAACACTTTTTCCATGGCGGTCATGTCGATATTTTGAAAGATCTGAAAGATAAGATGGGCGAAGCCATTGAAACGTTAGAGTTTGAGCGAGCGGCTGAGCTGCGGGATCAGATCCAAGCGATCGATACCGTCATGACGCGACAAAAAATGACCCTGACCGATCTAATGGACCGTGATGTCTTTGGCTACAGTGTCGACAAAGGCTGGATGTGTGTCCAAGTCTTCTTTATCCGTCAAGGAAAGCTGATCGAACGAGAAGTCTCTTTGTTTCCTTTCTACAATGAAGCGGATGAGGATTTCTTGACCTTCGTCGGCCAGTTTTACCAAAAGAATGAACACTTCATTCCCAAAGAAGTCTTTGTTCCGCAAAATGTCGATGCTGCCCCATTAGAAGCGCTGCTGGAAACCAAAGTCCTGCAGCCCCAACGAGGCGACAAAAAGAAATTAGTCGATTTGGCCAATAAAAATGCCCGCATCGCCTTGGCACAAAAATTTGCGTTGATCGAGCGTACTGAAGAACGGACGATCGGTGCAGTGGATCGTCTAGGCGAAGCCATGGGGATCGCGACACCTTATCGGATCGAAGCCTTCGATAACTCCCACATCATGGGGACCGATCCGGTTTCTGCAATGGTGGTTTTTGTCGACGGTAAGCCGTTTAAAGATGATTATCGGAAATATAAGATTCGTACTGCACAAGGCGGCGACGATTATGGCTCTATGCAAGAAGTCATCTATCGCCGATACTCTCGTGTCCTAAAAGAAAACCTGCCTTTTCCTGATCTGATCATCATCGATGGTGGGAAAGCCCAAGTCGGTGCCGCCCAAGAAGTGCTGCATAACCAGCTAGGTTTAGATATTCCTGTTGCCGGTTTAGTGAAGAACAACAAACACAAAACCAGCGAGTTGATTTTCGGGGAATTTTTAGATCCGATCCAGCTGGAACGCAATTCTGTGGAATTCTTTTTGCTGCAACGGATCCAAGATGAGGTCCATCGTTTTGCGATCACCTTCCATCGCCAACTGCGCAGCAAAAACAGCTTTTCTTCCAAACTGGATGAAATTCCTGGCTTAGGACCAAAACGCAAGCAACAGCTGATGAAAACCTTCAAGTCGTTAAAAAACATCCAAGCAGCTTCCGTGGAAGAGATCCAGCAAGCTGGCATCCCCAAAGCCGTTGCGGAAACTATCTTAGCCAAACTAGGTGATCAAAACCAACCCACTTCTTAAGTCAAAACAAAAACGCTCCATAGCCAACAGTAGCTATGAAGCGTTTTTTCGTTGAAGAAGCATTTTGTAAGCCGTTACTTTTTGCGGTGCTGTAACAGATCAGGCTTCATGTCTAACATGGAATAGCCACGAACATCATACCGATTGCGGCTGCAGGAATAGTCCACTGGACGTCCCGATTCTAAATAGATGATCTGTTCTAATTCCAATACTGGATCATCTGCTTGGCACGCTAAATAGGTTTGATCGTATTCATCACTTTTGGCAGCCTGAAAGGTCCGATAAGCACCAGCAAATTTGTAGCCTAAATCTTGCAGTAGATAGTCATAGACGGATTCTTCCAAGATCTCTTTCGTCAAACCGCTGACCAGATCCAACGGCATATAGGAATGCTCGAGTATGTATGGATTGCCTTCTAAGATCCGCAAACGGATCACATGATAGATTGGTTGTTCGGCAGTGATCTGAAGCATCTCTTGAATTCTTGTTGTAGGAAAACAGACTTCAAAGGTGATGACTTGGCTAGTCAACGTCCGTTTTTCTTGTTTCATCTGATAGCTCAGGCCTTTGTATTCTGTCACCGATGAGGTATCTTTTCCCCAAAAGGAATGATTCAAAACTTTGGTCCCTAAGCCGCGCTTTGTCAGCAGCAAGCCTTCCATAATCAGGATATTCACCGCATTTTTAATCGTCATTCGGCTGACGCCAAACTCTTCCACTAACTCTGTTTGATAAGGTAAAAGACTGTCTTTCGGATAAGTTCCATCCTTGATTCTTTTACGCAGAACATCTGCGATCTCCATATATTTGGGCATTTTGCCACCTCCAAAACGTGTGTTGTATTGTATTGATTGAAAAACGAGAAAAGAACCGGCCAAACGAAAAGAGTGTCATCACACCACTGCACCTTCCAATGAAGCAGTGTGATAAGGGGTATTGCACTCTGATCGCGGCCGGATAAGGTCTATTACGTTTGGCGCTTGTTTCTAATCGACTCGATCAGACATTACGCATTTTTTAAACGGCGTGTTTCTTGAATTTGCGCCATTTTCACGAACGGCAAGTAGATAACGACCGACAAGATCAAGTTAACAGCTGCCAAGATTCCGCCAGCAATACTTTGTGTCGACAAAATACCGCCGATGATTGGTGGCGTCGTCCATGGTGCGATGACGGTACTTGCAGGAACTAAGCCAGTTGCGGTTGCAAAATAAGCAGTCGTTACTAAAACAAGTGGGGTCAACACATATGGGATGAACAAGATTGGGTTCAAGACAACTGGTAACCCAAACATCACTGGTTCATTGATCATGAACACACCTGGTGCAACGGATAGTTTTGCGACAGTCATATACGCTTTATGATGACGAGCAACTAAAAAGATCGCAATCAAAAGACCTAGTGTCGCACCTGTTCCGCCGATGTTCACGAAAGAATCAAAGAATGGTTTGTTCACGATATAAGGCAAATCTGTTCCTGCTTCTAATGCTCGTGCATTTGCTTCGATCGCTGGCACATTGATCGTTTGCATGAACGGGTCGATGATGTTGGCACCATGCAAACCAAAGAACCATAAGAATGCAGAGATAAAACCTAATAGCAAAGCAGCTGGGTAAGAGTTTGCCAAGCCCATGAATGGTTGTTGCACCAATTCATAGAAGGACAATACGATACTTGTCACACCAAATGCTTGGAAAATTGCTGTAAACAAAGCAAAGATCGATACGGTGATCATTGCTGGGAATAATGCAGCAAATGAACGTGAGACTGCTGGTGGTACGCCATCAGGCATGTTGATGACTAAGCGTGGGTTGCCAGCTAGACGACGGAAGATCTCAGTAGAAATGATCGATACGATTAATGCTAAAAATAATCCTTGAGAACCAAGTCCGGCAGCTGTTAACAAACCATCTGGGCCTGTCGCCATTGCACCTAATGCGAAGAAACTTGCAACTGAGATCGCCCCAGCACCTAATGCGTCTTGATTGTAGCTTTTAGCTAAATTATACGCTACTGTGAAAGCGATTAACAGACCAAGTATTGAAAAAGTACCTGCTGACAAGTTGTTCCCAAAGGCTTGCCATGTCCCTTCACCAAAAATGCCATTCATAAAATCAATATAGGCAGGAATTGGTAAGTTGTTGATCAATACCCCAAAAGAGCCTAAGATCATCAACGGCATCGTTACGATAAATCCGTCACGAATGGCCACTAGATGTCTTTGAGAGCCTATTTTAGAAGCGATCGGAATAAAGTGCTTCTCCATAAATCCAATAAATTTATCCATTGTTTTTTCTCCTTTCAAACCCTAAACAAAATAATGAAACCGATTTCTACTAAAGAATACCACGAGAACGTTTCCATGTCTAGTCTTTTCTTTATCAAAACTGTGCTTTTGTTTAACCCAGCTTATCATTTGCAAAAACAGGTGGTTTTTTAATAGAGAATTCCCTTCGGAACAAGACAGAAAAATCCGCGATTTTACACAAAAAAAGCAATGCTGATCCCTACAGCATTGCTTTTTTCATTGTTATTAAAAGCCGTTATTATCTGAAACTTCTTTAAACCAACGACCTGATTTTTTCACTGTTCGTTTAGCATCATTTGCTAAGTCAACGGAGATAAATCCGTAACGGTTCTTGTAAGCATTGGTCCATGACCAGTTGTCCATGCAAGTCCACATATGGTAGCCAACACAATTGGTTCCTTCTTGGATCGCTTGGTGGACATACTTCAAGTGGTCAGAGACAAACTCGATGCGGTAATCATCTTCGATCACGCCATCAGCATTGACGAAACGTTCTTCTCCTTCGACACCCATGCCATTTTCAGAAATGTAGCACTTGATATTGCCATAGTTTTCTCGCGTGTTTGTCAAAATATCATAGATCCCTTTTTCATAGATTTCCCATCCACGATACGGGTTCATTTTCTTGTTCGGCATATCATAGTTATCAAAGTAATCATCTGGCATTGGACTTTTCGCTTGATCGATCGGTGATTCTTTCTTCATGATACGACGAGGTTGGTAATAATTGATCCCCAACAAGTCGATCGTATTTTCGCGAATCGTTTGTAAATCATCGGCTTCCATCGCTGGTACCATATCCAATTCCTTGACGATGGTCACTAGTTCTTCTGGAAACGTCCCTTTGACCGCTGGGTCTAAGAAAGAACGATTAAAGAAGGCATCCGCGATTTGCGCTGCTTTGACATCCTCTGGATCGTTCTCATCTCTTGGGTAGCTTGGCGTCAAGTTCAAGATGATGCCGATCTCCCCATCAAGGTTCATCTCATGATAGACTTTGATGGCTTTGGCACTCGCCAACGTTTCGTGGAACCCAACTTGGACTGCATGTTTCATGTTGATCTCATTCGGATAATGGAATTGGTAAAGATAGCCGCCTTCAACAGGGACGATTGGTTCATTATGAGTGAACCATTTCTTGACACGATCACCAAATAACGTAAAGCAGGTTTGCGCAAACGCGACATAGGCATCCACGGTCTCTCGGTTCAACCAGCCGCCTTTTTCTTGCAGCGCCATTGGCATATCGAAGTGGTATAAATTCATGAAAGGTTCGATCCCGTTGGCAATCAGCTCATCAATGTAGGCATTGTAAAAATCAACGGCTTTTTGATTGACTTCTCCTTTGCCTTGCGGGAAGAGACGACTCCATTGGATCGACGTCCGAAACGTCGTATGGCCGGTTTCTTTCATGAGTTGAATATCTTCTTGATAGCGTGTGTAGACTTGCGAGGTTTTTTCAGGACCTACCCCATTGAAAAATTTCTCTGGTTCTTGCTGATACCAGTAATCCCAGATGCTTGCCCCTTTGCCATCACCTTCAAATACACCTTCTGTTTGTGGGCCACTAGCGGCTGACCCCCACCAAAAGCCTGCTGGAAATTGATAATCCATCTTCATTCACTCCTCATTTTTTCTTTGCTGCCCTAATCATAAAGGAAGCAGTTACAAAAATCAATCTTTTTTAAAATAAATGTATAGACATTTAAAATAAAACATGATACATTATCAATGTAATCGATTGCAAAAAGAAATTTAAGGAGTGAACTAATAATGAATGGTTTTATGGACAAGTTATCTGAAAAGATTTTGCCCTTGGCGAATGCCTTAGGACAAAATCGCTACCTGACCGTCTTGCGGGACGCGTTTATGCTTTCGTTCCCAATCACTATGTTTGGATCGATCGTGGTCGTTTTAAACAACCTGCCCTTCTTCAGTGATGCCACTAAAGGAACATTAGGAACGCTGTTTGGCAATGGGCAAAATGCAACAATGAGTATCATGACTGTTTTCGTTACTTTCGGTATCGGCTATTATTTATCAAAATCATATGATGTGGAAGGGATTTTTGGCGGCGCCGTTTCGTTTGCCAGCTTTTTGATCTTAACTCCTTTCTTTATGACTACTGAATCTGGCGAAACGATCTCCGGCGTGCTGTCTCTTGATCGTCTTGGCGCAAAAGGGATGTTTATCGGGATGATCGCAGCATTTTTAGCAGCTGAAATCTATTGCCGCATCACAAAACGCGGCTGGCAGATCAAAATGCCTGATGGGGTGCCACCAGCAGTTTCTAAATCTTTTGCCGCTTTGATTCCAGCAATTATCACCTTAACGGTATTTTTAGTGATCAATGCCATCATGACGGGTGTCTTCAATGCCAACTTGCATGACTTGGTTTATGAATTGATCCAAAAACCATTGACTGGACTAGGCAGCAGCTTGCCAGCAACTCTATTGGCTTTGTTCTTTGTCCAATTCCTTTGGTTCTTCGGTCTACATGGTCAAATCATCGTCAACTCTGTGATGGACCCGATTTGGAATACATTGATGTTAGACAACTTAGAAGCGTATCAAAATGGGGATGCACTGCCGCATATCGTCACAAAACCATTTATGGAAACATTCACCGTTGGATTAGGCGGTTCTGGTATGACGTTAGCCGTTGTTATCTTGATGGCTTTTGTATTGAAGAAAAAACAATACCGCGATGTGGGTCGTTTGGCTTTAGCACCAGGGATCTTTAACGTTAACGAACCAGCAATCTTCGGTATGCCGATCGTCTTGAATGCGACGATCCTGATTCCTTGGGTCGTGGCACCTCTTGTGGTAACGACCTTCAACTACTTAGTGATGGCGGCTGGACTTGTTCCTGCACCAACTGGTGTTTCTGTTCCTTGGACCGTTCCAGTGGTCTTCAGTGGTGTCTTAGCAACCAACTCTTGGTTAGGTGGTTTGCTGCAAGTCATTGACGTGGTGATCGTCGGCTTGATCTGGTATCCATTCTTACGTGTTTTAGATCGTCAAGCAGAACCATCGATCGATTAAGCGCAACGGCTGGCTGAATTTTTTCAGTCAGCCGTTCTTTTTATAAAAAAACCAAGGTTTGATTGTCGAAACCGCTTTTTTCAGCTATACTTCTTGCGAGGTGATCAGATGCCAAAATACCAAGAAATTGCCAATATTTTACGCACACGTATCAAAAACAACACGTATCCGCCTGACAGCTTACTACCGAACCAAACTGATTTGGTCGAGGAATTCGGAGTCAGCCGGATGACCATCAAAAAAGCCATCGGTATTTTAGCCATGGAAGGACTGGTTTATTCTCAGCGGGGCGCTGGAACAAAAATATTGAACCACCCATTCTTAAAAAAAGACACCACTGCTTTAACGGTCTATGAAGGCTTGTCAACGGAAATGGGCAAAGCTGGCCGCAAGCTAGTCAGTCAAGTCATCGATTTTCAAGTCGAATTTCCTGACCAAACGATCCAAGAAAAGTTGATGTTGACGGAAGAACAGCCGATCTATAGTATTGTCCGCTTGCGGATTCTTGAAGACCAGCCGTTTATTTTAGAATATACCTATATGCCGGTCCATTTGGTGCCCAATTTAACTCGTGGCCATTTAGAAAGTTCTATCTACCGTTATGTCAAAGAGGAACTAGGGGTCCAGTTTGCTGGCGCCTACCGCACCATCGTCGCTGATAAAAGTACCGCGTACGATCAACAGTATTTGGACTGTAAAGCCGATGATCCGGTCTTAGAGATCGAACAGATCGTCTATCAGAAAAATGGCTCACCTATCGAATTTTCCCGTAGTCGCAACCGTTATGACGTGCGGGCCTACTCTTATTTAGATGTCCAGCACTAAAAAGACCTACCCACGATTTTCTTCCATCAGAAACCGTGGGCAGGTCTTTTTGTTGGTGCATTCGTTGCTTCGTTTACTTTTTCGCTGAGGGTTGGAATCGTTTCAGCCGCAAGGCATTTAATAAAACGGATACCGAGCTGAAGCTCATGGCCGCCCCAGCGATCATTGGATTGAGCAAGGGGCCCCCGAAAAGATGCAGCACACCCATTGCGACAGGGATGCCTAAGACGTTATAAGCAAAAGCCCAGAAAAGATTTTCTTTGATGTTTTTGATGGTTGCCCGACTTAACTCGATCGCTGATGGGACGTCCATCAGATCGCTGCGCATCAGTACGATGTCTGCCGATTCGATGGCGACATCGGTACCAGAGCCGATCGCGATCCCTACATCGGCTTGGGCTAACGCGGGCGCATCATTGATCCCGTCACCTACCATCGCAACCTTTTGGCCTTTGGCTTGCAGGCCAGCTACTTTGGCGGCTTTATCTTCTGGCAAGACGTCACTGATCACTTCATCGATACCGACTTGTTTGGCGATGGCTTGGGCCGTTCGGGCATTGTCCCCCGTGATCATTGCTACGTACAAGCCCATTTGATGCAACCGTTCAATAGCTTTTCGACTGCTTTCTTTGATAGTATCTGCCACAGCGATGATCCCGATCGCTTCGCCGTCTTTGGCAACATACATCGGTGTTTTCCCTTCGTGAGCCAATTGTTGGGCTTGCTCGATCAGGCCATCGAGGGCAACGTTTTGTTTTTCCAGCCATTTCTGGTTGCCTAATAGGACTGGACTGCCAGCAATCGTGCCTTGTATCCCATGCCCTGGGATCGCTTCAAACCCGTCAACTTCTTGCAGGGAGAGCGCCTGCGTGCGGGCTTCGATCACAATGGCTTCGCCTAATGGATGTTCTGAGCCTTTTTCAACAGAAGCCGCCAGTTGCAGCAATTCCGTCGGCGTGTGGTTGCCGGCAGGCAGGAGATCGGTTACGACTGGTTTGCCTTCTGTGATCGTGCCGGTTTTATCAAAGACGATCGTCGTCACGTTTCTAGCTGTTTCTAACGCATCGCCGCTTTTGATCAAGACGCCATTTTCTGCCCCTTTTCCCGCACCCACCATGATGGCGGTCGGTGTCGCTAATCCTAAGGCACACGGACAAGCAATCACTAATACAGAGATCGTAATGGTCAATGAGAAGATCCAGGTTTCTTGTCCTAAGAAAAACCAAGCAAGTCCTGCAAAAACCGCCAAGACCATCACGATCGGGACAAACACACCCGAAACTTTGTCAGCCATGCGGGCAATCGGCGCTTTGGATCCTTGGGCATTTTCTACTAACTGAATGATTTGCGCTAATGTTGAATCTTCTCCCACATTGGTGGCTTCGTATTGAAACGAGCCGTTTTTGTTGATACTGGCGCCGATCACCCGATCACCGACTTGTTTTTCGATAGGTAAGCTTTCTCCGGTGATCATTGATTCATCGATGGCAGAGCGTCCTTGGGTAACGATCCCATCCACAGGAATCTTTTCACCAGGTCGTACGACTAAGATATCGCCGGCTGCGACTTCTTCAATACCCACTTCGACTTCTTCGGCTTGATGCCCGCTGCCGCGAAGCACACGGGCTTTTTTCGGTGCGAGATCCAACAACTTCTTGATGGCTTCGGAGGTTTTGCCCTTCGAGACCGACTCAAGGTATTTTCCTAAGGTAACTAATGCCAAAATAACGGCGGCCGTTTCATAGTACAAGTGCATCGCATAGTGGGTCGTGCCCAGGTAGACCATCACGGTCCCATAAATACTATAAAAGAAGGCAGCACTGGTTCCCAATGCGACGAGGGAATCCATGTTGGGATGGCCTTTCCAAAGCGCTTTGAAACCAGCAATGTAAAAGGCGCGACCGAGGACCATCACCGGTAAGACCAAAAGCAATTGAGTGGTAACGAAATTGACTGGATAGGCCATCGGATCTAAAAAGCCAGGGATCGGCAAACCGATCATTTCCCCCATCGTCAAATAGAACAAGGGGATCGTAAAGAGCGCCGAAAGCCAAAACCGTTGCCATAAAGCACGAATCTCTGCCTGTTTTGAATCCACCTTGTCGGCAGAAGCGGTCGGCAGCTGTGCATCATAGCCCGCCTCTTTCACGGCAGCTGCGATCTTCGCGGCGGTCACTTGATCTTGTTGATAGCTGACCGTCAGGTTTTCTGTTGCCAGATTGACGGAGGCTTGCTCCACACCCGCTAATTTTTGGACAGCTTTTTCTACTGTTTGGGCACAAGACGCACAGGTCATGCCCGAGATGGCAAAGGTCTCTTGTTTTTGAGAGCCGATCAGTTGATAGCCCGTTGCTTTGATGGCCGCAGCGAGTGTTTCTTCGGTGAGCTGCTGCTCATCATAACGAATATGTAATTTTTCAGTAGCCAAATTGACCGCTGCTTGGTCGACCCCCGCCAGCTTGCTGACTGTTTTTTCGACGGTCTGGGAACAAGACGCACAGGTCATCCCTTTTACCCCATAATTCTTTTCGATCATTGTTTCCTTCCTCCTTGCTTGCTAGGCAAACTCATTAACCTTTTATGTTTACAGTTGTAATCTTTTTCTACTTTACAATTATCGTTTACACTTGTCAACGATAATACTCAAAAAAAGGACGTTCTCCTTTGAAGCGGCCCAAAAAGCGAGACTTTTGGTCTACCTTTGGGCGGTCGCTACAGGTGGAACGTACTTTTTTCTAAGAAACGATCACTGCCGTTGCAGGGGTCGTTTCGCTTATTCAGGTATTGGTTTTAGGAGGCTAGCACTCTTGCCCGTTGGTTTTGATCAGCTCTTGGTACCAGTAGAAACTGTCTTTCTTGTAGCGTGCCAAAGATCCTTCTTGCGTTTCATCTTGGTCGACATAGACAAAGCCATAGCGTTTTTGGTAGCCATTCAACCAGCTTAGCAAATCAGTGAAGGACCAGGTGCAATAGCCAAGAACTTCCGTGCCGTCGCTGATCGCTTCTTTGATGGCATGGACATGACCTGCTAAATAATCGATGCGGTATTGGTCATGGATTTGATGATCGTCGGTTAGTTTATCGTATTCACCAAGTCCGTTTTCTGTAATGATCACAGGCACCCGATAACGGCTAGTGATTCGTCGTAAAGCGATTCGCAGCCCTTGAGGATCGATCTCCCAATCCCAATTCGTCCGTTCCACAAATGGATTTTCGGCTTTTTTGAACATTCCTGGTGTCCCGGTTTCTTCGGAGCTGCCTTTTTTCCCAGTGGTGTTCATTTTCCCCGCACCGACACCATCTAATGGATTGTAGGCATTTGTTGCTGTTTGGTAATAGTTGATCCCTAAGAAATCTGGTTTTGCTGAACGCAGCAAGTCCATATCTCCTGGTTCGATCGTTGGCGCGATCCCTTGCTCTTTCAAGTAATTCATTGCAGCAATCGGGTATTCGCCCCATAGATAGACGTCTAACCAATAATGCGCCATCAAGTCTTCCGCGTTTTCAGCTGCCAAAATATTTTTCGGGTCGCTGTTGATTGGGTAGTTTGGTGAGTAGGCGAAACTTGGTCCGATTTTCCCTGGGATTTTCATCTCATGGAACTTGTTGATCACCGAAGCATTCGCCAAGTTAGCGATATGATTGACTTCATACATACGTTTAGGATCGGTCACTCCTGGTGGATGGGCAGCTAAAAGATAGCCTAAAGAAGTAAAGATATTTTGTTCATTCAAGCTGACCCAATAGTGGACTTTGCCGCGAAAGGCTTCAAACAATACGGCCGCATAGTTGGTGAAATCTTCAATGATTTTGCGAGATTCCCAGCCACCGTATTCTTCTTGCAAAGCTCGTGGCAGATCCCAATGGTACAAGGTCACCATCGGTTCGATCCCTGCTTTTATCAGTTCATCGATCAATGCTAAATAAAAGTCTAACCCTGCTTGATTGACTTCTCCTCGTCCTTCTGGAAAAATCCGTGTCCAAGCAATAGAAAAACGATAGGTTTTCAATCCTTGTTCTTTCATCAAGGCAACATCTTCTTTGAAGCGGTGATAATGGTCGACTGCGACATCTCCGTTCGTTGCTTTAAAGGTTTTTCCTGGAATGCGGACAAAATCGTCCCAAACCGAAGCGCCTTTGCCGTCTTCTTGCCATGCGCCTTCTACTTGATAGGCTGCTGATGCTGAACCCCATAAAAAATCATTGGGGAATTCTTTTAGTTGTTTATGATCCAATTGTTTCCCTTCTTTCTGTTTGATGATACCCCTTTCTTAAGTATACCGATAATTGCCTGATTTGTCATAAGAAGATTTTGTACCTATGCCAAGAAAGCCGATGGCACGCAAAAAACATCCTTGCAAGCAGTGGGTCACTCCTTGCAAGGATGCGGACTAGCTATGGATCATGCGTCAAATTGTGCCTGATAAAGTGCGGCATAACGCCCCTCTTTGGCTACTAACTCTTCGTGGGTCCCTTGCTCTACGATATTGCCCTGTTCCACCACGAGGATCGTGTCGGCATGTCGAATCGTGGACAAGCGATGGGCGATCACAAAGGAGGTTTTGCCTTTCATCAATTTGGTCATCGCTGCTTGGATCAGCAGCTCCGTTTGCGTGTCAACATTCGATGTGGCTTCATCAAGAATCAACAGATCGGCATCCAACAGCATCGCTCGTGCAATCGTCAATAGTTGTTTTTGCCCTTGTGAAATACCGGTTCCGTCTTCAGAAATCAAAGTATCATAGCCTTTTGGCAGGCTCATAATAAAGTCATGGATATGGGCGGCTTGTGCAGCAGCTTGGACTTCTGCCATCGTCGCATTCGCCTTGCCGTAGGCCAAATTGTCGAAAATCGTTCCCGTGAACAGCCAGGTGTCTTGCAGCACCATCGCATAGCTTTGCCGTAAGCTGCGGCGTGTCGCTTGGCGGATATTTTTGCCGTCTAAACGAATCGCTCCTTGGTCAGGGTCATAAAACCGCATCAAGAGGTTCACGATGGTGGTTTTCCCCGCTCCGGTCGGTCCGACGATCGCGACCAAGCTGCCAGCTGGTACTTGTAGCGAAAGGTCTTTGATGATGGGCTGCTGTGCTTGATAGCCGAAGGTCACATGGTCAAAGGCGACCTCACCAGACACCTCGTGGTATTCGTAGGCTCCAGGAACATCAGAAACTTCCGGTTCTTCATCCAGCAAACGGAAGATCCGTTCTGCCGCCGCCAATGCTGATTGCAAATCGCTGAAGATGTTGGCTAACTCATTGATTGGTCCTGAGAATTTTCTGGAGTAAAGAACAAAGGAAGAAACGTTCCCGAGTGTCAGATGACCGAACAAAAACAGCAAAGCGCCAAACATACTGATCAAGGACAACGACAGATTGTTGATAAAGTTGATGGAAGGACCAGTCATACTGCCGTAGTACTCAGCATTGTAATAGGCATCCACCGCTTCTTGGTTTTTTTCGTCAAAACGGCTGATGATCGCTTCTTCTTGGTTATACAGCTTGATCGTTTGCTGACCAGAAATAATCTCTTCCACAAAACCGTTCAGTTCGCCTAATTTGCGGGAACGACGGCGAAACAATGGTTGAAATTTGCTCATCAAAAAGCGGGTCAAAAAGATCGAAGCGGGAACCGTTACGACAAAAATCAGCACCAGCAGCGGCGAAATCAAAACCATCATCACAAACGAACCAATGATCGTCACAAGACTGCTGAGGACTTGAATGGCATCGCTGGCCAATGACGTATTGATGGTATCGACGTCATAACTGATGCGGCTGATGATATCCCCAGTGGCGACTCGGTCAAAATACCCCACCGGCAGTTCGGTGATTTTATCAAAAATCGCCTTGCGCATCGCTGCCACCACCCGCTGACTCAAGCGGATCATCATGAGCGAAATCAGATAACTAAGAAGGGAAGACGCAAGATAAAACAGCAGCATCAGCCCACAATAAAAGAAGACTCGGTCAAAAATGACCTTGCCGGGACCCGGTTGAATGGCATCAATGGCGTATCCTGAAAGCAAAGGGCCCACCAAGGCGAAGATGTTGCTGGCCATCATCAATACAGCGGCTGCCAACAGGAGTCCTTTGTACTTGTAGAGATAGCCCCACAAACGCCGGAGTGTTTTCTTGCTATCCTTGGGTTTTTCCGTTTTTTTCTTCGGCATCGTCAGCACCTCCTGTCTGACCTTGATAAATGGCTTGGTAGATCGCATTTTCTGCTAGTAATTCTTGGTGACTGCCAAAGCCGTTCATTTGACCGTTTTCCAGTACCAAAATTTTGTCGGCATGCTGGATCGAGCTGATCCGCTGCGCGATCAAGACCGTCGTCGTCTGTTGAAACTGCTGTCTCAGGACCTTGCGCAACTGAGCGTCGGTTCGATAATCCAGCGCACTGGCAGAATCATCCAAAATCAAAATCTCTGGATCCCCTGCCAATGCCCGCGATAACAAGACCCGCTGCTTTTGACCCCCGCTTAAATTGCTGCCTTTGGCATGCAGTGGATGAGCTAAGCGCTTGGGTAGTTGATTGATAAACTCCTTGGCTTGGGCGCGAGCCGCCGCTTCTTCGATCTGTTCTTTGGAAAACCGCCGACCAAAAGCGATATTTTCTTCGATCGTTTCCGCAAAAAGCACGTCTTTTTGTAAGACGACACCGAATAACTGATGCAGCTCCGTCGGATCGATGGAGCGAATGTCGCGACCAGCGATGCGGATCATGCCCTTCGTTGGGTCATAGAGCCGCAGCAGTAGTTTGACGATCGTTGATTTTCCACTACCAGTCGCACCGATGATCCCTAAGGTTTCTCCCGGCTGCAAGGAAAAATCGATGTCTTTCAGCACCTGGGTACCGTTAGGATAGGTGAAGGAAACTTTTTCAAAAACGATATGCGCCGACTCTTCTTTGACAGGCGCCTCAATGACTTGCATATTTTGCGGCAGGCGCAAGACGGATTGGATCCGATCGGCAGAAGCCAGCCCCTTCGACACGATTACAAAGATGCGCGTGATACTGAGCATGGCATTCAAAATGATCGTAAAATAGGTCAAAAAGGCGATGATGACCCCTGGTTGGGTCAACCCTTGATTGACGCGAAAGGCACTGACAACGATCACCAATGTCAACCCGATATTCAAAAAGAGGTCCATCAGGGGTGGTGTCGCAGCCATCGTTCGATTAGCAGTGGTTTCCGCAGCTACTACGTCTTGATTGACGTGGTCAAAGCGTTTTTTCTCGTAATCTGCTTTGGACAAGGCCTTGATCACCCGAGCCCCAGTCACATTTTCACGGACAGTTCGCACTAACACATCCACTTGCTTTTGCAATGAGGCAAACAAAGGGATCCCCCGTTTGGAGATGGTGACTGCTGCCACTAAAGTGAAGGGCAAGACGCCTACTAAGACCAGTGTCAAAACGGGATCTAATGTAGCAGTGATCATGATTCCCCCTAATAACAGAATCGGGGCACGAATCCCCATCCGTTGGATCATCCCTACCGTTTGATGGATGTTGTAAGTGTCTGTCGTCAAGCGAGACACCAAGGAAGGAATCCCGACTTCTTCGACTTGCGGAATCGACAGATAGGAAACTTTTTCAAATAAATCATGGCGAATACTACCGGTGGTATCGCGAGCAACACTAGAGGCCATCCGATTAGCGATGATATTGGTGACGACTGCGATGATGGAGCAGACCACCATCGCCCCACCCCAAGCAAAAATCGCAGATACCTGCTTCGTGGGAATCACAGAATCGATGATATACGCCAAAATCCAAGGCAATAGCAAGTCCATCAGGGAGCCGAAGAATTTGATGCTGACGCCAAGGGAGATGCGGCCGATATAGGGTTTTAAATATTGAGTCAAAAGATTCATTCCATCGCCTCATCTTTCGCTAAAAGCCGCTGGGAATTTTCTTTGACGATTTCTAGATCGGCGATCAACTGCTGCTGTTGGGCAGCAGAAAAACCTGCTACGACTTGTTCATTCCAGCTTTGAAGCAGCTGTTGGATCTTTGGTTGGACGACAAGTGCTTTTTCGGTTGGATAAACCAGTAATTGTCGTTTGTCGGTGGGACTGCTGGTTCTAGTGACAAATCCTCGTTCTTCTAGGATCGCTAGTTGACGGGCAACATTGCTTTTATTCACAAAAATCTTCTTGGCTAAGGCTTCTTGACTGATCCCCGGTTGACGGCAAATGTTTAAGATATAGGTATGATGCATCCCGCCTAAACCAAATTTTTTCAGTTCTTTTTCCCGATAAAGGGTAGCGAGACGGGCAATATGATTGATTGAGCGGATAATGGCTTCCATGAGCACTCCTGCCTTTCTTAGTTCTTCAAAGTGTCTAATCTATTATAAGGAATAATCGTTGCGTACGCAACGATTGTTGTTTCTCTCGGAAAAAAATAGGTACACTGTTGCTGATCAACAAAAAAAGAACTTCAGCCCTCTCGCTGAAGTTCTTTTTTGATTCATTTTATTCAGATTCTTTCAATAAAGCTTGTACGACCTTACGACGACGATACAGCTGTCTTGTTTTCCAGCTGATAAAGCCGATGAGTAAAGCGAGCCAAGAAATGATCGTCAGCCATAAAGCTCCGTCGAAAAACCAAGGTGCGTCGTAATCAACGACTAAGACATTCTCCCCTGCTTGCTGTTGGACAGAAACGGCACCAATAGCACTCAAAGAGACATCTTTCTCAGTTAGTGGCTGCTGATTGAGGGTCAATTCAGTATATCGGTAATTGATGATCGGTAACGCCTTCCACGCCTCTTGATCACCTTGCCAACGTAAAGTAAGTTTCCCGTTTTCCACGGTTTTTGCCACGGTATCATTTTTTTCAATGATTTCTTCCCCGTACAAATTGTACTTGTTCTTCTTGGTTTCTTGATAGAGGGGCAGATAATCTGGCGTAGAACGTTGATACAGCGCTAATGCTAAGGACTTGTCTTTACTAAAATAGGCTTCCTTCAATTGCGCTTCAGATTCCGCCGACAGATAGGTGTGGTTTCGCAGTGAAACCGCCGCTTCATCGGAGTGCCAGTCCTGCATTTTGACCGTGTTTTGGATCAGGATTTGACCAACACTCAAGACTAAAACGAGGACGAACCAACGCGGATTTGCCAATGGCTTGCCCCGATAATAAGGAACTAGCAGGCACAAACCGACTAAGATCAAAATCGTGGCCGGAACAAAGAACCGAAAAGGAAATTGCAGTAAATTGATCACACCGTTGTCCAGACTGCCTAGCCATTGCCAAGGAATAGCGTTCGATGATAAAACGAAAAAGACTGCTGCAGCTGCCGTCATTAATTTGAAGCCGCCAGATAGACGCGGCCAGACACGGATCGCACCGCAAAAGAACAAAGCACATAAGATGGGCAGCAGATACGGAGTCGTCCACCAATAGCTGCTGGTTCCAGTAATGGTATTGTTCTGCATGTTGCGATTCACAAAAGGCGCGATCAACGTGTTACTCGTATAAAGATCCAACATCCCTAACCAAATATTGGCGGTCAGTAGCAAGAAGATCCCGATCGCTCCTGCTAAGCGCAGCACCAATTGTCGTTTTTCTTCGCCAGAAGTCCCAACAAAAAAGGCGCGTAAGAAAAAGGGTACGTATAAGAACACTAACAAGATGCTTGAAAACACATGGATTTGAAATAAGACCGCCACGGAAACCCCTACCGCAAAAGGCCGTAACCGTTTATGTTCCCCTAGTGCGATCAGTGGGATCAGGCACAGTGGCAGCACAGCCGCCCCCCAAGCAGAAAAGCCCTGCCGCTCAATCCAATACTGGACAGAATAGGTCGCCATAAACAGGACGCTCATCCCCACTGACAGCCAACCATTGACTCGTAATTTCTTTAATAAGCCAAACATCGAAAACCCTGCTAACAAATAGAGCAGCCCGTTGGCGAGCAACTGGTAGGAAAACCACGAAGGACTCAGCAAGACCAGCAGTCCTTGGAAATAAGCAAAAAAGGGCCCATATAATGCATTGACGATACGAGCAGATTGCTGAAACCCGTAGATAGAAAGAAAATATTGAAAATTGCCCTCTTTGATCTGCTGGCTAGTCTCATAAAAACGATTGAAGTGAAAGACCACATCAGAGCCCAAAATCATGCCTTGGCCTAGGATCTGCGGTAATAAAAAAACACCACTCATTGCAATCAGAATCACCACTTGCCAGAAAAGCGGCTTTTGTACTATTTTTTGTTTCAAAAAAAAAACCTCCTTGCACCTTTTCGGTACGCTCATAAAAAGAGTACCAGATAGGGACGAGGAGGGGAAAAAGAAAGCTTAGTGAAAAGGGATACATGGTAAAAATTTAACCAATTACTAAACTTTTCTAGGTTTTAGGTGGTCGTTTCTTTGCTTTTTCTCAAATTTATTGGGTGATCGTTTGCCAGCTTTCCAGTAGTTCGCTTAAAAGCGGGACGACCGTCTCTGCAGGGGCTGCCTCTTTTTGGACATTGGCACTGACCAGCTGATCGTACATATAGCCATACAGCTGATCGAGATCTTCAGCAATAGCGCCGCCTTGCTCACGGTCTAAAGAGACCCGTAATTCCAATAAAATATTCTGCGCCTTGACAAATTGCTGATGGGCTTGGCTCAACTCTTCTTTTTCCAATGCGATCACTGCTAATTTGATATTTTTGATGGCTGCTTGCAACAGCATTTCAATCAGCTTGTTGGGGGAGGCACTCATTACTTGGTTCTGCAGATAGTTGTTTTGCATTTTTTGATAATTCATCTTTTTTTCCTCACTATAAATCAAATTCGACGAAGGCGGCACTGTCTTCTTGCTGCAAATACGTTTTGACAAGATTGTTTTTGCGGTTCAAACGCCCCAATTCTTGTTTGATCTCTTGCTGCTGGGCTTTGACCTGGTCTAAGAATGCTTGATACGCTTGGATCACTTGTTGCGCCAACGCACTGGTTTGTGGACTATGGCTCTGTTCTTCTGCTTGCATGGCTGCTATGACCGCTGCATTGGCTGCCATCAAACGACTGGCTTCCTCGCTGTCGCCGCGCCATTGGGCAAAACCAGTTAAGATCTGATTCAAACGTTCATCTAATGATACGTGTGGCTCCATAGGTTGTTTCCTTTCATGTTGACGAGGGTTTCTTATGCGAATGAAAAAAATGACTGCTTTAATCGGCTATCCTGCCTAGTTTGACGTATTGGCAAACTGATTGCTTAGGTAGCTCAGCTGATTTTCAGCCTCCATCATCACGGAGTCTAATTTGGTGAACATTGTGATGTAACGTTCTTTTTTCATTGCTAAAATATCATCAAACCGTGTGATCTGCTTGTTCAAATCCTTGATGGTACTGTCATAGGTCGCAGATTTGGTGGCAATGATCCCTTTATTGGCTGAAGTATTGACGACATAGCTGTTGGCTAATTCTTTTAGCGCTAATGTATAGCCGGTCTCTTTCGTACTCGCAGTGCCATCAGCTTCTTTGGTTTTCGTACTTGCATAAAAGAAGGACTTCACAGCAGCGGGATCTTCCGCTAAGGCTTCTTTTAACTTTGTCGTATCCAGTCCCAATGTACCATCATTATCGACGGTGGAGATGCCTAGCTTATTAGCGGTCAGCTTTGAGCCGCTGACGGCTGGAATGGTGATCAAATTTCGCAATTGAGTCTGTAGACGGGTCAACGCACTGTCTCCCACCAAGGTCCCCGTCTTGTTGTTTTCACTACTAGGATCTCCCACGGTCAAATTGTCGCCGATAAAACTCATCAAGCTATTGTATTGATCCACTAATCCTTGCACTGCATCAACGACTTTTGAAGTATCATTGGCTAAAGAAAGCGTCACATGCTCCTCGCTTTTTTTCGCTAACGTCAACGTGACACCATCGATAACATCCGTCACACTGTTGCTGTCGCGAGTGATCTTCATGCCGTCTAGCTCAAAAATAGCCGGTTGGCCTTGCGTCGTTGTCGCAGTTGAACCGATCCCTAACCCTTCGGCGGCATTGCCGTCGATCAAGAAATTTTTGTCGCCCATTTTGGTATTCGTTAAAATCAAACGGTTATCCACGATGCTCGCCGCGACGAAGGTCGTCTTGCTTTGGCTATTGATCTTGGCTGCCACATCTTTTAAGCTGTCTTCGGCCGTGATCTCGATCGAAGCGGTGATCGGTTTGCCATCTTCATCGACTTCCGAACTGGTCAATGACAGCTGACCACTGACATTTAGGGCCGTTTTGCTGCTTTGAGCTACTTGACTCCCCGTCACCTTCGTGGCTGTTGCTAGTTGGTTGACTTTTAGATCATAGGTGCCTTCTGGAGCTTCCGTTGTTCCTGCAATTGAAGCGATGCTGCTATTGGTGGTCGTCGCTTTTTTCGTTTGATAAGCATCATCTTTTTGTAATGCATCGACTTTTGACAAAAAGTTAGACAAGCGAGTGCTGATATCACTCCACGCCGTTTTTTGTGCTTTTAGCGACGTGATTTTATTCTCAGCGCGGGTCTTGTTGATCGCATCTGCCGCCAATAATTTTTCAATATCTTCTGAAGTCACGCCAGAATAACTCCCTAGCGTTGTACTGATTCCTGAACTGCTGGTTACACTTGCCATGTTTTCATCCCTTTCGATCGACCGCGATGCCCATGTCATCCCATATTTTTCCAATCACATCTAGCATGTTGGCGGGCGGGATCTCTTTGATCACTTCGTTGGTCTGCATATCCACTAAACGCACCATCGTACGCCCTGTGCGCTCATGTACTTCATAAGCCAATTTCATATCTTTGCCAAGTAGTCGCTGATTCACTTCCGCCACGGAGGCTTCGATCTTGTGCTGATCGGCTACTGAAAAATAGTGGATCGGTGGTTCGGTTGCCACTGTCCGTTCCTTTTTCTCCGCCAGTTTCCCCTCTTGCTGTTGCGGCTGAAGGTTAGCGGTCTCTTGATCTAGGGATTCGATCGGACGTGTTTTAGCGACCGACGCAACGGCTTCGATCGGGTGTATTCCTGACATTGGCTGAATATCCATCAGAGCTTCCTCATTTCTAAACGTTTTTGTGCTGCTATGTAAAACACAAGAACTGCGCTTCCCCTAGGCAGTCCTTGTGTCAGTGGTTCACTTGATCAAAAATTATCCTTGTAACAAGCTCAATACGCTGTTAGGCATTGAGTTTGCTTGTGCCAACATTGAAGTTGCTGCTTGAGAAAGGATGTTGCTCTTCGTAAAGCTCATCATTTCTTGCGCCATATCAACGTCACGGATACGTGAGTTTGCTTCAGATAGGTTTTCTTGTGTTGTACCTAAGTTGTTGATTGTGTGTTCTAGACGGTTTTGCGCCGCACCAAGATCCGCACGTTGTGCAGAAACTGCTTTGATCGCTTCATCGATTTTTGTGATTGGGTTGTTTTCAACGCTGACAGTTGCCGCTGCTGCTTTGCCTTCATCAGAAGCGGTAAATGTTGCTAAAGCATCATCGTATGTTTTTTGAGCTGTTGCTTTTGCTGTATCATCCGCTGCTGTATCGATGGCTGTTTGTAATTCAGCAACTGTTTTACCAGCTGCCGCATCAACTGTGCCGTCCGCTGCATATTTTGTTGTAGCATCTGCTTTGAAGGCAGTCGCTACTGCTTTATCTTTTGCTGCAGCAACAGCTTTAGCATCGCTTGTGTCAATGGCTTGTGTTAAATCTAAGCCTTTTACTTTCAAGGCAGATGAGCTCATGTTGTTGATTGAAACGCTCATTGTTTGGTTTGCGTTGGCACCGATTTGGAAAGTGAATGATTTCGCATCATCGCCTTCACCAGTTAACAAGCTTTTTGTATTGAATTCAGTGGTATTGCTGATACGGTCGATTTCATCAGACAATGCAGTGTATTCTTTGTTGATCGCACTGCGGTCGTCATCACTTAACGTACCGTTTGAACTTTGAACCGCAAGATCACGCATACGACCTAAGATGCTGTGGGTTTCATTTAATGCACCTTCTGCTGTTTGGATCAATGAAATACCATCTTGTGCATTGCTTTTTGCTTGTGACAAACCGCCGATTTGGCCTTTCATTTTTTCAGAAATTGCTAAGCCAGCTGCGTCGTCCCCAGCTTTGTTGATGCGTAAGCCTGAAGATAATTTAGACAAAGAATTGCTTTTAGAAGCATTTGCTGCCGTTAGGCGTGAGTAAGTATTCAATGCTGAAACGTTTGTATTGATTCTCATGTGTAGTTCCTCCTAATTTTTATTCGCTAAGGTTTCCCTCTGCTACTATTTATCGGAAGAAACCGTTCAGGGTTAAGCCTTTTTTCTAAAAAAAAATAAAAAACTTTTGCTCTCAGCAAAGAACAAAAGTTTTTGGGTTAATTTAAATAATCTAGAATGGACATCTGCATGATCTTTGTTCCCATCGCTAGTGTTGAACGGTAGGCAGTCATTTGATTTTGATATTCCATATACTTTTCCGCAATATCGACGTCTTGTTTGTTAGACAGTGTTTCGGTCAAGTTCAGCTTTTCCGTCTCATTTCGATCAGCTGCCGCCTCCAAGCGATTGTAGAGGGTGCCGATCTGCGCCCGTACATTCACCACATTAGTGGCATGCTGGTCATGAGCGGTTAAAAGCTCGCCCCCTAAGGCATCTTTATCATCACTGCGCAACGCAGACAATAAATCATTGAAGTAGGTGCTTAAATTTTGGGGATCCGTAGCGGTGCCCGTCTCGTTCATCAGTCGATCACCGCTGGCTAACAGATCCACCGAGACCCCGTTTGCGATTTCTCGCGGCAAGTCTTCGCTGGTGCCATTGTATTTGATACCGACGATGGCGTCATTTTCTTTGACGATCTCAAAAGGCGCCGTCGTCGTATTCGTTCCGCTAAATAGATAGCGGCCATCAAAGTTGGTGTTTAATGATTCAACGATGCCTTCGATCTCTTGCTCGATCTCTGAACGATTTGCCCCTAATTCCTCACTGCCGGCTGTCGCATTGGCAGAAGATTGAACCAATGAGCGAATCCGCAGCATCGAGGTACTGACGCTTTCTAAAGCAGAATCTTGGGCTTTTGTCCAAGAAATACTGTCTTTGATCGTATTATTGTAGGTTTTGTTTTGATTTAACGACACATTGAGATCCATGATTTTTGAAACCAGCAGCGGATTATCCGAGGACTTGCTGACTTCTTTTAAGCTCGATAGCTGATTCAACGTGGATTGGACTTTGGAGGCGTTGGTTCCTAGATTTCGTAAAAAATCATTGTAGGTGATGGAATTGGAAATACGCATGGTCTACACTCCTGTTCGATTGATCAATGTGTCTAACATTTCAGAAACGACCGATAATATGCGGGCATTGGCCTGAAATCCTTGTTGGAAACGAATCACATCTGACATTTCTTCATTTAATGAAACCCCAGACACCGATTGATTTTTGTATTCTAGTTGATTCAGCAGCGACAATTGGGCACTGACTGTATTGTCGGCTTGCTGTTTTGAGATTCCGTTTTTGGTGACGATGCTGTTAAAGTAGCTGCTGACACTCATGCCGGATGCTGCATTGGCAAACGTCAATGTCTCAGAATCAAAAGAAGCGATCGTCTTTTCTGACAACGGGAAGTCCAATTTGGCACTGCTGAGTTTCGCCATTGCAGCAGCTCTTGAACCATCTCCTGCTGCATTGCTCGTTCCGCCGGTCACCAGACTTGGGTTATCTAACAGTGCTTGGCTGACCCGAATCGTCGTCGCTGTGCCGGTATCATCTTGGCCGATCTCAAATAGTCCGCTTGTGCGAGAAGCGCCGCCGGTAAAGACCATGTTCATGGCTTGCGCGATCGTCGTCGTAAAGTTGTTCAATTCCGTCAAGCGGCTGCCGATTTCACTAGATGATGCTTGCAGGCCACCAATCGCGCCTTCTTTGATCGGCAATTCTGTATAGGCGGTTTCGCCATTGTCGGTGGTTTTCGTCAACAAGACGGTTCCTGCTGGATAAGACCCTGTGATGGTTTCGGCAGGATTCAAGGCGTTGCCGTCTTTGGAAACCAAGGCGCCTGTGTCGCTTTGTCCCACCACCACACTAAGGGTATTGCGTTCCTCCGCACTTAAGATCGTCTGTCCGCTCATGGATACAAACCCACGGCCATACTGATCGGTCTTGGTTTCGATCCCTGCTAGACCCGAGAGATCTTTCAACAGACTGTCTCGACGATCTAAAAGATCATTGGGTGTCTCACCACTCGTCGTCAACCCATAGATCTGTTCATTCAAGGATTGTAGCTGTTTGACCTTCTCATTGAAGTCCAGCGCGGATTTTTCGATGGTATCCAGCGTATCGCTTTGCAGCTGCGTCATTTGTTTGCCCATTTGGTTGATGGTATCGGCAAACGTACTGCTGTTTTCCAGCACGAGGGTCTTAGACGTATCCAGTTCAGGATTGTTGGCTAATGCGGTCCAAGAATCAAACATCGTTGCCAGCTGTTTGGACAGTCCGTTGTCAGAAGGCTCATTCATTAAACTTTCCAGCTGTCCTAATATGTCTGCTTTTTGTTCATAATATGTATAGGTAGAATTGGCATTGCGTACTTGTCCAATGACAAAATCATCGACGATCCGTTCGACACTGCCGACTTTCACCCCCATACCGATGCTGCCGACACCCGCTAAATGATAAGACGCTTCGGCTTGCAAGTTGACTCGTTGTCTTGAGTAGCCGTCTGTATTGGTATTTGCAATGTTGTGGCTGCTGGTTTGCAACGCTGCTTGATTGGCGGTCATGCCCCGGGTTGCGGTGCCTAATGAACCAAATAGTCCTGTCATAGAAGTACTCCTTACATTTTTTGATCGATGATCGCTGTTGAGACAGCTTGTTTTTCTTGGTATTTCGAATACGTATTTGCCGGTGTCTTGATATTTTCTTTGACTGCATCCATCAAAACAGTTTGGAAACTAATGGCTTGCTCCGTCAGCAGGAGATTTTCGGCTTGCTGCACTTGGATCTGGCGGATGAGTTCTTTGATCGCCCCTGAAAGAGTTCCTTCATACGTGGAAAAAACGGGTACGAAGGCGGTTTTTTTCTCGACGAGTTCTGGTAATTTTTCTGCTTGATTTTTGATCAAGCAGGTCTTTTCTTTTTGCAGCAACCGCAAGAACTGCTGTAGCTGACGCTCAAATTCCCGTTCTGTCATCTAGTCGACCTGCTTTTCATCTTGTTGCAGCATTTTATCGGCGATCGTTTCGGCAGATACTTGGTAGGTGCCTTCTTTGATCGCTCGTTTCAATTCTGCCACTCGTTCACTGCGACTGGCTGTTTGATTGGCACTCTTTTGAATGGCTTGAGCTGTTTCGGACAATTGAACATCGACGGTTTTTTCTGTCTGAGCAGCAGTTGGCTTTTCTTGTTTGACCGCTTCGCGTTTGATGGCCTTGTCGCTGTATTCTGCGTAACCTCTTTCGATTTTCATAGGTTCTCCTCCGTTCTCATTCTTCTACCCTCTACTATCGGTCAAATCACAAAAAAGTTAAACCCATATGTTTAACTTTTTGCGATTTCTTCAAATTAATGCAAATTGTGGATGCGTTGTTTTTGCGAAAGAATGTTGGTGATCCGTACGCCGAAGTTTTCATTGATGACCACGACTTCCCCAGTGGCGATCAGTTTGCCGTTCAACAAAATCTCTAGCGGTTCATCCGTCAGTTTTTCCAGCTCGATGACGGACCCCGTATTGAAAGATAAAATGTCCTTAATGGTTTTTTTGCTGCGGCCTAACACGACACTTAGATCCAGTGGCACATCAAGAATCAAGTCCAAATTATCCCCATCGCTCACCCCGCTAGAGGCCAATGTTTGAAACGCAGGCTTGCTGACTTCCACGGGCTTTGATGCAGCCGCTGGTTCTGGCGTAGGTGCAGCAACGGGTGCTGTTGGCTGCGGTGTTGGTGTTTCCCGAGTAACGACAGTCGCTTCATCGGACAGCATCGCACTGGCGATATCGTTGACCACCGGATCCGTAAAGATCTGCATGATTTTGCTTTCGATCAAACCTTCGACGCGCAAAGAAAATGAGATACAGTAAATCTCTTCCTCTGCCTCGATCCCGCTATACTCAATGTTTTCTGGTGTCTCCCATAGTTTGACGATCGGCGGCAAGATATCCACTTTGCGGCTGATCATCGTTGCCATCGAAGTCGAGGCAGTCCCAATCATTTGGTTCATGGCCTCTGCCACAGCACTTAGCTCTAATTCCGTAAATTGAGTGTTGCTGGTTTCACCAGTTCCACCCATCATCAAATCAGCGATCACGATGGCATCTTTGACTTCTAACAGCATCAAATTACTGCCTAAAAGGCCTTCTTTAAATTCAACTGTCGTCGCTACTTTTGGTGCAACGAGGTCGTTTAAGATCTCACCAAATTTGATTTTAGACACCCGGGGAGTCGTGATGCTGACCCGACGATCAAGAATGGAAGACAACGTCGTCGCCGCTTGCGACATGGAGATATTGCCAACTTCGCCGATAATGTCGACTTTGACTTGCTCTTCTAATCCTTGCGGCTGGGTTGGGGCACTTTGATTCAACAATGCATCGATTTCTGCTTGGGATAAACGTTCACTCATAGTTCTTGCTCCTCTTCTAACTTGTCTAATAATTCAATGGCTAAACGGTCCTCTTGCTTCCCAGGTTTTGCTCGGAAGTAAGGTTTTCCATCGATGAAAGTCTCTAATGGTTCAGTAATTTTTTTGTCTAGTTTGATGACATCGCCTTCTTCTAAGTGGAGAAACTCAGAAAGACTCATTTGAGCATGGCCCAGCAGAACTTCTAGATTCAATCCGACCCCATTCAAACTTTTTTGCAACTCGCGGCTATCGTCTTGGTTGACGGGCTGATTGCTATCAAACCAATTGCGGAAACTTAATTTATCAATGATCCCTTCAAAAAAGACATAGGGGATACATAGATTGATGAAATGTTTCACTTCAAAAATTTTGATAGTAAAGGTCACTAATACGACGGGTTCGTTGGGCGACATGTTTTGCATCAATTGCGGATTCGTATCGATTCCATCCAAAACCGAATCCAAGGCAACGATGTCCTTCCAAACATTTTGGTAGACCCGTACAAATTGTGCTACTACTTCTTCCAAGATCGCTGTTTCAATATCAGTAAAACTTTTTTTCTCGCTAAAATCCATTTCGATCGGCTTGTTTTGATAGACATCCAAGCCGCCGCACAACAACTCCACCAACATCATACACAGTTGTGGGTTCATCTCGATCATTTGGATCCCGCTCAAAGGCTGCGAATGAAAGAGCCCCAACAAAGTAAATTTTGGTATCGAATGGATAAATTCGTCATAACTGACTTGTTCGATAGCTGCCAACTGCAAAGAAACATTGGTCCGCAGTTGGGTAGAAAGCATGCTGCTGCTCATCTTCGAGAAATCCTCGAAGATCATGTGCAGGGTATTGACGTATTCTTTCGACAGCTTTGTTGGTCGGCGAAAATCGTAGGCTTTCACTTTGGCTTGTTTGTCTTCTATCTCAATAATTTCTTGATCGATCTCTCCGCTGCTCATCGCATTCAACAATAAATCAATCTCTTGCTGCGTCAATACCTGATCCACACTAATCCCCATTTTTTAAAAATCATGTGATCGATTTGAATCACACTGGCTACTTTTTCACCGATCGGCACGACCCCAACGGCGTGTTCTGTCTCTTGATTGCCTAGTTGGATATCGTCTTCGGTGATATCAAGAACTTCAATTACTTCTTCTACGAGGACCCCTTTGGTCTCCTCTTGCTTCTTCATGATCAATATGTTTTTTTCGTAGGCTGGTTCCATGATGGGAATCAATTTTGCCAAGCGAATCACCGTTACGACAGACCCCCGCAGATTGATCAACCCTTCCACCCACTCTGGTGCTAAGGGCACCTTCGTAAAAGAAGGGGCATCAATGACCTCGTCCACCGAGTCCGCCGAGATCAAATAGTACTGCTGAGCCATTTTGAAAAGAATCATCTGCATGTCGCTATCCTCCTAGGCATTAGGCAAAGGCTTTGTCGATGGCAGTGATTACGCGGTCCGTGTCAAAGGGCTTCACGATAAAGTCCACCGCACCGGCGCGAATCGCATCCATCACCATTCCTTGTTGCCCCATCGCACTGCACATCACGACTTTCGCCTGCGCATCAAACGTGCGGATCATTTTTAATGCCTCTAAACCGTCCACTTCTGGCATCGTGATATCCATAGTCACTAAGTCTGGTGTCGTTGCTTGGTATTTTTCAAAAGCCTCTTGGCCATTTTGGGCTTCCCCCACGACTTCATAGCCGTTTTTTTCTAAAATATCCTTTAATTTCATGCGCATAAATACCGCATCATCCACGATCAATACTTTTTTTGACATTGTATTTGCCCCTTTCAAATTCCTAATGAATCAAATATGTTTTCTAGTACACCGATTTCTGGAATCAAAAATAACGATGCCTCTAATGTTTCTTTGGCGTAGACGAACTCATTACGAATCACCATCACCTGCTCATCATACTGGGCCATCGCCAGATAGATGGAGCTGATCGCTGCGCCAAAGAAATCATAACTGGCGCTTGGTAAAGACGCACTCAGCTGGGTTTCCAACAGTTGCCCGATCGCGATCAAAAAAGAATTGGTGAGGATGTTGGTCAACTCGTTGATGACCGATTGCTTCAACTCTTCTGATGGATCGCTTTCTTGGATCATCAACTGACGCAATTTTGCGGCGGATTCATCCGTTAAGACAAACAAGAAGATCCCTCGAAACGCCCCTTCGATCTGGCTCATCACCACATGAACTTCTTTGTCTTCCGCCATGATCTGCTGATACAGGTCCTCATAAGCTAGAATCTCGACTTCCGGTACCCGCATGTCGATCGGTTGTTGGACGAGCTTTGATAAACTCGTCGCAGCGTGACCACCGCCGATATTGATCAGTTCTTTTAGGCCATCGATCTGCAGCGCTGTATAACTCATAAGCGGTCATCCTTTTTTTCCTGACAGATGGCATGAATGTCTAAGATCAGTGCAATCGAGCCGTTACCCATAATCGTTGCTCCTTGATAGCGATTCAGCTTTTGCAGCAGCGGATCGATTTTCTTGATGACGATTTCTTGCTGGCCGATCAGTTCATCTGCCAAAATGCCGTGAAACTGCTGGTCATTGTTGACGATGATGGCGAATTTTTTCTCAGATGGATCGCCTTCGATCGCTAAGAGTTGATCGGTCCGAACCAAGGGAATCAACTCCTCTTGAAAACGATAGACCTCATCCGAGACCGTCTGGATGATCTCTTCTTCTTTGACCATCACCACGCGTTCGACGAGATTTAATGGGATCGCAAAGGTTTCTGCTCCGACGCGAACCATCAACGCTTGAATGATCGACAGAGTCAATGGCAATTTGATCACAAACTGCGTGCCTTTATTTGGCTGACTCTTCATTTCGATCGTGCCCCCTAGTTGGGTGATCTTCGATTGCACGGCATCCATCCCGACACCGCGCCCAGAAATGTTAGTCACTTCTTGTGCCGTTGAAAAACCAGGATGGAAAATCAGCTGCTGCAACGCTTCATCGGAAAGACCTTCCGTTGCTAAGCCTTTCTTTTCAGCACTTGCTTTGATTACTTGTGGATCAAGGCCTTTGCCATCATCCTCTAAAGTAATGATCACGCGATTGCCTTCTTGGTAGGCCGCCAAGCGAATCGTGCCCTTGCGCGGTTTGCCCAGTTTTTCCCGAACATCGGGTGCTTCGATGCCGTGATCGACAGAATTACGCAATAGATGGACCAGAGGTTCGCTCAACTCAGAAACCACTGTTTTATCTAATTCCGTTTCTTCCCCAAAAATGACAAGTTCCATTTCCTTTTGCAGTTCATTGGATAAGTCCCGAACCATTCGCGGAAAGCGACTAAAGACGACATTGACTTGCTGCATGCGGATCCGCAAGACCAAATCTTGCAGCTCAGAGGTCAATCGTGAAACTTGCTCTAAGGGGTCTTTGACTGCTTCGATGTTTTCCCGCTCACTGACATCTTCTAATTGATTGCGATAGACCACTAATTCGGACACGAGATCTAAGAATGAATCTAAGCGATTCAAGTCGACTCGGATCGATTGATTTTGGGCGGACGCATGATGCGCGGGCGCCGGCGATTTTTCTTTCGTTTCTGTTGTCGCTTGCTGAAGAGCAGAAGTCTCTGACTCTTGGGTCGGCACTGGTTGAAGCAGCTCTTCTGCCTCCTCCAACACAGCAGCTGAAGGATCAAACGGTGCCACCACGAAGGCTTCAATCTCACTATTGCTGGCGATGTTTTGCTCGACATCAGCCAGTGTTTGCTGCGTCAAATACAGCAGTGAAAAATCTGATTCAAAGGTGCCTTCTTCGAGTGTTTGGGCATCTGGTTCTGTATAGAGAACATCCCCTGCTTGACCCAGCTTTTCCATGATCAAGAAGGCACGAGCACCTTTTAACATGGATTGGGCATCTAAGCGAACAGCAATTTGAATGGCTTGATAACCATCTCCAGCCGCTTGCTCGATCACATACAGATCAGAAGGATCGATCTGTTGAAACTGTGGGGTTAATGCGCCCACTGCGGTGGGTTTTTGACTTGCTTCTGTCTCGGTTGGTAGGCCGCCAGAATGTTCTGTTTGGTCAAGTTCGGCCAATAAATCGGCAATTTGAGCTGGCTGCAGGTCACGTTCTTCCCGCAGATCCTCCACAAGTTCTGACAGACGATCTAGACATTTGAAAATCAATGAGATCGATTGCTGGGTCACTTGCAAGGTCCCTGTTTTAAATAACTCAAAAATATTTTCCATTTTATGGGTCAGCTGCGTCATGACGTCATAGCCCATCGTTGCCGCCATCCCTTTAAGGGTATGGGCAGAACGGAAAATATCATTCAGCAAGGCGCTATCTTTTGGATCGTTTTCCAATTGCAAGACATGATCATTCAACTGCGCTAAATGATCGTCTGTTTCTTCAAAGAAAAGGGTACGATAGACACTATTGTCATCCAAATGGGTCCCTCCTTTACAAAATTATACTTTTTGATAGATAAACGAATCGATTTTCTTGAGACCGAATTGTTCCGCAAAATTGATCGTCTCTGTCGCTCCCGTAAACAAAATGCCCCCTGGCACCAATGCATCGCTGAATTTTTGATAGACGGCATCCCGAGCATCACTTTTGAAATAAATCGTCACATTGCGGCAAACGATCACATCAAAAGGCCCATTGTACGGGTCTTTCAAAAGATCGTGTTGCTTAAAATGAACCCGCCGTTTGATTTCTGGTTTGATCTGAAACTGGTTCTTTTCTTTTGCATCAAAAAAACGGGTACGTTCTGCCGCTGAGACATTCCGCAATTCGTGGTCTCGATAGAGTCCTTGCTTGGCTTTTGCCAAAATTTGCGTATCGATATCGGTGGCCAAGACATTGGCTGCGGCAATTTGGTTTTTTTCTAGCAGCATGGCGATCGTATAGGGTTCTGCCCCAATCGAACATGCGGCACTCCAAATTTTTGGCAGCGTAGTTTTCGGGAGAACAATGGTTTTCAAGACGCGTTCAAAGGCGTCAAACAGTTCTTTGTTGCGATAAAATTCCGTTACGTTAATGGTGATATGGGCTAAAAAAGCCGCCCGCACCCCTTCATCGCCTTCGATCAATTGCTGGTATTCCCTCAACGTTTTTGCCCCGCTGTTTTCCATGATCGTAAGGATGCGGCGCTGCATTTGATTTTCTTTGTATGCGGCTAAGGGAATCCCTAATCGGCGATCCACCCACGCATTAAATAAGGCAAATTCTTCTTCCATCTTCTTCACCTGACCATCTGTGCAATTTTTGCTTCAATGCCCTGCAACGGCAGGACTTCATCCACGACTCCTTGTTCAATGGCATACCGCGGCATCCCAAAGACTGTACACGTTTCTTTGTCTTGAACGATCGTATAGCCCCCAGCCGCTTGGATCTGTCGTAAGCCAGCGGTGCCGTCTTTTCCCATCCCCGTCAAAACCACTGCCGCTAGTTGCGGGCCATAGTAGTCAGCAGCTGAGAAAAAAAGATAATCGACGGTTGGCCGCGTCCCATGACGTTTTTCTCGCTGGTCCAGCTGCAAGTGCCCTTGTTTGACCGTCATGTGGTAATCCCCTGGACAAAGATACACTTGATTTTCGATCCGCATGCCATCGACTGCTTCTTGTACTCGGACAGTTGTCTCTGTGTCTAAGCGCTTTGCAAAGGAAGCCGTGAAGCCCGCCGGCATATGCTGAACGATCAAAATGGGACAACGCAAACGCGCAGGCAAACGGCGGATTATCCCCAGCAAGGCACGCGGTCCGCCTGTTGAAGCACCAATGACTAGCGCATCAAGTGATACCGGCAAGCTGTTTTGCGTCAGCTTAGTGGGCTGGGCAATCGTTGGCATCAGGGCTTGAACCGTGCCGGCTTCATGATCCATCGCCAAAATCTTTTGATGAAATTCAGTGATCCATTCTTTTTCGATCATCGATAGACTGACGGGTTTTTCCACAAAATCTCGGGCACCAAGCGCCAAAGCCTCAATCGTGGTTTCTTGATTGGTTAATGAACTAAGCATGATGACGGGAATGGCTGATTGCTGTTTCATCCTCCGCAAGGTCTCTAATCCGTTCATCACTGGCATCTCAACATCCATTACTACCAAATCGATCGCTTCTTTGGTCAGATAGTCCAATGCTTGTTTGCCATTGCGGGCAGCGACGGTCACCTCGATATCAGGCAACTGATTCAATAAATCTGTCACTACTTTCCGCATGAATGCCGAATCATCGACGATCATTACTTTTTTCATGTCCCTGTACTCCTTTTACAAATAAACGATTTCTTGTTTGACTTGCCGAACCATGGTCTTGAAATCCTGAAGATCTACGATCATCGTTCGACCAGCGCTGCCGCCAACATGTTTGGCTACGATCGGAATGTTTAGCCGAGCCAAGACTTCCTCGACGGCTTCAATATTGCGCTGACCAATATTGCTGGCAGCGTTAAGCGTCTGGAACTGAAACATATTGGCGCCGCCAACGATTTTCGCTTGAAAGCGAGGCCGACGGATCTTTTGTTCCAGCTCAGCCACCATCGCTGGCAATGCCAAATCCGCAAACTTCTCGGGCTTGATTTCCCGCTTGTGCAAAAAAGGCTGACTATCTGGCAGCATAATATGACTCAAGCCGCCGATATGACTGGCTTCATCGTAAATGATCGTGCCGATGCAAGAACCTAAACCCACCGTGATCAAACGCGTTGGCGCTTGGGCGATCTTATACTCCGAGATCCCCACATGCAGTTCCTCATTCACGGTCATCATTGTCATCGTCATTGGCGGCTGCCAATTCCTCTGTCTGATAGGCGTCTAACTCCGCCGTCATCTCAGCGGCTTGTTCATAGCTAAAGAGAAACGGCAGCTCCAATGCCAGCACAAGTTCATCGTCTTTTTTCAGAAAGGCTTCGATATAGTTTTGCTTGAGTCCTGATGTATTTAGTTCCGCATTGCTAGGACTTTCAACTAGCGGTAAAATACCGACGATCTCTTCCACGTAAAGGCCGATCGCTTGCTCTTGCCAGTGACACAACAAAACCACATTTTGCCCAGTTTCCGGTGTAAATTCATCAAACAGCTTTTTGCGGATGTCAATGATCGGCACCATCGCCTCTTCAAAAGGCTGGATCCCCAGCACGAAATCTGCCACTTCTGGCAGCTGTGTAAAAGAAGCAGCCTCAATGACTCGTACCACATAGTCGATACGCAAGGCAAAGAGTTGTTGATGACTTTTAAATACAACGTATTGTTCCATTGGCGTCACTGCTCCTTTTTAGAATTTGAAACTATCCACTTGGAATTTAAGGATAGTGGCGATCGTTTCGATCTCTTGCACATTCCGCTCAAAGTCTTCGATGACTAAGTAGAAGTCCTCTAAGTTTGCCGTTACTTCTTGGGTGCCGGCAGAGGTTTCCGAAACAGCAGCCGAAATGTTGCTGACGGAAACTTGAACCATGTCTTTTTTCTCAACGATCCCCGTAATATGGGCTTCCACGGCTTGAATACTTGAAACCAATTTTTCGACAATATCAGAGATCTCATTGGCTGACTCGATCGCTTTGTTGATATTGTTGGTTTGTTTTTCCCCGCTTTCAAAGGAATCCGTCACTGCAGAGACCACTTTTTCCGATTTTTTGCGGATCGTTTCAATGATCGAACGAATGCTTTTCGTTGATTGACTGCTTTGTTCCGCCAAGCTACGGACTTCTTCCGCAACGATGGCAAACCCTCGGCCCGCTTCTCCAGCTCGAGCTGCTTCGATGGATGCATTCAATGCCAGTAAGTTGGTCTGATCAGAAATGTCATTGATCAACTGAACGATCTTACCGATGCTTTGGACATCTTCGTTCATGTCGTTCATGCTTTCTACTAATTCTGCTTGGTTTTGCCGTTCGATCTCCCAGCTTTCAAATACATGGAACATCATTTCTGAATTGTGGACATTGCTGCTTTGGGATTGACCCACATAGCCGTTCATCAATTCGATCTCTTTGTGGATCTCTTCGATACTTAAGGCTAACTCGTCCATATCAAAGGAGGTTTGTTCCGCTTCGGAGGCTTGTGAACTAGTGGCATCTGCGATGGCATTCATCGTCTGACGCACATTTTCAATTGAATTTTTGGCATTTTTTGAGGTTGTCGTTAAGCCGCCTACCATTTTTTCCATTCGGCTGCTTTCTTCGTGCATGCCAACGATCACCGCTTTGAAGGTGTTTAAAACCCCTTGAAAACGATTTTGAACTTGCCCAAAAAGAGAGGTCTGGTCGCTGCTGCCGATCTCATCGATATGCGACAGATCGCCAGAACCGACTGCTTCTAGTTCTGTCAATAACGTATCCATGCCCGAATGGGTCTCTTTTTTTACCAAATAGGTCATTCCTACTAACACTGCGATTTCTAGCAGCAGTACGATCACTGAAAAAATAAAGAAACTTTTTGCTGCTTGTCCGTCTCCGTGGGTGCGGATCACGAAGAAATAGCATCCTAATAATACGATCAGGGTAAATCCTAGCGGAATCAACGCCGCCAAGCGGATTTTTTTGATGATAGCTTGTACCTTCTTCTTCATAACAGTATCCTTTCCTATGCAAAATGATCAGTCGTGCTGTTTATCAAGATTCGCTCTTCACTTGATAATCGTTGGGTCACTCCTTCTTTATCCGATTATGAAAACAATCTTCTAGTTCTTTAATCGGATCTTTTGCTAGAAAAGTTAAGCATCTTCACCAGACATATGTATCTTTTGGATCAGCAAAGCGCGTATAGCCGCCTTGGTATTCATCCCGAACCAAACGACCGTTTTGCAGTTCGACTACCCGATTACGGACCGTATTGACCATCGTGCTGTCGTGGGTCGCCAAGAGGATCGTGGCACCGACTTGATTGATCCGCAAGAGTAGTTTCATGACTTCGACGGCTGATTTGGCATCCAGATTGGCGGTGGGCTCATCGGCGATCAAGACTGCTGGCTCTGTGACGATCGCCCGCGCGATCGCTACTTTTTTGCGCTGTCCCACGGAAAGCTCCTCGGGATAATGATCCTTTTGAGGAAACATGCCCACCAGTTGCAGCGCTTTGGCGGTTTTTTCCTGACGCAGCTTACGGGGAGTGCCTAGTACTTGCAGCGCATAGTCAACGTTTTTGGCAACCGTCAGATAAGGAAGCAAAAGGTCTTCTTGTCCGACGATACCGACTTGTCGTCGAACCATATAGAGATGACGGTCTTTGAGTTGTTCCAACAAGACATTGCCGACTTGGATAGAACCGGCCGAAAGCTCTTCTTCTTTCAAGAGCAATTTGAATAAGGTCGATTTGCCCGCACCACTGGGACCCACCACATAGATAAATTCTCCTTGAGGGATCGCAACAGAAATATCGGCCAATGCCAACGTACCATTGCTGAATTTTTTACTGACCTTGGTTAAGCGAATCATGTTCTTTCTCCTCTAATCTGTAAAACGATTGATCACGGACCACATCTCATCGGCTGTCTGCATGGCTTTCGTATTCAATCCATACGCACGCTGGGTCGTTAACAAGTCTGTCATGGACGTCGCTAGATCCACCGTCGACTGTTCTAACTGTCCTTGCAAGACGCTGCCAAAGGCTGCTGGATTGGTTTGCGAAGTAAGCAACGCTTGATCACCAGCACGGTACAGTTGGTTGCCCACTGGCGTGATGTTTTCTATATTCGTCGGCTGATAAAGGGTCAGCTGTCCCAACACGCGAGTCTGACCATTTTCTTCCGTCGTCAACTGACCGCTGGCATCTATTGCGATTTGCTGCGCATCTGGCCACTGCGCGGTCGGTACGTTTGTGGTCATTGCCACAGGGTACCCTTCACTATTGACTAATTGCTTGTTCTCACTTAAATGAAAATTGCCTGCTCGACTCAGCAGTAATTGACCGGTTTGGTCCCGAACCCCGAAAAAGCCATTGCCTTGGATCGCGAGATCTAATGGCTGAGCAGTGCCCGCCAGATTGCCTTGGGCAAAACTGGTGGTCGTAGTCGCTTTTGCCCCCATTGACGCACCATATTGGGCGGCGTTGCCATTAAATAGCGTTTCTTCTGCACCGATGGCGTTTTCCATCAATGCTTGAAAGTGCGTCGTTTGTGCTTGGTAGCCATTGGTATTGACGTTGGCAATATTGTTGGCTGTCGTGTCTAAGTTTGTCTGCAAATGATTCAACCCAGAACGGCTGATTCCTAATAATCCACTGATATTCATTGACTCATCCTCAAATCTTTCCTAATTCGTTGACCGCTTTTTGCAATGTCTGATTCGTTGAACTCAAGGCTTTCTGATTGGCTTCAAATTCGCGAGAAGTCTGGATCATCGCCACCATTTCATCGGCAACCGCTACATTGGCTTGTTCTAAGGCACCTTGCTGGATCACGGGTGCATTCACCGTGGTTCCTGCTGCGTTGCTAGTCACGTAGTTTTGACCAGCTGTAGTCAATGCTTCTTGGGGGAATGTTTGGATCTGAAAGTTCGCTGGTCCTAAGGCGCTGACTGCTTGTCCATTGGCACCTAAGACAAGATAGCCTTCTTGTGTTACGTATTGATTCTGCTGATTGACGGTAAAGTTGCCATTTCTCGTATACAACCGCTGCCCCGCATTGTTTTGAACGACAAAGTAGCCTTCGGAAAGCAGTGCAAAATCGCTGGCTTGTCCCGTCTGTTTGACGGCGCCTTGATCTTGACTGATGGTACTGCCTGCCAATTGGGTCCCTAAAGACAATCCACCAATGTCACGGCGGGTATCCGCATTGGGCCCGCTTTGGTAATTATGCAATGCCACTTCATCTAGCGCCGACTGGAATAAGGTTTTTGCTTGATATCCTGTTGTATTGACATTAGCAATATTGCCGCTCGTCGTCTCTTGTCGCTTTTGTAATAATGAAATGTTCCGTGATAAGACATCCAATCCTCGAATCATGCCAGTTCCTCCTCAATCAATGTGCGCAATTTGGCAATCGTTTTGCCATGAATTTGTGAAACTCGCGGAATCGAGACTTCTAAGATTTCAGCGATTTCTTTTAACGTCAGTTCTTCGGTATAGTACAAACTTAAAATCAATTGTTCCCGTTCCCCTAATTTTTTGATGCACGCCACCAAGGCGGTGCGTTTTTCTTCAGCGACCAAGGTCTCTTCGATATTTTCGGCAGGATCTCGAACCATATCTTTTAAGGTCATGCCTTCTTCTTGGTAAGCAAACAAGGTATCTTCCAAAGAGACGCTGGCTAAGTAGTGCAGACTCTCATAAATATCCGCTAGTTGACTTTGGTTGATTCCCAGCTGTTTGCAGATCTCGGTGTCGGTCGCTTCTCTTTTGAGGCTTTGCTCCAACTCTTGCCGTGCTTGATAAAACTGATTGACTGCCGCCATTTTGTATCGGGAGATTTTGGCGTGCTTGCGTACTTCATCAATAATTGCCCCTTTGATACGAATCGCTGCATAGCTTTCAAAAGGAACTTTTTTTGAGGGATCGAATTTCCGCAAGGCATCCATCAACCCAATCACCCCAATATTGTAGAGATCGCCTGATTCATAATCGGCGGTTTTGATAGACAGGCGCTGAACCACCCGTTCCACTAGCGGCAAATACTTGATGATCTCCGCTTCTCGATCGACTTCATACATCGGCGATGCCCCTTCCTAAGAAAATTCTGCTTAAATGTCAATACTGCCCACCGTTTCGATCGCAATTTCATTGGGAATCTCATTTAGAGAAAGAACGGCGATATCTGGAAAATTAAAAACGATCATTTTTTTGAATGCTAACCGGATCTTAGGCGATGCTAAAATGACGAAATTGATATTTTGAGCGATCGCTGCATGTTGGATCCCACTGATGGCATCCAACAGCTTGGTCACGGTATCTGGTTTTAAGACCGGGTACGAGCCAGTTGCGGTTTTTTGGATACTTTGAGCGATGATTTCTTCTAGTTTCGGCTGGATCACCGCCACTTGCAGCTCGTGGTTCTCATTGGCATACTTGGCAGCGATCGTCCGTTTCAATGCTTGGCGGACATATTCTGTCAAAACTTCTACGTCTTTCGTGACAACGCCGTAATCGGCTAAGGTTTCTAAGATCGTTGCTAAGTCATTGATGGGAATTTGCTCATCCAATAAATTTTGTAAAACTTTTTGGACCTCGCCGAGCCGCAAAATATCGGGGATCAATTCATCGATCACGACATTGTACTGCTCTTTGATGCCCTCCAATAATTTCTTGACTTCTTGGCGACCTAACAGCTCTGGTGCATGGGCATAGATGATTTCTTTTAAGTGTGTTGCGATCACGGTCAACGGCTCGATAATCGTAAACCCTTGCAGATCCGCCATCTCCTTATCGGATTCATCGATCCACATAGCATCCAGATGAAAGGCTGGTTCTTTTGTTGCGATTCCTTGAAAAGGAAACGGCTCTTCATTCGGGCTGATCACCATGACTTTATTCGGGTAAATATCGCCGCGGCCGACTTCGTTGCCGCGGATCTTGATCACATAATCATTGGCATCCAAGTAGAGGTTGTCGCGAATACGAACGGGACTGACTAAGATCCCTAATTCTCTAGCACTCTGTTTTCGAATCGCCACGATGCGGTTCATCAAGCTGTTGTCGATCGAACGATCCACGATAGGGATCAGACCATAACCGATTTCCACTGAGATTGGTTCCACTTGGAAGGAAGCCACGGAATCGTCTTCTTCCTGTGCTTCTTTTTTGCGTTCCAGTGCCAATTTTTGTTCCCATTGTTTTTGTTCCACTCGCTGCTTTTCTTCTTTTTGCGTCACCAGAAAACTGGCTGCGAAAAGGCCTAAGCCAATCAACACAAAAGGCACAAAAGGAAACCCGGGAACTAAGGCTAAGACGAAGAGAATCGCCCCCACGATCCGAAACAGTTGGGGATTACGCATCACATCTGCCGCAATATCCAAACCAAAGGAACTATCGTTATCGGAACGAGTCACGATCACCCCAGAAGCAATCGAAATCAATAAAGAGGGAATCGAGCTGACCAAGCCATCCCCGATCGCCAGTTTCCCGAATTGGGCGAAGGCTTCCATGACGGTCATTTGTCCGCCCATGGAGAAAATGATCGCCCCACCGACTAAATTGATGACAGTGATCAAAATCCCTGCGATCGCATCCCCTTTGACAAACTTGCTGGCACCATCCATCGAACCAAAGAAATCAGCTTCTCGCTGCAGATCTTTTCGTCGTTTGCGGGCATCCGCTTCCGTGATCAATCCGGCATTTAGGTCGGAATCGATTGCCATTTGCTTGCCGGGCATCGCATCTAATGTGAAGCGAGCAGTTACCTCGGAGACACGCCCTGCACCATTGGTCACGACGACTAGCTGAACCACCATGATGATCACGAACAAAATGATCCCCACGATGTAATTGCTGCCGGCAACGACATTGGCGAAGGCATCGATCACGTGTCCGCCATTTCCTTGGGTCAAGATCAACCGAGTGGAAGATAGGTTCAAACCTAAGCGAAACATCGTTGTGATCAGCAGCAAGGTTGGAAACGTAGTGAATTCCAACACTGATTTGGTAAACAGGGTGATCAGTAAAATGTTGATCGCGATCGTCAAATTGATAATGATCAGAATATCTAATAGTGCACTCGGTAATGGAATAATAATTAGACCAATAATAGCTAGGACGATCACCGAGATTAAGATATCCGCCAGACCAATGCCTTTTTTCGGTTTTGAGGCAGCCTCATTCATTTTTGTTCCTCCTGTTTCCTTAAATCTTGCCGCGTTGGCTTTCTTCTAACTGATAGACCAAAGCGATGATTTCGGCAATGGCTTCATACATTTCAACAGGGATCAGATCCCCGGGTTCTACTTGGCGATAAAGGGCCCGTGCCACTTCACGATTTTCGATCTGTGGAATATTTTCTTTCAGTGCTTCTGCTTTCATCCGCTGCGCCAGCTGATCTGCCCCTTTGGCCAAGACCCGCGGCACCCCTTCACTGCTGGCATCGTAACGAATCGCAATGGCGAAATGGGTCGGATTGGTGATCAAAACCGTCGCTTCTTTGACGTTGGCGATGGCATTTTGGGTCATCGCACGGTATTTCGCTTTGCGCTGTGCTTTGACTTGCGGATCACCTTCCATTTGCTTGAACTCTTCTTTGACTTCCTGCTTGCTCATCATCAAGTTCTTACGATGGCTATAGCGTTGGTAGCCGTAGTCGACTACGGCTAAAATGATCAAAAAAATCGAGATCTGTAAAAACAATTCTTTGGCCCGCAGTAGCATGAACAAAATCGTTTTTTCCAACCCCACTTCACTCAAACCCAGTAAAACAGGGACGGCAGCTAAAAATTGTTGATAGCACAAGTAGACGATCACGCCGAATTTCGCCAATGTTTTGCCTAAATTCATCAACGAGCGCAAACTGAATTGCTGCTTGATCCCGCTGATAGGGTTCAGCTTTTTAAAATCTGGTTTGATGGCCTTGCCGGAAAACAACAGACCGACTTGGGCATAATTCGTGAGAAGCCCGACTCCGAGCGCGACCAAAAAGACGGGCGCACACAACAAAAGCAGCAGCAAGATACTCTGCACCCCTAGTTTCGGCAGATCCGCCAAACTGGTTTGATAATCAGCCAGCTGCGCCAAACTTCGGGAAAAATAAGGCAAAAAAGAAGCGGCGAAAAACTGCCATAAAGACAGGATCAAAAACGAGAAGACCAATAGCGAAACAGCTGCTGCTAATTCCTGGGTCTTAGGGACCTCCCCGCGTTTGCGGGCATCCCGCAGCCGCTTGGCACTGGGTAGTTCGGTTTTGCCATCTTTTTCTGCCATCTTCTCACCTCCTACTGGCTACCTGTTACTTTATTGAAAGGACTCGATAAACTCCTGCAAATAGCGGACCGTATCTGGCAAGTGTTTGCCTAAGTACGAAAGGACATTGGGTAGTAGCAAGAGAAACACCACAAAACTGATGGCAGTTTTCATCGAGAGACTCATCATCAAAATATTGATCTGGGGAATCGACCGAGAAATCACACCTAGCACCAGGTCCACCAACAGCAGCGCAATGATCATTGGTGCCGCAAGATTGACTGCCATCACCATCATTTGGCTGAAAAGTTTGACGATGCCTTCAACCGTCGTGCCTTGGATCACCACAGAGCCTAAGGGCACGATCCGAAAAGACAACAGCAGTGCTGTGATCAGTCGATGATGCAGATCAAGTCCAAAAAACACAGCGATCGTCAGCCAATAGTACGTTTTTCCATACTGGGAAGAGGCGATTTGCAACGTCGGATCATAGGCTTGCGCCATCGAAAAGCCTACTTGAAAGTCGATCAGTTGACCCGCAATTTCCACACCAGTAAAGACCAGCTGACTCAAATAGCCCATCGCCATCCCAAACAGTACTTCCTTGATGACGAAAACCGTCAGCATAAAGAGGGAAAGCTCAGGAATCGCAGGTGCCGTCGGCAGACATAGGACCGTCAACGCCATGCCGATCACGATTTTTGCCAGTGACGGAAAATTTTGCTGTGAGAAGATCGGACAAAGGACGACAAACGCCAATATTCGACAAAAAATCAACACCGTCGCTTGAATCGGCGCCATCAGGTTTCCTCCTTACATTGCCGCAATCATCTTGAAAATCATTTTGGTAAAATTCAACAAGAGATTCAGCATAAAATTCCCCGCCAAGATCAAGGTCAAAAAAATCGCTAATAGTTTCGGCACAAAACTCAACGTTTGTTCTTGGATTTGGGTAGTGGCTTGAAAAACACTGATCACCAATCCAACGAGCATGCCGACCAATAAGGCGGGGCCAGATATCGCTAGAATTCGAAGAAAGGCTTCCCTTAGCACATCAAGTACCATTTCTACTGTCATTTCCTCTTGGCTCCTTTCTTAGCGGCTATTGAAAGCTATTGATCAGCGACTCCACGATCAGATACCAGCCATCCACTAAAACAAATAGTAAGATCTTGAAGGGCAGTGAGATCATGATTGGCGACAGCATCATCATCCCCATCGACATCAAGATACTGGAGACGACCAGATCAATGATCAAAAAGGGAATAAAAATCAAAAAGCCGATACTGAAAGCCGTTCGTAATTCACTGATAATAAACGCCGGTACCATAACGGTCAGAGGAACATCGTCAGAAGAATGATACTTTTCGGTCTCCCCATCAGCTTCCGCAAACAAGGCAATGTCTTTTTCCCGTATCTGTACCATCATAAAGGCCTTGATCCGTTTTTCTGAGCGGTCAAAGGCTTCGGCTTGGCTGATCTCTTGTCGATCAAACGGTTCGATCGCTTGCTGGTAGACGTCGGTATACACAGGTTTCATAATAAAAAATGTCAAGAATAAGGCCAACCCGATCAACACTTGATTGGGCGGGTTTTGCTGCGTACCTAACGAACTGCGCACAAAGGACAAGACCATGATGATACGAGTAAAAGAAGTCATCATGATCAGCAAGACCGGTAAGAGGGAAAGCAGCGTCAGCAACAAGAAAGTATTGATCGTATCACTTGAGCCGTTCCCATTCGACAATAAATTGTTAATGGTGGAACTGACGTCTTCCGTGTCTAAGGCAAACGCCGTCTGCGGAAGCATCAGACTGCTGAAAAGGACCGCAGCCATGATTTTGATATCTCTGCCTTTGCTCTTCATTTTTGCTTGCCTCGTTTTCCAGCAATTTCCGCCTTGGCTTTGTTTAGCCATTCAGAAAAATCTTTGCCAGCTTGCACTTGGGTGCTTTCTAGGCTTTGCTGTAAAAAAGCGGCCGTTTCTTCTGGCGTCAACTCTTTGATGATTTGGTTTTGCTGTTCAGAAAAGCTCATGACATAGCATTTGTCCATGATTTGGACGATCCCGATCGAAGACGATTTGCTGACGGCGATTTTTTGCAAAATACGCAGCTGGTGATTGTGCTGGTTCGTGTAACGATTCAAATATTTCAAACTGATGTTGATCAAATAAAGAATAAGCAGCAAAAACCCAATCATTTTGACCAGCGATAAAAATGTTTCCATCAACATGCCTCTTTCTATTGGATCACTAAATCCGTCACATAAACATCCTTGGCGATTTCTGATCCGTATTCCTGATTAATTGTTTCTTTCAATGCTTTTTTTAAATTCGGTACACTTTCGGCGGAGCTCAAAATACCGCTGGCCTTTTGTTGGCGCAATAAATTTACGACGCTGTCACGAATGACGGCCACATTTTTCGTGGCTTCCGCGCTTTTTTCCTCATCCGCCACTAAAATCGATAAATTGACCTTCATGTATTGCTGCTCTTGGTTGTCTTCTTTGGCCAGATTGACTAAAAATTCATCCAATGCCACGATCGCTTCGTCTGAGGAGATTTTGCTGCTGTCTTTTGCTGTTTCAGCAGCTGCTGTTTTTTCCCCCGTCAAAAAGTGATTCGTCACTAAGGTTCCGCCGATACTGCCGCCGACTACCACGATCAAGAGGATCGGCAGTAAAACAACCATACTCAAGCCTTTTTTCTCTTTTTCTGCTTTTGGTGCTTTTTCTTCTTTTGCCATCTTTCCCACCCTTACGTTTTCACTTGGTTCGAATGGATCACCGTATGATACTCGATCACCCGCTGCGCAACTTCTTGCGCAGCTTCCGTCACCACTAATGTTTTGCCGTCTGTCAGTGTGATCAATGTATCCGGCATTTCTTCGATCCGATAAATCAATGTTGGATTTAAATAGAATGGCTTGCCATTCAATGCTGTCACTAGAATCATGGTCAAACTCCTCTCAATGGTGAAGCGTTACGTTCTTAACGTTTTAGATTCAATAATTCTTGCAGCATTTCATCAGAAGTCGTAATACTTCTTGAATTTGCTTGATAGGCACGGCTCGCAATGATCATTTCGGTAAATTCTGTCGAAAGATCGACATTGGACATTTCCAAGGCACCTGCTTGCAGCGTTCCTGCGCCATTGTTGCCAGGTCCTGCAACGATCGGATTCCCTGAGTTGCTGGTTTGGATATAGTTGTTGCCGCCGACTTTTTCTAAGCCTTCTGGGTTATTGAAGGTTGCGACACCGACTTTTCCCATCACAAAGGTTTGATTGCCGTATTTTGCCAACACTAAGCCATTGGCATCGATCGCCATGGAGTTATAGGTCAAGGTTTCCCCATTGACGGTCAGTGTGCTTGGGATCGACAAGGGAGATACCGCATCTTGTCCGCTCAATGCCGTGTTTTCATCAAAGTTGTCATCATAGACAACTGGTTGACCGCCATTGACTGAACGACCTAAGACTTGCATCCCATCACTATTGGTCAAGGTTCCGTTGCTGTCGCGCACGAATGCGCCATCTCGTGTGTAATAGGTTTCGCCATTTGCTCCTGGTCCTTGTACCATAAAGTAGCCCTGTCCGCTGATATAAAAATCCATGCTGCGACCTGTCGATTGCGGGGCACCGACTGTATTGATAGTATCGATGGAGCCCGTCTGAACCCCTAAACCGATCTGCGTTGCGTTGATCCCGCCTAAGCCGTTGCCTGGCGCAGTTGCGTTAGACATCGTTTGGCTCATCATGTCTTGGAAAAGTACTCGACTTGATTTGAATCCAACCGTATTGACGTTGGCGATATTATTGGAAACCACGTCCATTTTCGTTTGAAGATTTTTCATTCCACTGACACCTGAATATAATGATCGTAACATGCTTGTTTTCCTCCTTATGGTTGGCGTATTTTCCTCTGTCATTCAGAAAATACTTGCAGCCCCTTTTCAGTCCAGCTGCTATTTGATAAATGTGGCGCTGTCAATATTGGTGACGGTGTGAAGCTCGTTCATCCCCATCGCCGTAATGATGGTTCGTGAATGGACATCGGCGATCAAGCCCATATCTTTGTACACGAGCAGTGATTCTTTGCTGCCTTTTTCCGCGAGCTCACTAAGCGCCGTTGAAAGGGATTGATAATCATCGTCTTGTAAGGTCAATTCTCTTGCGGTCAAACGCTTTTGCGCATGATGGGAGACTTTGATGTCGCTTTGTTTTTGTTCAAGCATTGCAGAAAAGGCTTGTTTGTCCACGCCTTTGCGGGGATGTTGATAAGGCTCCCCGGCAACTTTTTGCAGCCCCTGTTGAATCGTCAAACTCATTTTGCTTCGCCGCCAATCTCTTGGATCGCACTCATACTGTATTCTTTGCCATTTACGACGATCGTGGCGTAGCCATTGGCAAAGCGGACCTTTTCGATGGTTCCTGACAATGTTTCTGTGCCGTCCATCAGAGTGACTTGTTTATTGATCAAGCTAAAGGCTTGCTGCTGTTGCTGTAAAATCACCGAGGTCGTCAACGTTTCGCTCAATTCATTCAAGCTCTCTAAGGTCGTAAATTGAACCAGTTGCGAGATATAGTCGGTGCTACCACCACCAGAAGAATCGCTGCCTCCCATCGATGGGTTGCTCATAGATGCGGCTAAGATCTTCAAAAAATCATCCATGGAGATATCTGAAGATTTTTTTGTTTGCGTTAATGCCGATGTATTGGCAATACCGGCCGCAGCTGCTGTAATTTCATCTGCCATAGGTCTCCTCCTTTACACTAAAATACTGATCGTATGATCGATCGGTGCTAATTGCTGCTCTTCTTCAGCCGTATTGCTTTGATGAAATGGCTTTTTGCTTTGTCCTTTTTGAGCCTGTAAAAAACGCTGTTGGCTTAACTGACTGTCACTTGCCATCATACTGCCGGCAAAGGATTGATTTGCCAGCGGACTAGCCTGCTGGACAGAAGCTAACGTAGGTTCTTTGATCGCTAGGATCGGCTGCTCTTGCTTTTGCAAAACTTGCTCTAGCTCATGCTTGATGGACAGCAATAATTCTTTGGCTTGCGGCTGCTGAACGGTCAGTTCTAAGCGGCTGCCTTGGGCATTCGTTTCTAGGGAAAGCTGGATCGTGCCTAATTTTTCGGGAACGAATTGCAGCGTGATTTTTTTCTCGCTTGCCGTGCTGCTCGTTTGGACAAGTTGGGCAGTCGCTTTTGCTAAGGGCAGGACCGCTTGCTCCATACTCGCTTTTGTTGGCGCCGGTCCTTGCTTGGTCAAAAGGGAAGAAACATCAAGCAGTTGCAGTGCTGGTGCCGCCATTTCATTGTCAGTTACTGCTGAAGAAGCAATGGCTTGTGCAGAAACAGCTTCCGCTTTTTTGGCGACTGTTTCATTCGTGCGTTGCAAGGTGCTAGTCGTATCCGTCGCTTGGTTGGTCACTGGCGACACTTGATTTAATGGTCCCGTTTGGCCCAATTGCGCGGTCCCTTCGGTGGACTGTTTCCGCTGTGCTTCTGTCGTCTGCGCAATCGCGGCTTTTGTTACTAAATCGATTTCCTTGAAAGTCGCGATCCCTTTTGCCGTGGACTGCTCTTCGCCTACTAAGTCTTCTGGCAAAGGCGTTTCAAGCGTTGGTGCTGCGGCTTCACTTCTGTCATTTGTCATCAAATCCAGACCTTCAAGCGTAGACTCGGAGGGGTCGATGACTGTGGTGGCTACGTCTATTGGTGCTAAAGTTGCTGTGGCGCTCGTTTGGTTCTGCTCCGTCGTTGCCATTGATGCCTGTGGCGCTTCTTGAACCAAGCCTGCAAAAGGTGCCTGGCTGATCTGGCTCATTCTTGGCGCTTGTGTCGTTGCAGGTTGTCCAGCTGCTGAAGTGATTTCTGGCTCCTGCGGCAGATGTTCCATACTGCTGGCCGTGCCCATTTCTGGTGCGGCGGCGGTTTGCTCCGTCATCCCTGATGTTTCGATAGGGTCTGGCAGGTTGTTTTCGCTCTGTTCCGTCAGCTGTTGCATCAGCAAACTGAAGACTTCTGGTGACGCCTCCATCTTTTTTGATTTGCTACCGACAGGTACAGCGGTTACGGCACTTGTTGTGATCTCTTTCATTGTTCACCTCCTCTCAGCTGATGCTTTGAACCCAAGGTCGTCTCATCACTAAAGCCATTAGTGCTTTAAGAAAATAAGGCGCGATTGCCGAACTCATCCAATTGTTTTTGCTCTTCCAATTGCTGTTCATAGGTGTATTCAGCAAATTGTTTTTCTCGCAGTTTTTCCACGATCTTGCGTTCCTGCTGCGCTTCTACCACCACCGATAAAGACTCTGCCAATTCTTGCTTCACGTGAAACATTTTGTTCTGAACCTCATCGATGGTGGCATTCAAAGCAAGCAAATAGCGTTGTTGCACTTGCATCCGCCCAATGGTCATCTCATTGACATCAAAAAGCTGGGCTTTTTCCTGTGTCAGCGTATTCAGGTGCTGTTCTTGCTGAATCAACAATTGTTGTTTTTGGGCGTACGCTCGTTTGGCTTCTTGCTCAATGGTTTTTCGGTGATCCAATACTTTTTCTAAGGAAAAGTGAAATGCTTGCATAGTTGCTCCTTTATGATCTGTTTTACATGGTCGAACGCTGGCGCTCGATCAGCGCTTCTTCACTGAACAAATGCGCCAATTCAAAAATCGTTTGTTCAAATGGGATCCGCTCATCCACTTTTTGCTGTAAAAACCGTAGGATAGGGTGATGCAACGCGATCGCTTGGTCGGTCAACGCATTGCTGCCGCTTTTGTAGGCACCGATATCGATCAAATCCTTGGCCTCTGCATAAACGGCCATGTTTTCTTTTAGTTCCCCCGCATGTTCATGCTGTTCCTCAGAAACGAGGGTCTTCATCAAACGGCTGAGGCTGTTTTGAATATCGATGGCAGGATAATGATTTTGAGCGGCGATTTTTCGGGACAACAGAATATGACCGTCAAGAATCCCCCGCACCGCATCAGCGATCGGTTCATTCATGTCATCCCCTTCTACCAAGACGGTATAAAAGGCCGTGATCGAGCCTTTGTCAGACATCCCACTGCGTTCTAACAACTTCGGTAAAGCTGTAAACACAGAAGGGGTATAACCTTTGGTCGTCGGTGGTTCACCTGTCGATAGACCGATCTCCCGCTGCGCCATCGCAAAACGGGTCACCGAATCCATCATCAATACGACTTTCTTACCTTGATCGCGGTAATACTCAGCGATCGCTGTTGCCACATGAGCCCCTTTTAATCGTACGAGAGGCGGCATATCGGAAGTAGCACAGACAACGACCGACTTGCGGTAACCTTCTGGGCCTAGATCATTTTCAATAAATTCTTTGACTTCTCGTCCCCGCTCGCCGATCAAGCCGATCACGATGACATCGGCTTCGCAATAACGAGCCAACATCCCCAATAAGGTACTCTTACCGACCCCGCTGCCGGCAAAAATGCCGATCCGTTGGCCAAGGCCGACGGTCAAGAGACCATCGATCGCCCGGACACCTGTCGGCATGATCTCAGCGATTTTTTGACGACGAAAGGGGTCAGGAGAATCTTGACTAACTGGATATTCTGGCGCACTTTCCAGCTCCAGCGCCATATCTAACGGTCGCCCTAGTCCATCTAAGGTGTGCCCTAGCAGCGTATCATCGATTTTTACCGTCAACGATTTGCCAGTTGGCCGCACCAAACAGCCCGGTCCGATGCCTTCTAGCTGATCAAGGGGCATCAGGAGCACGGTTTTTTTCACAAAGCCCACGACTTCGGCTAAGGCTGTATGTGTCTTGTTTTGCAGTGCGACTTCACAGATTTCTCCTATGAAAACCGCCAGCCCTTCGACTTTGATCAACAGACCTACGACTTCGCTGACTTTGCCGTAAGTGGTAAAAAACGGCTGTGCTTGCGCTGTTTTGCGCAGCGCTGTGATCGGTAATTCAAACGTCATTCCTTCACACTGCTTTCTAGAAATTGGCTCAAAAAGCGAGCGATTTCTTTCCTCAGTTCAAAAACCACCAAGGCATTTTCAGATTCGATACAAAAATCATGTTCCGCCAAGCTGTCATCTGCCATGAGTAAATAGCGAAACCCGCTGATCGTCTGCTTTTTGGTTTCCAACAATTCTCGCAACCCTGCAAGATGCTGCTCTTGGCTGCGAACAGTCACAAATTGATCGGGTTGTTCAAATTGCCATAGCACAGACTCCACAAAAGGCAGGAAGCCTGCTTGCTCGTCTGTAAAACGTTGATTGATCAAGGCTTCGGCGATTGCCGTGCCGTAAGCGATCATTTCTTGCTTTTTCTCTGAGCGAAAGGTGTTGATTTCAGACACGGCTTCAGCGACATTGGCTTGGGCTTGTGTCATCAATGCTTGCGCGGCTTCTTTGCTGGCATTGAGTCCTTCTTGATAGCCTTGCTGAAAGCCATCTGCTTGTCCTGCTTGAAAGCCTTCCGTTCTCGCTTCTGCTAGAATTTGAGCTGCTTGCGCTTGTGCATCGGTCAAAATCTGCTGCTTCAAGGCTTCCATTTGCTGCAGATGCCGTTCCTGCTCCAACTGGCGTGCACGTCTAGCCGCTTGCAGTTCTGGATCCAAGCTCGGTTTCTCAATCGGCGCTTTGATGGTCGTATCCGTCAAAATACTGCGCGCAGCTTCAGTCGTTTTGACCGCCTGCTGCTTCAATAAACTGCTATTTGACCACTGCATCTTGGTCGCCCCTTCCGATGTAGATCTCACCGGTTTCATCTAGCCGTCGAATCACAGCCACCACACTTTGTTGGGCTTCTTCTACAGCAGACAAGCGGGTAGGACCCATAAATTGAATTTCTTCTTGCAGATTTTCCACCGCCCGTGATGAGAGGTTGGAGAAAATAAAGTTCTTGATGTCATCGGTCGTGCCTTTAAGCGCTAAGACTAACACATCGTTTTGAACATCTCGTAAGACTTTTTGAACATCCAAGCGATCGAGGGTCACGATATCCTCGAAAGTAAACAAGCTGGATTTCACTTCGTTGGATAGTTCCGGTTGCCGCTTTTCTAAGTCGTTCAAAATGTTCTTTTCGGTGCTGCGGCTGACTGAGTTCAAGATTTCTACCAGTGTGTGCACACCACCGACATTTTCCGTATCGTTCTCAATGTAATTCGAGAATTTGTTCTCGATCACTTTTTCGATCCGTTCGATCACCAAAGGCGACGTACTGGAGATCGTTCCGATCCGTTCAGCGATCTCCACTTGCAAATGATCGGGAAACTGCGACAAGACGCTGGCCGCTTTGTCCGGCTGCATGTAGCACAAAATCAACGCTACCGTTTGTGGATGTTCGCCGATCAACAGATTGGTCAACTGTTGAACATCGGCTTTGCGAGCGATATTAAAGGGCCGTTCCCGCAGCTGAATCTGAGTCAATACGTCAATGACTTCTTTGGCTTTTTGAGGGCCTAATGCTTGGTTCAGCAAATTTTTGGCATAATCGATCCCGCCGTCTAAGACATATTTGCGGGCCGTTGCGGTATGAGAAAATTCCTCCAACACTTGATCCCGCTCTTCGGGACTGACAAAGTCGATGTTGGCGATCTCATAGCTCACTTTTTGTATAAATGATTCTGGCAGCAGCTTCATGATCTTTGCAGAGGTATCTGATCCTAGAGAGATCAGAAGAATCGCTGCTTTTTTTACCCCGTCTATTGTATCCATGGCTGCCCCCTTATTTTTCTTTCATCCAAGCTTTGATCAATTCCGCCGCTACTTCAGGATTGCTTTCGGCATAATTTCTAGCCGTTTGATCCAATGTTGGTTCTCCTGTATGTTCTGCTGTGGCTTCTTGTGTGGATGCTTCTGGCACCGCTGGTTTCGTTTCAGCAGACCGGTTACCGACACCGCCAAAAACGACTTCTTGTGCAACCGGGTTACTCGCTCCGATGCTAGCAGCGGATGGTTGTGCAAAAGTGACCATCTCCTCCGTCACATCGACTTCCAACTCGTCTTCTTTGCGTCGGCGTCGGATCACGCCAACGATCATTAAGATCACCAAGAACAAGGTCAACACGATACCGCCGATGATGGCATACTTGACATAACCTTTGGCAGCTGCAATCTGTTCATTCCCTTGAGGATCAGCGGCTGGATCAACCTCTGCTTGGGCAAAGTCAAACCCTTGGATCGCAATTTGATCGCCACGATCATTGTCATAGCCGACGGCGCTAGCAATCAACTGCTGCAATTCTGCTTGATCCGCTTGCGAAAGGTTCGCATTGATCACGATTGAGCTGGTCATTCGTTCGATCATGCCAGGAGCCGTAATGGTCGTAGTGGTCTCGGTATCCAATTCATTTTCAACGGAGCGACTGTAGGAATTGTTCCCCTCTCCGTCCGTGCCCGTCACATTGGAGACATTGTCATCCACAGTCCCTGTTTGGGCTTCTTGGACGGTCCCTTGCGAACCAGCTGCCTGCACTGTTTCACTCTTGATCTCTGGGTCATCATAAGTGACTTTCTTCCGCTCGATCGAGTCAAAATTCAAGTCTAAATTGATCGACACTTGGAATTTGTCTGCACCATAGATCGGTGTCAGCAACTTCGCTACTTTTTCTTCTAGCGTTTTTTCATAGGAATCTTTGATGGCAATGTATTTATTGTTTAAGCCACTTAATTGACTGGCTTCATCTTCGGTTCTCGTCAACGTATTGCCCGCGCTATCAACGACTTTTACATTTTCAGGCTTCAGCTTTTCCACTGCGCCGGAAGTCAAGGTAACGATCCCTTGCACGGACTCGTCTGAGATTTGCTGATTTTTCAAGGACAACACGATAGAGGCCGTCGGCGCACTTTCCTCCGAAGAAAAGACACTTTCTTCTGGCATCACGAGTAAAACTTTGGCGGATTTGACCGCATCGATCGACTCGATTGCTCGCTGTAGTTCGCCCGTTACTGCCCGCTGATACATGATTTTGCGGTCTTCATCCGTTGTCATCATGTTGGCATCATCAAATAATTCAAAGCCTGTACTGGTATTTGGTAACTTATTGTCCACGGCAAGATTGATGCGGTATTCATCGACTTGGTCCTTATCGATCAAAATAGTCGTCCCATTGTCGGCTAATTTGTAGGCGATCTGCTGTTCATCCAAATCCTTGCTGATCGTTCCCGCATCGGCATCGCTTAGATCCGTAAACAAGATACCGTATTCAATTCGCGTATTTAAATAATAAACAGCTGCTGTGATTCCGAGAACGCTGATAACGGAAAGAACAACGATCATTTTCTTTAAAGAGCTTTGCATTTGCCAACGGTCTTTGAGTTGTTCTGTCCATTCTTTCACTTTATCCATCATTTATTCTTATTCCCTCACCCACTGCTAAAACTGCATATTTTTCACGTCATTGTAAGCTTCTAAACACTTGTTTCGTACTTGAACGGCTGTTTGTAGCGCCAGTTGCGCCTCTGTCATGCGAATCATCACATTGCCTAGATCGCTTTCATCGCCGGTGATCAAATTTACAGTATCTTGATCCATGACCGCCGTTTTTTGATTCAACTGATCGACCGCATGGGTCAAGTAAGAAGAAAACTGATTTTCCTTGGCGCCTGCAACACTGGTCTCGTTTGAAGCAGCCCCCGTGCCTAGTGTCCGCAAAACGTTTTGGTAGTCTGTTAATCCTGTCGTTAAAAGTCCATCCATTTTCTCGTTACCCCTTTGATATTTCTAATGCTTTTTTCAAGATCGTTTTGTTCATTTCTGAAGCAGAAACATTGGCTTCGTACGTTCGAACCGCTTGCAACATTGCCACCATTTCATCGGCAATATCCACATTTGATTGACCGACATATCCCTCGTCGTTGGCAGCGGGATTTGTAGGATCATAGGTCAGCTTTTCTGTCTCATCGGCAGCGATCCCCGTCACTTTGACACCGTATGTAGCCGGTGTACCTTCACGGCTATTTTTTAAATTTTCTGAAAAAAGAATACTCTTTTTTTGATAAGCAGCGGTTGTTTGTGTTTGATTCGTATTTACATTTGCGATATTGCTGGAGATCGTATCTAGTTTTAACCGTTCCAATGCTAGACCGCTCGCGTTGATCGTTAGTCCATTAAACATACCCATTTGTTTTTCCTGCGCTTTCTATCAATTACTCAATACAAGGTTCATCATTTGCAAGCGTCCGTTGACTTGTGCGGTCAATGCACTGTAATATAACCCATTGGCTGCTTGATCCAACATCTCCACTTCAAGATCCACGTTATTGCCGTTGTCTTTGATGCTGGTAGTTGCATTTTCAGTGATTTTCGGTTTTACTTGAGAAACTGACGCTTCGGTTGCAGCGTCGGTCCCTGACGAAGCGAGTGCCTGCTTTAATTCGCTTTCAAACACGATGCGTTTTGCTTTGTACCCATCCGTGTTGACATTGGCGATATTAGACGAAATCAATTCTGCACGTTGGGCAGAAACGTTCATGGCTGTTTTTAATAAATCATAGGTATCCAACAATAATTGCTCCTTCCACCTTCTGTACCAAACGTTTTTTTCACCGATGGAACAGAAACAAATATATTTATTGATTTTTTTGTTATAGATTAAAAAAACAAGAAGACGTGATGTCATTATAGTAGAATTGTTTTTATTTTACAATTTGATTTTTGCAACTTTACGGATATGACATTTAAGTTACAGGTATGTTATGTTATTTGTTAAACACTGTTTCATCGCAATTTCGTTCCCAGTTATAAAAAGTAAACGATCGATATAAAGCGTTTTACAAGCATATCTATACTTTTTGATCAAAATCATTTTTTTGATAAAAAACAAGCATTATTCGAAAAATTGATTAAAACATTTTCATTTGTGTTTGATGGTATGACAAACCCTGAGAAATACTTCACGAAAAAAAACGGTACCATCTATAAATATTCACAAAAATTGCAAGCTGTACCATTTCAAGAATTTGACGAAACTTGTCAAAAAAAGAACAAAAAAAAGAGAAGCTGAAAATT